>CAZASR010000080.1:0-12477 GCA_964487765.1 uncultured Devosia sp. | reverse complement strand
CCGCCCGCCAGTTCGTCAGCCACGGCCACGTGCTGGTGAACGGCAAGCGCGTCACCATCCCGTCCTACCGGCTCAAGCCCGGCGACAAGGTCGAGCTTCGCGAGCGCTCGCGTCAGCTCGGCATCGTGCTCGAAGCCAACCAGCTCGCCGAGCGCGACGTGCCCGAATATGTCGAGGTCGACCACGCCAAGCAGTCGGCGACCTATGTGCGCGTCCCGGCCCTCGCCGACGTGCCTTATCCGGTGCAGATGGAACCGAACCTCGTGGTCGAGTTCTACTCGCGCTGAGCCGACCCGCTTCAGGAATTCGAAAGGCCGCCCCGATGGGCGGCCTTTTTGTTTGCGTGGCCGTTGCGGCGCGGGCGCTCGTTACCCGGGCAAGTCTTCCACGACGATTGAGCGGCCGGACACGATCCGGCCGCCCGCTGGGCGATTACTCGGGCACCACCACCGGGGTGGCGGCGGCGGGGACGGTTTCGGTGCCGAGATAGCGCGGGTCGTCATAGTCGTTGGCATAGACGAAGCCCTCGGCCGGAATCTGGCGCTCGAAGCCGCGCAGGCGCTGGTAGATCGAGATCAGGTTGATGATCGTGGTCCACGAATTGACGAGGAACCGGAAGGAATCCGACACCTGGCCGAACGCCTGCAGAATCTGCTGGAACAGACCCAGCGTAATGGCTCCCGCGACGATCGACGGCCCCATGGCGATGTATGGGATGAAGACGGCGCCCTGCAGGTAGGCGTAACGCGCGACGTTGAAATAGGTGTAGTGCAGGTAGATGCGGAAGTAGTTCCGCTGCACGTTCTTGAACAGGTCGCGGATGGTGACCGGCTGCGCGCGTTCGCCGTGGTCTTCGCCGAACACCAGCTCCTTGCGGTAGGCTGCTTCGACGCGCTGATTGGCAAATTGCAGACCGGGAAGCCGGACGCCCACGATGGCGAGCAACGCCGTGCCGAAGGCCGCGGAAACCAGCGCCACCCAGACGAGGCTGCCGTCGACCTGGCCGATCCATGGGAGCTCGGTGATGTTCTGCGACAGCTCCCACAGCAGGGGCAGGAAGACCAGCAGCGTCATCACGGAATCGATGATGCTCAGCCCCAACCCTTCGACGATGCCGGAGAAATTCTGCGTATCCTCCTGGATACGCTGCGAGGCCCCCTCGATGTGGCGCACGCGCTGCCAGTTGGCCATGTAGTAGAAGTTCATCGCCCGCCGCCAGCGGAAGACGTAGTGGGCGTTGAAGAAGAGATTGAGCACCTGCGCCGTGATGGCCGGGATGAGCACGACCGCGACGGTGAAGATCTGGCCCAGATAGGACTCCCATGAGACCGAATTGGGCTCGCTGATCGCCTGCTGGATGAGGTTGTAGAAACTGCCGTACCAGTCGTTCAGCCAGGCGTTGATCTGGACGTTGAAATAGACGAACTCGATGATCGTGACGCTGCCGACCACGCTCCACCAGTACCAGCGGCGATTGTCGGTGAAGAAGTACCAGGGGATGCAGAACAGGTAGCCCGACATCAGCACGTACTGGTAGAGCCAGACCCTGTGACTGTCGAAGAAGGGCTCGGGATTGGCTTCGGTCGGCGCGATGCCCAGCCAGGGGCCGAGGCTGAGATAGGGTTCCAGCAAGGGCCCCGCCGTGAACCACAGGGTCATGACGACCGCGGTCCAGGCAATTGCCGAGATGAAGAAATTGACGGGGCTGGGGAAGAAGGAGCGGAACACGAGCGGTCTCCTCTCAGGCGCGCGAGGGTGCCATGTAACTGCCCGCAAACAGATTCAGCAAGGAATCAGCGCCGGGCTTACACCGATGTAATGCGGCTTAACGCGTTGTAATCCGGGCGCTTGGACGCTACGACCGAGCGCGGGGAGGGCGATCGCCCCCTCCGCGGGTGGGTTTCGATCTACCGCTGCATGCGGCGCGAGCGGGGCCCGGCGACGGTGCCGCCGCCATCGGGCCTGATGTCGAACTCGCGCTTGTTGCAGTCGAGACAGATGCCGTTGCCGATGAGGTTGCCATGCGGCGCCCCGCAGATGGAACAGCACAACGGACTGCGGGCCGCCGCCTCCCCGGCGGCCGCAGGGCCCAGACAGGCGAATGAAGTCAGCAGTATGAAGACAAGTATGGCTTTCATTATTCCCCCAATGACTTGGATAGAACCGGCCAAACGCCGGCAGTGGGGCAGGCTAGGGCAAATGCGTAAACGCGAGGCAGTCCGGTGAACGAGGTGCTCGACGAGGTCCGTCCCGCGACGGACGAAGGCGAGGAGACGCTGGCAATGTTTCGCGCGGCGCCGCGCAGCGTGGAGTTCAACAAGCTGAGGAAGCGCCTGGTGCGGCTGACCCGCGAGGCGCTCGACAAGTTCGGCATGGTGAAACCGGGCGCGCGCTGGCTGGTGGCGCTTTCGGGCGGCAAGGACAGCTACGGGCTGCTGGCAGTCCTGCTCGACCTCAAATGGCGCGGCCTGCTGCCGGTCGACCTGCTCGCCTGCAATCTCGACCAGGGCCAGCCCAATTTCCCCAAGCACATCCTGCCGGACTTCCTCGAAGCGAATGGCGTTCCGCACCGCATCGAATACCAGGACACCTATTCGATCGTGACCGACAAACTGCCGGCGGGCGCGACCTACTGCTCGCTCTGCTCGCGGCTTAGGCGGGGGCATCTCTACCGCATCGCGCGCGAGGAGGGGTGTTCGGCGCTGGTACTGGGCCACCATCGCGAAGACAGCCTCGAGACGTTCTTCATGAATCTGTTCCATGGCGGCAAGCTCGCCGCCATGCCGCCCAAGCTGCTCAACGACGAGGGCGATGTGGAAGTGCTGCGGCCGCTGATCTATTGCGCCGAGCCCGACCTCGCCAAATTCGCCGAGGCGATGGCCTTTCCGATCATCCCCTGCGACTTGTGCGGTAGCCAGGACGGGCTCGAACGTAACGCTATGAAGGCGATGCTCGACGACATCGAGCGCCGCATGCCCGGCCGCAAGGACGTGATGATCCGCGCCCTCGGCAACATCCGGCCGAGCCATATGCTCGACCACAGGCTTTTCGATTTTCTCTCACTGAACCGGGGCGAGTGATGACTGCGATCGACGTGACGATGCTGGCCGGAATTATGCGCGATGCGGCCAAGGCGGAAATCCTGCCGCGCTTCCGGCGGCTCGATCGCAACATGGTCAAGACCAAGAGCGAGGCGATCGATCTCGTGACGGAGGCCGATCTGAGCGCGGAACGCGTGATCACGGCGCGAATCGGCGACCTCTGGCCGGACGCGCTGGTGGTGGGCGAGGAGGCCGTGGCCGCGATGCCCCAACTGCTGTCGAAGCTGGGCGACGCCGATCTGGCGATCACCCTCGATCCGGTGGACGGCACGGCGAACTTCGCCGCCGGGCTTCCGGTCTTTGCGGTCATGGCGTCGGTGGTGGTGAACGCGGAAGTCGTCGCCGGTATCATCTATGATCCGATGGGCGACGACTGGCTGATGGCCGAGCGCGGCGCGGGCGCGTGGCTGGTGCGGGCGGATGGCGAACGCGTGCGGCAGCGTCTGGCAGAGCCGGTCCCGCTGGCGCAGATGGTGGGGGTCGCCTCGCCCTATCTGCTGCCCTACGAAAGGCGCCAGCCGATCCTGAGCAATCTGCACAAGGTGCGGCTCAACGCGAGCTATCGCTGCGCCGGCCATGAATACCGAATGCTTGCGGGAGGCCATCTCCATTACCTGATGTACGGCAAGCTGATGCCGTGGGATCATCTGCCTGGCAGCCTGATCGTGGCCGAGGCGGGCGGCTATGTTGGCCGGCTGGACGGCTCGCGCTATGAAGTCTCGCATACCGCCGGCGGGCTGATCGTCACCACCGACCGGGACGCGTTCGAGACGCTCCGCCGGGAGGTCTTCGCCCCTGGTGCCTGAGGAGGAGAGGCCAGCTTGAACCAGGCCGACTACTGGGCCATCGCCGAGGCCGACATCGAGATCCAGAACCCGGTCACCGACCGCAAGCTCAGGCTGCTCGACGACTATTGCGACGTGCGCGACGGGCTCAAGGTCATCGACATCGGTTGCGGCAAGGCCTGGCTGATGCGGCAATGGGGCGAGCGCTACGACATCGCCGGCACCGGCCTCGAAACCAATCGCGCCTTCATCGACTTCGCGCGCAACCGGCGCCCCAGGCGCGGCACAATCACCTATCTCGAGGGACCGGCCGAGGCCTTCGTGCCAGAGACGGCGACCTACGACGTGGCGCTGTGCCTCGGGGCGACCTTCGCGCTGGGCGGCTTCGCGCAAGCGGCCGAATGGATGGTGCGTGCGGTCAAGACCGGCGGTGCCGTCGCCATCGGCGACCTGACGCTCAGGCACCGGCCTGCCGTGAACACGCACCAGCATTTGCCGCTCGACGCGATCGAACTGGCGGCGGTGATGCAGCGCCACGGGGTCGAGGTGTCGGCGCTGATTTCGGCCTCCGACGCGGACTTCGAGCGCTATGCCAGCCACCACCGCCACGCCACGATCCGCTGGGCCATAGAGCACCGCGAGCACCCCGACCACGACGAAGTGCTCAACAAGAGCGCGGACGACTGGACCTACTACCTCCGCACGATCCGACCCTATCTGGGCTGGACGATCGTGGTGGGCCACAAGGTTTAGCTCCGCCGCGCGCTTGCTTTCTGGACACCCAGCCACCAATTGATGTATGAAGTTATCATCATTTGATGGAGCATTGTCGGATGCCTGCTCTCGCCGAAGCCTTGCCAATCCTCCCCGACCGCCAGGATTTCTCCTCCGAAGCGGACCGGGCGCGGCTGTCGGGCGTGGCGCTCAAGGCCTATAAGCGGCTCGTTGCGCAATGGGGGCTGACCGGACAGCAGGCGGCGGCGCTGCTCGATGTGTCGACGAGCACCTGGGAGCGGCTGAAACAGGACGGCAGGGCCCGGCCGCTGAGCCAGGACCAGTTGACCCGCATTTCCGCGCTGGTCGGCATCTATAAGGGGCTGCACCTGCTGTTCGCCGATGGCATGGCCGACCGCTGGCTGCGGCTCGCCAATAGCGGACCGTTGTTCAACCGGATGAGCCCGATCGACTCGATGATCAGGGGCGGCATTCCGCAGATGCTGGACGTGCGCCGCTATGTCGACGCGGTGCGCGGCGGGCTCTGAGTGGAGATCGACGGCGTACCGATCGTCACCGAAGCGTTTCCGCGGACCGTCCGGCTGGTGACTACTGCGCGGTTGCGGGCGCCCGTGCTGACCCCGCTCGTCGATGACGAAGACGAACTCACCGCCCTGACGGAAATCGAGGGCGCGACGAGTGCGCGGCTGACCGCGCAGGAGCGGGGCATATCGGGGCTGAGGGCGAATGAGCTGGTCTATGACGTGCCGCACGCGCACTTCATCAACGCCTCGTTCGCCTATGCCCGGCCACGGCAGCTCAACCGCTTCAACGGCCCCAACCGCGGCGCCTGGTATGCTGCGCTCGATGTCGCAACCTGCCTCGCCGAAGTCGGCTTTCACCTGACCAGCGCGCTGGCCGATGCCGGCGATTTCAACGCCACGGTCGAGTATGCCGAGATGTTCGCGAGCATGGCCGGCGACTTCATCGATCTGCGCGCAGTACCCCAGCATCCTGCGCTGGCAGCCGATTTCGCGACCGCCTATCCGCTCGGCAATGCCTTGGCGGACGAGGCCCGCGCCGCCGGGCTCAACGGCGTCATCTATCCGGCGGTGCGGCACCCCGGCGGCACCTGCATCGCCGCATTGCGGCCGGCCGCCGTGCAGTCGGTGCGCCAGGGCGCGGTCTATCGCATGACCTGGCGCGGCAGCCCGACGCCGACGGTCGAGGGACCGCTGGCGGGATAGCTGCGCCGAAGGCGCCCGGTTCAGTCCGCCCGGACCGTGGTCGGTTCGTACTCCTTGCCGACGCCGAACAGGCGGCCCTTTTCGGCAATCAGCACGCAACCCATGACCAGTGTTCCCATGACGACATAGCCCAGCGCGTTGGGCGTGAGCGTGTCGTCGAAATGCTGGCCGATATAGGTGCCGAGGAGGGCGCCGCCCACGGTTTGCATGAAGCCGAAGACGGAAGCCGCAGTGCCCGCCACCGCGCCGAGCGGCTCCATCGACAGCGAGTTCATGTTGGAGGCCGCCGTGCCGAAGGCGACCTGGATGATCATCAGCACCACGAAGAACAGCACGAAGGGTACTGGTCCCATGAGGCTGAGGATGAGCAGGATCGCCGAGCAGCCGACATAGACCAGCATGGCGGTGTGGCTCAGCCGGCGCATGCCGAAGCGCTTGACGATGCGCGAATTGACGAAGGACGAGACCGCCATGAAGCCGGCCATCGTGGCAAAGGCCACCGGGAACCAGGGGCCGAGGCCGTAAATGCCCACGAAGATCTGCTGCGAGCTGACGATGAAGCCGAACATTGCCGCGAACAGGAACATGCCCGACAGGCCATAGAAAAAGGCGACGCGGTTGGTGAACACCAGCCGGAAGCCTTCGACAATGACGCCGAGCCTGAGCGGCCGGCGATATTGCGGATCGAGCGTCTCAGGCAGGCGCAGGAAGGACCAGACCAGAACCACTGCAGCGAGGCCGGCCATGAACAGGAAGATGAAGTGCCACCGGCCGGTGAGCAGGATGATCTGGCCGATGCCCGGCGCAATGATGGGGATGGCCATGAACACCATGAAGGTGAGAGACATCACTTCGGCCATCTCGCGACCCGAGAAGCGGTCGCGCACAACCGAAGTGGCGATGACGCGCGTCGACGCCGCGCCCAGGCCCTGGACGAAGCGCAGGATCAACAGCACGGTGAAGCTCGGTGCGAACGTCGCAAGAAAGGCGCAGACCACGTAGAGCCCGATGCCGACGAACAGCGGGGCGCGTCGACCGAAGCGATCGGTGATCGGACCGAAGACGAGCTGGGCGGCGCCGAAGCCGATCATGTAGGCCGAGACGACGAGCTGCCGCTCGTTCTCGTTCGCGATCCCGAGCGCCTCTCCCATATAGGGCAGGGCCGGCAGCATCACGTCGATGGCGAGCGCGTTGAGCGCCATCAGCGCGGCGATCAGGGCAATAAATTCGGGCCGGGAAAGAACCCGCTGGCCCAGTGCTAATACTGTCATTTGATTATCCGCGGACCAGGGAGGCGGCCCGTGCGCGGCGGACCATGCTCCCCCCAAACCGAATTGGCAAGGTTAGGTTGCTGTCAAATCTGCGGTTCACGCCCGTGCCGGCTGGAAGTTGCCGTGCGCCAGTTCCTTGATCGGCAGGTGGATGGCCGCCGAGGCGAGGCCGAGCAGGATGCCGAGGTACCATACGATGGCGTAGGAGCCGGTGACGTCGAAGGCGTAGCCGCCCAGCCAGACGCCGACGAACGAGCCGACCTGATGGCTGAAGAAGGCGACGCCATAGAGCATGCCCATGTAGCGCGCGCCGAAGAACAGGGTGACGAGGCCCGCGGTGAGGGGCACGGTCGACAGCCAGAGGAAGCCCATTGCCGCCGAGAAGATGTAAGCCGTCAGCTCGGTGACGGGGAACAGCATGAAGAGCGCAATGGCGATGGCGCGGGAGAAATAGATCGAGGCCAGCAGCAATTGCTTGGGCAGCTTGCCGCCGAGATAGCCGGCGCTCAGCGAGCCCGCGATGTTGAACAGCCCGATGATAGCGATCGACCAGCCACCGACATCCGGCGACAGGCCGCACTGCACCAGGTACGCCGGCATGTGGACGTTGATGAAGGCGAGGTGGAAGCCGCACACGAAAAAGCCGATCACCAGCAGCCGGTAGGAACCGAAGCCCCAGGCCCGCGACAGGGCCTCCATGAAGCGCAGGTCGGCGTGGCCCGTGGGATTGTCGGTCTTGCCGCGCAGCGCATGAGCAAACGGGATCACCGCCAGCAGGAACACGGCGAGATAGATCAGCGCCTTCTCCCACTCGAAGGCCGAGATGAAGCCCTGGCCGATCGGTGCAAAGGCGAACTGGCCGAAGGACGAGGCCGCCGTGGCGACGCCGAAGATGAGCGGACGCTTCTCCTGCGGCACGTTGCGGCCGAAGGCGACCATGACGATCGAGAACGAGGACGTCGCAATACCCACGCCGCACATGATGCCGGCAGTGAGGTCGAGCAGCAGCGCGGTGGGCGAGACGACCATCAGGACGAGCCCCGCGGCGTAGAGCACGAGCCCGAAGACGATGACCCGCGCCGTGCCGTATTTGTCGGCGATGGCGCCGGCGAAAGGTTGCGTGGCGCCCCAGACGAGGTTCTGGATCGCCATCGCCAGACCCCAGGCCTCGCGGCTGAGTCCGAGCTCTTCGGTCATCGGCAGGGTGAACAGGCCGAAGCTCGAGCGGATGCCGTTGGTGACGGCGGCGATGAGGCAGCCTGCGATCACCAGCGCGATCAGCGGCACGGCGGCGGAGCGGGAAGGGGCGGCGACGGCGGTCATGGTGGCAGGCTACACCTCGGCGCTCACCGCTCGAAACGACAGTTTGTGATGGACGTCATTCGCCGCGCTCATGGCGGCGGCAGTGACACGGCCGCCGCGCGGGGTGCGGGGCGGCCGGGGATAGCACGGGCCGCTCAGGCGGTCTGCTTGACCGGAACGCCCTTTTCCGTGAGGTGCGCCTGCAATTCGCCGGCCTGGAACATCTCGGTGACGATGTCGGCGCCGCCGACGAACTCGCCCTTGACATAGAGCTGCGGGATCGTCGGCCAGTTGGTGTAGGCCTTGATTCCCTCACGCAGTTCCTGGTCTTCCAGCACATTGGCGGTCTGGTAGTCGACGCCCAGATAGTCGAGAATCTGCACGACGCGGCCCGAGAAGCCGCACATCGGGAAGTCCTTGGTGCCCTTCATGTAGAGGAACACGTCGTTGTTCTTCACCTGCTCGTCGATCCTGGCGTTGATGTCGCTCATGAGAGTGCCTTTCAGATCCGGGCCCAGCCGGGCCGCCGGAGAATTTGCTGAGTAAATAAGCCGAGTTTACGCCCTTGTCGAGGCGATCATCGCGATGTGACGATGGAGCGCGTCAGGTGATCCTGAAGGCCATGCCGATGGACGCCGGGGCCGTCGGCTTGAAACCGTACTGGGCGTAGAGGTCTTTCGCAGGCCCGTCGGCGATGAGGCTGACATAAGCGGTCGGGGGAGCAGTGGCGCGGAGCCAGGCGACAAGGGTCTCGATGATGCGCTTGCCCAACCCCTTGCCCTGATGCGCCGGCAACACGGCGATGTCGACGACCTGATAGGCCGTGCCGCCATCGCCGATGACCCGGCCCATGCCGACGGCGTCACCGGCTTGCTCGATCACGACGGCGAAGAGCGTCGCCGGGAGGCCCCGCGCGGCGGCCTCAATCGTCTTCTCGCTGAGGCCCGACAGGCGGCGCAGGTCGCGATATTCGACGACCGTCGGCCGCCGCTCGACCAGGATGTAATCACCCATCTCGCGGTCAGTCCGGCACCTTGGTCTGGACGCTCAGCGAATGCAGCGTCGTGCCCATGTCGGTGCCGAAGGCCGCATTGACCATGCGTTGCTGCTCGACGCGGCTCTTGCCACGGAACTGCTCGGAGACGACCGTGGCGGCCCAGTGGTTGTCGTCGCCGGCGAGATCGCGCAGCTCGACGACGGCATCGGGAATCGCAGCCTTGATCCGTTTGACGATTTCCGACGCGCTCATGGGCATGGGTGGTCTCCGCAACGTTGATTGTCCCGACTATGCCACGCGCGGCGGCGCGGCTTCAACTTACGCGGCGTTGGCGAGCTTCCGCACTTTGATGTCGCGTTCATGCGCGCGCGCCTGTGCCAGATCATAGGTCGCCTGCATGCGCAGTAGCGTGTCCGCCTGGACGCCGAACGCTTTCTCGAAGCGGATCGCCATATCCGCGGAAAGGCTGGCATTGCCGTTGAGCAGGGTACTCATGGCCTGCCGGGACACACCAAAGTGATCCGCCAGCGCCTTCACACTCATCCCCGTGGGAGCGACGACCTCAGTCTTAAGCCACTCGCCGACATGGACGGCGAGGGAAGGATGCATCTTAAGAGCCATGATAATCCTCGAGGTTCATATCGGTCAGCGATCCATTTGGGCCAACGCGGAATGTGAGCCGCCAGTTCTTCGTCACAGTCATCGACCATGTGCCTTTGCGGTCGCCCGTCAACTCGTGCAGGCCGTAGTTCGGAGGTACCGCCAGCTCTTCGAGGCTCGCAGCCGCATCGATGAAAGCAAGCATTTTCCGTAGCCGATCGGTATCGCCGACCAAGCCCTTCGAATTGCCGGTCTCGAAGAACCGTCGCAAACCCTTGTGGGCTACGTCGTCGATCTCCATGCCGCAAAGTGGGCGAGCGATGGAGTGATGTCAAGTGTCGCGTGACACTTGACAAACTACGTCGCGATCTCGCCGGCCATGTAGGTGGGGAACCAGGCTTCGTGCGCGGCTTTGAGGTCGGCGACGGGGATCGCGCGGGCGTGACCGAGCTTGAGCGCTGTGCCGCCGGTGGTGCCGATCCAAGGGGCGAACAGGCCGGCATAAGGGTAGATCTCGTCATAGAACTGGTCGACGAAACTGCGCCTGATGGTGACGAGGTAGCGCCCCTGGTCTTCGCCATAGAACTGCGGGATCGGGTCGCCGCCTTCGAGCTGGTTGACCGTGGCGCCGATGCCCGAGGCGATTGCCATCTCGGCGAGGCCGACAGCGAGGCCGCCATCCGAAAGATCGTGCACGGCGGTGGCGTGGCCGTCGCGGATGAGGATGCGAACGAGATCGCCGGATTTCTTTTCAAGCGATAGGTCGACGGGCGGCGGCGGTCCATCGGCGCGACCGAACAGATCGCGCAGATAGATCGACTGCCCCAGATGCGTGCCCCACCAGTCCGGCGCCCCCACGAGGATGATCGCTTCGTTCTCGGCGGCGAAGCCGATGCGGGCGCTGCGCGACCAGTCGGGGATCAGGCCGACGCCGCCGATGGTGGGGGTCGGCAGGATGCCGCGGCCGTTGGTCTCGTTGTAGAGCGAGACATTGCCCGAAACGATGGGGAAGTCGAGCGCGCGGCAGGCTTCACCGATGCCGCGCACGGCTTCGGCGAACTGGCCCATGATCTCAGGCTTTTCGGGATTCCCGAAATTGAGATTGTCGGTGGCCGCCAGCGGATCGGCGCCGACCGCGGTGAGGTTGCGCCAGCACTCGGCGACGGCCTGCTTGCCGCCTTCGAACGGGTCAGCCTCGCAATAGCGTGGCGTGACATCCGAGGCGAAAGCGAGGGCTTTGGTGGGGTGGCCCTCGACGCGGATGACGCCCGCGTCGCCGCCCGGGCGCTGCAGCGAGTTGCCCTGGATGTAGGTGTCGTACTGCTCATACACCCAGCGCCGCGAACTCAAAGCCGGGGAGCCGATGAGCTTGAGCAGCGCGTCGGCGACATCCATTTGTGGAATGTCGTTCGGATCGAGCGGCGCGCGCGGCTCGGGCTTGCTCCACGGGCGGTCGTATTCCGGCGCGGCGTCGCCCAGCTCCTTGATCGGCAGGTCGGCGACGATATTGCCTTGCCACTTGACGCGGAAACGTAGGTCGTTTGTGGTGATGCCGACGGTTGCGAAGTCGAGCTCCCACTTCTGGAACACCGCTCTGGCTTCGGCCTCCTTGGACGGTTTCAGCACCATGAGCATGCGCTCCTGGCTTTCGCTCAGCATCATCTCATAGGGCGTCATCGCGTCTTCGCGCACCGGCACCTTGTCGAGATCGAGCATGATTCCGAGGTCGCCCTTGGCGCCCATCTCGACCGCCGAGCAGGTGAGACCGGCCGCGCCCATGTCCTGAATGGCGATCACCGCGCCGGTCGCCATCAGCTCGAGGCAGGCCTCGAGCAGCCGCTTTTCGGTGAAAGGATCGCCAACCTGGACGGTGGGGCGCTTCTCCTCGATGTCGTCTCCGAACTCCGCCGAGGCCATCGTCGCGCCGCCGACGCCGTCCCGCCCGGTCTTGGCGCCGAGATAGACGACCGGCAGGCCGACGCCCTCGGCCCTGGAATAGAAGATCCTGTCGGTGTCGGCGAGGCCGGCCGCGAAGGCGTTGACGAGGATGTTGCCATTGTAGCGTTCGTCGAACTCGACTTCGCCGCCCACAGTCGGCACGCCGAACGAATTGCCGTAGCCGCCGACGCCGGCGACGACGCCGGAAACGAGGTGACGCGTCTTCTCATGCTCGGGGGCGCCGAAGCGCAGCGCATTCATCGCCGCGACCGGCCGGGCGCCCATCGTGAAGACGTCGCGTAGGATGCCGCCGACCCCCGTCGCGGCGCCCTGATAGGGCTCGATGTAGCTGGGGTGGTTGTGCGACTCCATCTTGAACACGACCGCCTGCCCGTCGCCGATGTCGACGACGCCCGCGTTCTCGCCAGGGCCCTGGATCACGCGCTCGCCCGTCGTGGGCAGCGTACGCAGCCACTTCTTGCTCGATTTGTACGAGCAGTGCTCGTTCCACATCGCCGAGAA
>CAZASR010000079.1:0-12864 GCA_964487765.1 uncultured Devosia sp. | reverse complement strand
ATCGCAAGGGCAAGAGCGATGCCGCCCGCTCCAAGGTGTTTTCCAAACTTGCGCGCGAAATCACCGTCGCAGCCAAGCTCGGCGCGCCCGATCCCGCCTTCAATGCGCGGCTGCGCCTCGCGGTCGCCACGGCCCGCGGCCAGTCCATGCCCAAGGACAATATCGACCGCGCCATCAAGAAGGCGATGGGCAATGACAGCGAGAACTACGAGGAAATCCGCTACGAGGGCTACGGCCCGGGCGGTGTCGCGATCATCGTCGAAGCGCTGACCGACAATCGCAACCGCACGGCCTCAAACGTGCGCTCGACCTTCAGCAAGAACGGCGGCGCGCTGGGCGAGACCAATTCGGTGGGCTTCATGTTCGACCGGGTGGGCGAGATCTACTACCCGGCCGCGGCCGGCAGCGAAGACAAGGTGATGGAAGCCGCTATCGAGGCAGGCGCCGATGACGTCGAATCCGACGAGGAGGGGCATTCGATCTACACCTCCTACGAGTCGATGGCCGAGGTCGCGGCCGCGCTCGAGAAGGTGCTGGGGGAACCCGAATCCGCCAAATTCGTGTTCCGGCCGCAGAACTATATGGAAGTGGATGCCGAGAAAGGCGCCACGCTGCTCAAGCTCATCGGCCTCCTCGAGGAGGACGACGACGTGCAGAATGTCTATTCCAATTTCGACATGAGCGACGAGGAGCTCGCCAAAGCCCAGGGCTGAGACTCAGGCCGCAACGAGGGCGATCGGGCCCGGTCGGATGGGGGAGATGGCGACGCGATTGCGCCCGTCGCGCTTGGCGGCATAGAGTTGCTGATCGGCGAGGCGGAACAACTCCGCATAGGGCAGCTCGCGCTCGAACACGGCGCCGCCCACGCTTACCGACAGATGATGTTCGGCGCCGGCCGGCCTGAAGCTCGCGTTGTTGACGCTCTGGCGGATGCGTTCGGCGACGAGGGTGGCCTGCTCGGTGGTGGCGCCAGGCAGGAACACGCCGAACTCCTCGCCGCCGAGGCGGCCCACGAGATCGGGCGTCCGCAGCATCGACTTGATTGATCTGGCAATGGTGACCAGCGCTTCATCGCCCCGGTCGTGCCCGAAGCGGTCGTTGACCGTCTTGAAGTTGTCGGCATCGATGATGAGGAACGCGCCCCTGGCCCGCTTCTCGGCGTGGTGGACGTCCTTGAGGTAGGCATCGACGAGGGTCGAGAAGGCGGCCCGACTCATGACCTGGGTGAGCGCATCGGTCGAGGCGTAGATGGTGAGCTTCCTGTTGGCGATGGCGAGCTCGCGCAGCTTGCTGGTGAAGAACAGCAGCAGCGGCACGGCCAGCACGGTGGGGAGCGCGATGTCGACGATGATCGCGCGCGTCCGCTCCTCGTCGGTGTACTCGGCGAAATTGAACGAGTCGACGTAGAGCGCGGCAGCGATGCAAACCAGTGTGCCGAGCACCGTGTAGACGATCACACGGCCCCAGCTCTCCGCAGAGAGGGCGAGCTTCATCCGGGTCCGAACCCATTCGTGCATGTGACGCTGGCGCTGCTAGTGGCATGCAAGCGTTGATATCCCGTCACCACAGATGCGCGCATTTTTATCGACCGCCCTCGAGCGGTGGATTGTTGCCGGTTTGTTCACATAGTCCTTGGTAGCCTTCATCGAAGGGCTTAGGGGTGGAGGCATGGCGAGCATGGTGCGAATCATCGGCATCGATCCGGGCCTCAGGCGCTGCGGCTGGGGGATCATCGAGAGCGAGGGCAACCGGCTGCGCTACGTCGCCTGCGGCACCATCACGCCGCCCACAAACCTTAGCCTTGCCGAGCGGCTGGCGGAATTGCACGGGGGGCTGCGCGCGCTGATCGAGCAGCACCGGCCCGACGAAGCGGCGGTCGAGGAGACGTTCGTCAATGCGGGGGCGCGCTCGGCGCTGCAGCTCGGCCAGGCGCGCGGCGTCGCGCTGATGACGCCGGCGGCGATGGGGCTGGTGGTCGGCGAATACGCCGCCAACCTCGTCAAGAAATCGGTCGTCGGAACGGGCCACGCGGAGAAGTCGCAGGTGCAATTGATGGTCAAGACGCTGCTGCCAAGCGCCGATTTCAAGG
This sequence comes from uncultured Devosia sp., assembly GCA_964487765.1. Lineage (GTDB taxonomy): Bacteria > Pseudomonadota > Alphaproteobacteria > Rhizobiales > Devosiaceae > Devosia_A. The sequence continues at coordinate 10,775 of CAZASR010000079.1, read as the reverse complement.
GCGCCGACGCGGCCGATGCGCTTGCCATCGCCATCTGCCATGCGCACCACCGCGTCATGGCCGCGCTTCGGGTCAGCGCATGATCGGCAAGCTCAAGGGACTCATCGACGGCTATGGCGATGACTATGTGCATGTCGACGTGAACGGGGTCATCTACGAAGCCTTCTGCTCCTCCAAGACCATGTCGGCGCTGCCGCAGGTGGGGCATGCGGCCGTCGTTCATATCGAGATGATCGTGCGCGAGGAGATGATCCGGCTCTACGGCTTCGCCACGCCCGAAGAAAAGGCATGGTTCAACACGCTGATGACCGTGCAGGGCGTCGGCGCACGGGTGGCGCTCTCGATTTTGTCGACGCTCACCGCCGGCGAACTGCAATCGGCGATTGCGCTCCAGGACAAGGCGATGGTTGGCCGCGCAAATGGCGTTGGCCCCAAGCTGGCGGTGCGTATCGTCACCGAGCTCAAGGGCAAGGTGCCGACCGGCATCGGTATCGACGCGGGCACGCTGGGCCTGCAGCAAGCGCTGGGCGAAGGCAACGCCGCGTCGAACGTCGCCGATGCCGTCTCGGCACTGAGCAATCTCGGCTATTCGTCGGCGCAGGCCAGCGCGGCGGTTGCCAAGGTGGTGCAGCGCGAAGGCGAGGGAGCTGAGACGGCGGCGCTGATCCGGCTGGGGTTGAGGGAGCTGAGTTCCTAGTCTAGTGCGGTTGCTCAACCAGAGCAGGGACATGGCTGCGTTACTCGAGAACTTGCAAAAGCCGCGGATGGTGCGGAAATGAGCCTCACCTCCGCCGCTGCCGGCCGTGACGATCCGCTCGATGTTTCGCTGCGGCCGACGGGGTTTTCCGAGTTCATCGGGCAGGCGCAGGCGCGGGCCAATCTCGAGGTGTTCATCGCGGCCGCCAAGCAGCGGAAGGCGGCGCTCGACCATGTGCTGTTCGTGGGGCCGCCGGGGCTGGGCAAGACCACGCTGGCGCAGATCGTGGCGCGCGAACTCGGGGTCGGGTTCCGCGCGACGTCGGGTCCGGTGATTGCCAAGGCGGGGGACCTCGCGGCGCTGCTCACCAATCTCGAAGAGCGCGACGTCCTGTTCATCGACGAGATCCATCGGCTCAATCCGGCGATCGAGGAAATCCTCTATCCGGCGATGGAAGACTACCAGCTCGACCTGATCATCGGCGAGGGTCCGGCGGCGCGATCGGTACGGATCGACCTCGCGCGCTTCACGCTGATCGGCGCGACGACGCGTGCGGGATTGCTGACGACGCCGCTGCGCGACCGTTTCGGCATTCCGGTGCGTCTCAATTTCTACGCGCCCGAGGAACTGGTGCAGATCGTCGAGCGCGGCGCACGCCTGCTCGGGATAGGCATGGCCCCCGATGGCGCAATGGAGATCGCCCGCCGCTCGCGTGGTACCCCGCGCATCGCCGGACGCCTGCTGCGCCGTGTCACCGACTTCGCGCTGGTCGACGGGGCCAGGGAGGTGACGCGCTCCGTTGCCGACAAGGCGCTGTTGCGACTCGATGTCGATGCGCGCGGCCTCGACCAGCTGGACCGGCGCTATCTCACGGTTATAGCGGAGTTCTACAATGGCGGACCGGTGGGCATCGAAACCATCGCGGCCGCCCTCAGCGAGCCGCGCGATGCGCTCGAGGAGATCGTCGAGCCTTACCTGATCCAGCAGGGCTTCATCCAGCGCACGCCGCGCGGGCGCATGCTCACGGCGCTAGCGTTCCAGCACCTCGGCAAGGTCGTCCCGCAGGGGTTCACGGGGATGCAGGCGAGCCTGTTCGAGGAAGAGGATGAACAGCCGTGAGGGTGCGCACACCCTGGCTTACGCTCGGCGTGTTCGCGGTTACAGCAGTCGTAACGGGCGCCATGCTGATCTGGCCGCAGATTGGGCCGGCGCTGCAGCGCGATCCGGCGATGCTTCACGGCGAATGGTGGCGGTTCCTCACCACCTGGCTTGTGCTGACCGATGGCTGGCTGCAGGTCGTCGCTAACAGTCTTGGTCTGCTGATATTCGGCACGCTGGTGGAACAGAGGCAAGGCCGCCGGTGGTGGATCGCCGGCTATTTGATCGCCGGGCTTGCCGGTGAAATTGCGGGCATTTTCTGGCAACCGATCGGTGGCGGCAATTCGGTCGCGATCTGCGGACTCGTCGGGCTGTCCGCGATCGATGCCACCAGACGAACCGAGGTGCCTCCCCCAGCGCGCTGGGGAAGCCTGGGATTGTGGAGCGCGCTTGGGGTCTGGCTCACGGCGCGGACCGATATCCACGGCGCGGCGCTGCTTGCCGGTCTTGCCGTCGGTGGGGTTTGGCTGGCGGGCAGGCGGGAAAGGGCGTGAGCATGGCGCTGTCGCACCGCTTTCCGGTCCGCGTCTATTACGAAGACACCGACTTTTCGGGGAACGTCTATCACGCGGCGTATCTGCATTTTTTCGAACGGGGACGGACGGAGTTCCTGCGAGCCGAGGGCATCCATCATTCCGAGCTGATCGAAGAGGGGATCGCCTTTGCGGTGCGATCGATGGAGATCGACTTCGCGCGCGCGGCGCATATCGATGACGAACTGGTGGTGGATACCGCCGTGTTCGAGATCAGCGGCGCGCGGCTGACGCTCGATCAAACGATCGAGCGGGGCGACGAACTGATCGCTCGCGCGCGGGTGGTGGTCGTCGCCATCAAGACCGACGGCAGGGCGACGCGGTTGCCGCGTGCACTTGTCGCGGCCTTCGCGAAGTAGAGAGGGCCGCCCGGAGGCGGCCCATCTGTGCTTACATTACCGGCGCTTCAGAGGAGGCCGCCGACTCCTCGTATATCTCGCCGCCCGCTTCCGACGACGCCGGTGCAGGAAGCGTGGAGGCGTCGCCAGCCATGAGCTGGCCGCGAATTTCGCCGTCCGGATACTCCACCGTGTGGAGGTTGAAATACAACATGCCGGCCGCGAGGTCGGCCGCCTGCTGGTCGGTCAAAGTGGCGCTGCCGTTGATCGGGCTGGCCAGATCGCCGTCGAGGGGTACGACGGGCGGGGCATTTTCGTCGGGGGCGGCGGGGCCGTGGAAGTGAGCCGCGGTGGCGTCGCCCGTGAGGCCCGAATATTCGATGACCCAGGTCAGCATCATAGTCTCGGTGTCGAAGGTCGCCGAAACCGTGCCGGTACCCGCCGAGTCGTTGGGCGGAACTTCGGTGGCGCCCGAAAGCGTCGCGTTGTAGGCGACCTGTTCTGCCAGCGCGGGCGTGCTGACCGCCAGCATGGCGGCGGCGGCAAAGGCGGCCAGAGCAAGGATTGGACGTTTCACGATAGAACTCCCTTGGGGTAGCGACCGCGTCGGTGCGCGGACGCCGTGCCAACGTTGCGCACCCGTGCCCGTTCCATGCGTGGAATCCTTTCTTAACCCTTCGTTGACCATAAGTGGACGGCGGTGCGCAGCCTCCGCGGAAAGTCCGGATTCCCGGGCTTTCTCTTAAATTTGACAAATTCTGACCGCATCGGGACCGCCAGTTTTGAGAGCACCCCTGCTCCCCGGGTGCTCGGGGGTCGGTCCGGTGCGACCGAGACGAAAGGACCAGTATTCATGGACGCTTCGAGCGCGGTGGACGTCATCACCACGACGCCGGAAGTCGTCGACTTTTCGCTCCTGGGGCTCTTCCTCTCGGCCGACCTGGTCGTCAAGACGGTGATGATCGGCCTGCTCGCCGCGTCGATCTGGTCGTGGGCGATCATCGTCGACAAGTCGATGCTCTATGGCCGCTACAACCGGCAGATGAATGTGTTCGAGCGCATCTTCTGGTCGGGACAGTCGCTCGAGGAGCTCTATCAGCAGATGCAGGAGCGCCCCTCCGCGGGGCTCGGTGCGATCTTCGTCGCCGCGATGAAGGAGTGGAAACGCAGCCACGAGCAGAGTGCGTCGTCCTTCATCGGCGTGCAGACGCGCATGGACAAGGTGCTCGATGTCGCCATCGCGCGCGAAAGCGAAACACTGGAAAAGCGCCTCGGCTTTTTGGCGACGGTGGGGTCGGCCTCGCCCTTTATCGGCCTCTTTGGCACCGTATGGGGAATTATGAACGCGTTCACCCGCATCGCCGCGGCCTCGTCCACCAATCTCACGGTTGTCGCCGGACCGATCGCCGAAGCACTTTTCGCGACGGCCATCGGCCTGCTCGCGGCCATCCCCGCGGTGATCGCCTACAACAAGCTGTCGAGCGACGCGAACAAGCTGACGAGCCGGCTCGAAGGCTTTGCCGACGAGTTCTCGACGATCCTCAGCCGCCAGCTCGAAGCACGGAGCCGCTGACCCAATGGCAATGGCGGTTGCAAGCAATGGTGGAGGCGGGCGCCGTCGCGGGCGGCGCGGCAAGTCCAAGCCGATGAGCGAGATCAACGTTACGCCGATGGTGGACGTGATGCTGGTGCTGCTCATCATCTTCATGGTGGCGGCGCCGCTGATGACGGTCGGCGTGCCCATCGACCTGCCCAAGACGCAGGCGAAGCAGCTCAATACGGAGCAGAAGCCGGTGACGGTTTCGGTCAGTTCCGAAGGCGTGATCTTCGTGGGCGAAACGCAGGTGCCGCTCGAAAGCGTCATCGAGGCGGTCACGGCGGCAACCAGCAACGGCATCGAGGATCGTGTTTACGTGCGTGGCGACGGTGGGGCAAGCTACGGGGCAGTGATGCAAGTGATGGGGGCTCTGTCGGGCGCCGGCTTCACCAAGATCGGCCTCCTCACCGACCAGGCGGAAAAGCGACCCTGAGATGAAGGCCGGCGTTACCACTTCGGTCATCGCCCACGCCACGCTCCTCGCACTGGCACTCGTAGGGCTGGGGGCAGCGAAGCCGCTCGAGCCCGAGGTCGTCGAGTCGATCGCGGTCGAACTCGTGCCGATCTCTGAAGTGACGAACATCCGCATGGGCTCGCTCGATTCGACCGTTGTCGAGACCGAGACCCCGGCCGTGGTCGAGACCGAGACGCCGGCCGAGCTGGCGCAGCCGACAGGCAACACCGAACAGGACCAGGTGACGCCGCAGGAGACCGAGACCGAAACGCCGGCGCCCGTGGTCAATACCGCGCCGGAGCCGGCCCCCGAGCCCGTGGTTGAGCCGGAACCCGTGCCCGAGCCGGAACCGACGCCGCCGGAGCCGGCTCCCGCCGCCGAGCCGGAGCCTGCGCCGGTCGAGGAAGCAGCGCCCGCCGAAATCGTCGCCGACGTGCCGGCGGAAACGCCGGACCAGCCCGCCGCCGCGCCCATGCCGTTGATGCGGCCGGCCGCGCTCAACCGAGCGCCGGCACCCAAGAAGCCTGAGGAGACCAAGGTCGCCGAGGTGACGCCGACGCCGAAGATTCCGACCAAGACCGAGACGCCAAAGCCCAGCCAGACGCCTGCCGCGGACTCCTCGAAGGAGGCCGACCTCAACGATCTCATCAAGAACCTCGAAGAATCGCGGGGCGCGACGACCGGACAGGGCGGGTCGCCGACGCTGGGCAAGAACTCCGGCCGTGCTTCGACGCTGACGCAGAGCCAGCTCGACGGTCTCGTCGCCCAGATCAAGGGCTGCATGAGCATTCCGCCCGGCGCGGCCGAAGCGGGGATCACGGCGCAACTGATGTTCAACATCGATGGCGGCGGCAATGTCACGGTGACGCCGCAGGTCGTCAGCAATCCCACGACGCAGCTCGAGACTGCCCTGGCCCGGGCGGCGCAGCGGGCGGTGATGCGTTGCGGCCCCTATCAGATGGCCGTGAACCAGGAAGTCAAAGCCACATTCGACCCGCGCGAACTGCTATAGGCGCGCCGGCAGATTTGAAGGAGCAATCCATGCATGCAATCACCCGCCGACATTTGCTGAAGCTCGGCCTCGCCTCGGGCGTCCTCGCGGCCGCCGCGAGCACGCCGGCGAAAGCGCTGGTCGAGATCATCGTGTCGGGTGGCAATTTCGTGCCGCTGCCGATCGCCATTCCCGATTTCGCGTCGTCCGATCCCGCCTTCGGGCGCGAGATCGCGCAGATCGTGCGCGACAACCTCAAACGCTCGGGCCTGTTCGCGCCGCTGGACCCCGCGAGCCTGCCGCAGGCGACGGGCGATGTGAACAACACGCCCGAATTCGAGGCCTGGCGGGCGGTCAATGTCGATGCACTGGTGATGGGGCAGGTCGATCGCGGTGGGCAGATCTCCTCAGCCGTGCGCGTGTGGGACACGCAGGCGGCCCAGCAGGTCGCCGGCAATCAGTATGCGGCCGATCCGCAGAGTTCGCGGCGTATCGCCCACATCGTGTCGGATGCCATCTACGCCTCGCTCGCGGGGGCCAAGGGGTATTTCGACAGCCAGGTGGTGTTCGTTGCCGAGAGCGGGCCCAAGGCCAACCGCAAGAAGCAGCTCGCCATCATGGACCAGGACGGGGCCAACATGCAGGTGCTGAGCTCCGGCGCGGCGCTGACGCTGACGCCGCGGCTCAGCCGGGACAACGGCATGCTTGTCTATACCGCCTATGACGAAGGCAATCCGCAGGTCTATGTCGCCAATCTCGGCGGCAAATCGAAAAAGCTTATCAACAACGCGCCGATGTCGTTCGCGCCCCGGTTCTCGCCCGACGGCTCGACCGTGGCCTTCTCGGTCAGCAATGGCGGCATCACCAATATCTACGCTGCCGGCGTCAACGGCGCGCAGGCGACGCAGCTCACCTCGGGCGCGGCGATCGACACCTCGCCCTGCTACGCGCCCGACGGAAGTAGAATTGTGTTCGAGTCGGACCGTGGTGGGCAGCCGCAGCTTTACGTGATGGGCGCGGGCGGCGGCGGCGCGCAGCGAATCTCCTATGGCGAGGGCAGTTACTCGACGCCGGTGTGGTCGCCCATGGGCGACCTGATCGCCTATACCCGGCAGTCGGGCGGCCGGTTCCAGATCGGTATCATGAAGCCGGACGGCTCGGGCGAACGCATCCTCGTCGACAGCTTCCACGCCGAGGGGCCGACCTTCTGCCCCAATGGCCGTGTCATCATGTTCTTCCGGGATGCCGGCGGCGATGCCGGGCCGGGGCTGTGGACGGTGGACATCTGGGGCCGCAACGAGCAGCAGATCAGCACCGGCTCCTATGCCTCCGACCCCAACTGGGGCTCGCTGCGCTCGTAATGCCCTTTGCCAACCGGCGACCGGGCGTCGCGGACCTGCTCTATGTCATGGCCACCGAGCTGGAATACGGGCCGGAGTTGCGCGGCCGCATCTCGCCGCTGATCTGCGGCGTGGGCCCGGTTGAGGCAGCCGCGGCGGTCACGGAGCGGCTGACGCGGCTCAGCGTCGACGACAAGTTGCCACTGATGGTCGTGCTGCTGGGGTCGTCGGGTTCCGCCGAACTCGAACAGTGCGGGCTCTATCAGGCGTCCGAGGTAAGTTGGCGCGACATCGATGCGACGGCGCTCGGCTTCGCACCCGGCACGGTGCCCTATCTCGACCAGCCGGCCACGATTCCGCTTGGCCCCTTCATTCCCGGAATTCCGCTCGCCACCCTTTCGACCGGCGCCGACATCGTGTCGGGCGCCGTCTATGACCTCATCGACGCCGAGATGGTGGACATGGAAACCTACGCGGTGTTGCGCGCGTGCCAGCGTTTCGGTCTGCCTCTCCTAGCGCTGCGCGGCATCTCGGACGGCGACCGGGATCTCGGCTCGCTCGCCGACTGGACGCATTATCTGGGGATCATCGACGTCAAGCTCGCCGACGCCGTCGACAGGCTCGAAGCCGCTATCGCCGAAGGCAGCCTGACCTGGGGCGACCTGCCCCAAGTGTAGAATTGCAACAGCGCCAAAAGTGCCGGTTTTCCGCCACATTCGAGCCATGTTGAGCAAGGATTAACCAGTGCGATCCACTCGCCCTTAAGATTAAGGGGAGTAAAACGCGGACACCCAAATTTCCTCTAGGAGAGCCATTCGGATGCGTTCAGCAACGCCCATTCTCGGCCTTTTGCGCACCGTCGCGCTCATCGGTCTTGTCCTCGTCGTCGCCGCCTGCGGGCGCAACGGCACCGGTGTCGGCAATCTCGGGCCGGGCGGTGGCCCGCCGGGGAGCCAGCAGGAATTCCTCGTCACCGTAGGCGATCGCGTGTTCTTCGAGACCGATTCGTCGGCGCTTACCGCGACGGCGCAGGCGACGCTCGACAAGCAGGCCGCGTGGCTCAACAAATATGCCAATTACCGCATCCTGATCGAAGGCCATGCCGACGAGCGCGGTACGCGCGAATACAACATCGCACTCGGCGCTCGCCGCGCCTCGGTCGTGGTGAACTACCTGATCAGCCGCGGCGTCGACGCGCGCCGCATCCAGCAGAAATCGTTCGGTAAGGAACGGCCTGTGGCCATTTGCGACGACATTTCGTGCTGGTCACAAAATCGCCGTGCTGTCACGGTCGTTCAGTAGCTGTGAGGGCGCGTGAGCGCCGTCACGGAGGCATAGGCGCCGGGTGCTCGCGATCAGTGAGCCCCGGCGCTTTCTTTTTGTCGAATTTGCAGGCTAACCAAGCTTCGAGTTTTGTGGCTCGTGTCGTTCGAAATCACCCACGGAGATTGATCGTGCATCTATCCCTTGCGCGGTGGAAGCTGAGGGGCGGCGTCGCCCTCGCAGCGATCCTCACCGCGGCCATTTTCGCTCCCATTTTCGTGCAGGCGCAAAGCCGCAGCGAAGCGCAGCTCGCCATCCAGATACAGGAACTGCAGGACCAGGTCCGTACGCTCACCGGCCAGGTCGAGGGCCTGCAGTTCTCGATCGGGCAGATGCAGACCCAGATCCAGCAGATGGCGGACGACAATGAGTTCCGCTTCCAGCAACTGGAAGGCGGTGGCGGGGGAAAAACTGAGGCGGCGCCTCAATCCGGGGGCGTGACGCCGTCCGGGGAGGCGCCGCAGCCCGCTACGGGCAGTGAGACGACGCCGGAGGCCGCTCCGGACAAGAGTGCGTTGCCCGACCCCAATGCCGCGCCGCAAGGCGACGCGCAGGAAGGCGTGTCGGGCTCGCTCACGGAAGCGCCGATGGACGACATTCCCGTCACCGACGACGTGCCGATGGACAATCTCGGTGAATCCGCGGATCCGCTGATCGGGCAGGGACAACCGGGCGAACGCAACATTGGCACGCTAGGCGGGCCGAACGGCGTTCCACTCAACCTCAGTCTCGATGGCAGTCAAACGCTCGAGGACGGCGACGCGAGGGCGCAATATGCGGCCGGCTATGATGCCATCGTGCGCGGTGACTACGCTTTCGCCGAAGAACAGTTCCGGCAATTCGTCGCGCTCTACCCGCAGGACCCGCAGGCCCCCGACGCGACCAACTGGCTGGGCGAGGCGCTGCTGCAGCGTGGCGCCTATGACGAAGCTGCCGATGTGCTGCTCACGGGCTTCCAGAATTATGAGCGGTCGGCGCGGGCGCCCGATCTGCTGCTGAAACTCGGCATCGCGCTAGCCGGCGCGGGCGAGGTGGAAACCGCCTGCCGGACCTATGTGGAGGTGGCCAAGCGCTACCCGAACCAGCCGGCCGCCTTCAACCAGCGCCTCGTTGCGGAAAGGCAGAAGGCCAATTGCCCGGCCTGACCCCCGAGGAAATCGACGGGCTGTTCGACGGCCTTGCCGAGTGTGAGAAGCTCGGGCTTGCCGTCAGCGGCGGACCGGATTCGCTGGCGCTGATGCTGCTTGCCGCACAATGGGCGCGCGCCCCCGGACGACCCCGACTCCATGTCTATACCGTCGACCATGGGCTGCGTCCCGAGTCCGCCGCGGAAGCCGCGATGGTCGTGCGCGAAGCCGAAGCCCTTGGCCTCGTGGCGTGGATATTGCGCTGGGAGGGCGACAAGCCCGCAACCGGCATCCAGGCGGCTGCACGGGTGGCGCGCTACGGGCTGATCGCCGAGGCGATGGCGCGCGACGGTGTCGAGCTTGTCGCGACGGCGCACCATCTCGCCGACCAGGCCGAGACGGTGCTCATGCGCCTCGCACATGGCAGCGGCATCGATGGACTGCGCGGCATGACGCGGCTGAGCTTCGTCGAAGGCTGCGAGGTCGTGCGCCCGCTGCTGTCGGTCCGTCCCGAGCTCTTGCGCGAAGTGGTCAGCATGGCCGGCCTGGCGCCGGCGGAAGACCCCTCCAACACCGACGAGAATTACGAGCGGGTGCGCTGGCGACTGATGTTGCCGGCGCTCGAGGCCCTCGGGCTCACCATCGAGCGCCTCGGCACGCTGGCCCGGCGCATGGACGAAGCCGGTGCGCTGATCCACGCGGACGTCGAGGCGGTCTATCCGGAAGTGGTCACGCCGCTCAGCGGCACCGCGATGGAGCTGCACGCCGGCCGGTTCGCGGCGCAGAACCCAGCGGTGGCGACGACTCTATTGGGCCAGGCCCTCGGCCTTGTTGCAGGCGACCGCCGGTCTCCGCCGCTCGGCGCGCTCGAACTTCTGGCGCAGCGTCTGCAGCAACCCGATGCGCTCAAAGGCATTACGCTCCACGGCTGCCTCGTGTCCTCGGACGGAGAGGCGATCGTGGTCAGGAAAGAGAAACCTCGACGTGCGGTCTTGAAAGCATTGGAGGAACACAGCGAATGAGGGCCTGTGGACGGCATTTCCGGTTAACCTCGCGCCTCCCCGAGACTGGACGATCCAGACATTTCCGCGCACCTTCGCGCCCTTGTAACGCCTTGGTGCGGGGCTTACATTCGCCCGAAAGCCCGGCATACTGCCCCTCTGCCGGAAATCCAGGACAGGATTGATGAACGTCAATTTCCGCAACTTCGCCATCTG
>CAZASR010000078.1:0-12868 GCA_964487765.1 uncultured Devosia sp. | reverse complement strand
CGATCGCCGCCTTGTCGGGGATCGTGCCCACGATCGGGCATTGCCAGATCATCGGGTCGCCCTCGAAATACATTTGAGTGATCAGCCTTTGCGCAAAGGCGTGCCCGAAGATCGAGAAATGGATATGCGCCGGCCGCCAGTCATTGGCGCCGTTGGGCCAGGGATAGGCGCCGGGCTTGATCGTGCGGAACCGGTAAAAGCCGTTATCGTCGGTGATCACCCGTCCACAGCCGCCGAAATTGGGGTCGAGCGCCGCCAGATAGCCCTCACGCTTGTGCCGGTAGCGGCCGCCGGCATTGGCCTGCCACATCTCGACCAGCGTATTGGGCACCGGCCGCGCATTCTCGTCGAGCACCTGCCCGTAGACGATGATCCGCTGCCCGATCGCCTCGTTTCCGTCCTGGCTGTAGTTGCGGATCAGGTCGTGGTCGAGCGCGCCGATCATGCCATGGCCGAATACCGGCCCGGCGTTCTCCGATGCGGTCTGTCCCAGCGCCAGCAGCGCATGGCGCGGCGCGCGAAAGGTCGTGCTCTTGTAGGCGGGCGTATTGGCCGGCGGATGCCGGGCGCGGTTACGCTGGAACAGAACTCCATCTGCGCCGGGAAGCATGATGCCGCTCATTGTGCCGCCTCCGCTCGCTTCGCCAGTTCCTGCTTGGCAATCTTGAAGGCCCGGTTGGCCGCCGGCACGCCGGCATAGACCGCTACATGCAGCAACGCCTCCTTGATGTCCTCCATCGTCGCCCCCGTGTTTGAGGTTGCCCTTACATGCATGGCCACCTCCTCATCGTGGCCCAATGCCGCCAGGAGTGCCAGCGTCACCAGCGAGCGCTCGCGCGGCGTCAGCCCCGGCCGCGCCCAGACCGAGCCCCATGCCGCCTCGGTGATGTAAGTCTGGAAATCGGTGTCGAATTCGGTCGTACGCGCGGTGACATCGTCGACATGGCGATCGCCTAGCACGCGCCGGCGCACGGCCATGCCGCGGTCATATCTGCTTTCAGCCATGTCCGGCCTCCCTGAAAAACGTCGTCATCAGCGCCGCAACCGCCTCCGGCCGCTCGATGGACGGAATATGCCCCGCATCGGAGATGATCTCGAACCGCGCGCCCGGTATGGCCTCGGCGCACGCCTTGACGACCGGCACCGGAGTTGAGCCGTCATCCGCCCCCACCAGCACCAAGGTCGGTACTGCGATGCGGCCGACATCCGCGCCAAGGTCCGTATCGCGCAGGGTTGCGCAGGTGCTGCAATAACCGTTGACGTCGCTGCGGAGGAAGAGATTGCGCCAACCCGCAAGGTCGTCGGGCCGCGCGCGCCTGAAGCTCTCACTGAACCATCGCTCCATGATGCCGTCGGCAATGGCAGGGAGCCCGCGCTCGCGAATGGTCGCAATGCGTCCATCCCACATCGCCGCCTCGCCCAGTTGCGGTGCCGTATCGCACAGCACCAACGCGACCAGTCGTCCCGGACGACGCAGGGCAAATCCCTGCGCGATAAGGCCACCGACGGAGACGCCCGCCAGCGCTACCCGATCCATCCCGGCATGCTCGAGCAAACCCGCCAGATCGTTCACATGGTCGTCGAGGCTGTAGTCGCCCCTCGGTGCGTCGCTCAGTCCGTGCCCGCGCTTGTCGTAGGACAGCACCCGGTAGGTGCCGGCGAGCCGCTCGATCACTTCGTCCCAGATCCGCGCATCGGTACCGAGCGAATTGGCGAGCGCCACCGCGGGGGCGTCGGCTCGCCCGTGCAGCCGGTAATGCAGCAAGACACCATTGATGCGGACGAACGCCATCGCTTCCTCTCGAGCCTGGATTAAAGGCAGCGGCTGCGCCCAAGTAAAATGATTAGTCATGGACGATCCATAACTCCAGGATTATGCTATTCACCGAAAAGCGGCCAAAAGCCTCGCAGATCGTGCTACTGACATAACCGGAGGGCGAATTGGCTGGCCGTACCATCGATCCACGCATCAAGCTCAGGCACATCGCCTGCTTCCTCGAGGTTGCGCGCCTCAAGAGCGTCGTCAACGCCGCTGAAGCTTTGCATATCAGCCAGCCCGCAGCATCGAAGACGATCCAGGAACTCGAGCATCTGCTCGGTTCTGCACTCTTCGATCGCACCCGCCGCAAGCTCGCGCTCACCCCCTTCGGCGAAGTGTTCCACCGCTACGCCGCCACCAGCATTTCGGCGCTCCGCCAAGGGATCGACGCGGCGAACGGCGCGCAGGCCACAACCACCGTCCGCGTCGGCGCCCTGCCGACCGTTTCCGCACGCGTGCTGCCCCGGGCGGTCCGCGCCTTCACCGCCGACAACCCCGGCATCCACGCCCGCGTCGTGACGGGGCCCAACGATTACCTCCTCTCGCTGCTGCGCACCGGCGATACCGATCTGGTCATTGGCCGCATGGCCGATCCTGCCATGATGGTCGGCCTCTCGTTCGAGCATCTCTATTTCGAACGCGTCGGCTTCATCGTGCGGCCGGGACATCCACTCCTTGAGGAGAAGCACTTCACGCTCGACATGATCGAGCGCTACCAGGTGCTGATGCCGACGCCCGGCTCGGTCATTCGCCCGTTCGTCGAGCGCATGCTGGTCGGCCACGGCATCACCTTGCTGCGCGACGATGTCGAAACCGTTTCCGACGCCTTCGGGCGTAGCTACGTGCTCCAGAGCGACGCCATCTGGATCATCTCGCAGGGCGTCGTCGCCGAGGACATAAAGCGCGGCCAACTCGCACTGCTGCCCTTCGACACGACCGAAACGCTGGGCCCAGTCGGCTTCACAACACGCGCCGACACCAGCCACAGCATGGCGACGCTCGAGCTGATGCAGGCGGTCCGCGATGTCGCCGATCGCGAGCGTGAGAACAACTGATCAGCCGGCCTTGCCAGATATAGTTATGCCTCATAACATTATGTTGCAGGGAGTGACGAATGCACGCGCCAGCGACATCGATCCGCGCAGTTCGGCTGGGCCAGTTCTCGGCGGCCGCTGAGGGGCGCCCCGACGGCACCATTCTCGTCCGCTCGACGCTCGCTCTCGGCTCCCATCCCCGCTCCATTGTCGATGCACTCGAAGATTGGGCCCACAAGACACCCGATGCCATCCTGATCGCCGACCGCGACGGCGACCACTGGCGGATGCTGACCTATGCCGAAGTTCTCGCCCACCTGCCGCCGCTTGCTCAGGCGTTGCTCGACGCGGGCCTATCGGCGGAACGGCCCCTGATGATCGTCTCGGGCAACGAGATCGAGCATCTGCTGCTTGGCCTCGCCGCCATCTGGGTCGGGGTCCCCTACGCGCCGGTGTCGCCCGCCTATTCGCTGGTCTCGGCCGACTTCGGCAAGCTCAAGCACGTCGCCGGCCTGCTGACGCCCGGCCTTGTCTATGCCAGCGACGGCGGCAAATTCGCCCGCGCTCTCGCCGCCGCCGTTCCCGACGTGCCGCTTGTCGTCCGCACCAACCCGCCGGAAGGGCGCTTCGCGCGCCTCTTCGATGACCTACTCGCGACGCCCGTGACACCGGCCGTCGCGGCTGCCCATGCGGCCGTCACGCCTGACACCATTGCCAAGGTGCTGTTCACCTCGGGCTCGACGGGCTGGCCCAAGGGCGTGATCACCACTAACCGCATGATGGCCTGCAACCAGGAGATGATCCGCACGGCCATGGCCTTCTTCGAGGACGAGCCGCCGGTGCTGCTCGACTGGATGCCCTGGAACCATGTGGCAGGTGGCAGCCACAACACTGGCATTGCGATCTACAATGGCGGCACCTTCTATATCGATGATGGCATCCCCGCTCCCGGTCGCTTCGAAGCGACGCTGCGCAACCTGAGGGACGTGCAGCCGACCTATTTCACCAACGTGCCAAAGGCCTACGAATATTTGGTCGCCGGGCTCGACAAGGACCATGAGGCGCGGCGCAACTTCTTCGCGCGGCTGCGGCTGATCCAGTATGCCGGCGCGAGCCTGTCACAGCATGTGTTCGACGGGCTCGACCGCATGGCACGCAGCGAGGTCGGCGAGCGCGTCATGATCATCACCGGCTACGGCTCCACCGAAACCGCACCCTTCGCCTTCACCACCACCTGGCCGGTGGAACAGGCGGGCCACATCGGCCTGCCGGCGCCAGGGATGAAGATCAAGCTCGTCCCCAATGAGGGCAAGCTCGAGCTGCGCCTCAAGGGCCCAAACGTCACGCCCGGCTACTGGCGCGACCCGGAAACGACGGCAAAGGCGTTCGACCAAGAAGGCTTCTACCGTATCGGCGATGCAGTGCGCCCGGTCGATCCAGCCGACGTCACCAAGGGTTTCATCTTCGATGGCCGCGTCAGCGAGGACTTCAAGCTCTCGACCGGCACCTGGGTGAATTTCGCGGCAGTACGCGCCGCGGTGATCGGCGCCTGCGCGCCTCTGATCCGCGACGTGGTGCTCACCGGGCTCGACCGCAACTTCATCGGCGCCATGATCTTTCCCGATCTCGAAGCCTGCACGCGCCTCGCCGGCTTACCCCTCGGCACCGATCCTGCAACCGCCATCGCGCATCCAGCCGTTCGCGGCCGCTTCGCCGAAAGCCTCGCCGCTCTCGCGCAAAGGGCGACCGGTAGCTCCAATCACGTCGCGCGCGCCCTGCTGATGGCGGTGCCGCCCGACATCGACAAGGGTGAGGTCACCGACAAGGGTTCGATCAATCAGCGCGCCGTACGCACCTGCCGCCCGGAGCTCGTGGAAGCCCTCTACGCCGAGCCGCCGGGCCCAGACATCTTCGCTCTGCCGCGACCGGAGGCACCATGAGCAAGGCGCTTCGCGTCACCTTCGATGACGCCTGGCTGCTCGGAGGCGCCCGCACGCCGTTCGTCGATTATCGCGGCGCGCTGGCGGACATCTCGCCGATCGACCTGGGCATCAAAGCCGCCCGAGCCGCGATCGAGCGCACCGGGGTCAATCCTGCCGACATCGGCACTACCATCGCCGGCTCCATGGCGCAGGCCTCGTTCGATGCGTATGTCACGCCGCGCCATATCGGCCTTTATGCCGGCGCACCGATCGAGGCCCCGGCCCATCTCGTGCAGCGCATCTGCGGCACCGGCCTCGAGGTGATCGCCCAGGCCGCGGACGTCGTGTCGCTCGGCCGCGTCGATCTCGCTCTTGCCGCCGGTACCGAGTCGATGAGCCGCAATCCCATCGCCGCCTTCACGCACCGCAACGGCTTCACCATGGGCAAAGTCGAGTTCAAGGACTTCCTGTGGGAGGCGCTCTACGATCCCGCCGGATGCGTCACCATGGGCGACACCGCCGAAAATCTCGCACAGCAAAACGGCATTGAACGCGAGCGCGTGGACCGCTTCGCCGAGCGCAGCTTCGATCGCGCCGTCGCGGCCCGCGACAGCGGAAGGCTGGCGGAAGAGATCGCGCCGGTCGTCGGCGAGCGCTTCGAGATCGAGGGCCTCGATGCCCGAGGCATCAAACTGCCGCGCGGCATCGACACGATTGATACCGACAGCCACATCCGCCCGTCGCCTTATGACGTTCTTGCGAGGCTGAAACCGGCCTTCGGCGGCGTGCAAACCGGCGGCAACTCCTCGGCCATCGTCGACGGTGCCGGTGCCGTCACCGTGGCCAGCGCCGCCTATGCCAGAGCCAACGGCCTGAGGCCGAAGGCGCGCATCCTTGCCAGCGCGGCGGTCGGCGTGCCGCCCAGGATCATGGGCATCGGTCCCGCTCCCGCCATTCGCGCCGTGCTCGAAACCGCAGGTATGGCCCTCGACCAGATCGGCCGGATCGAGATCAACGAAGCCTTCGGAGCACAGACGCTCGCCTGCGTCGACGAACTCGGGCTCGACGAAGACCGGCTCAACGTCAATGGCGGCGCCATTGCGATCGGGCACCCCCTCGGCGCCACGGGCATTCGCCTTGCGCTGACGCTCGCGCACGAGCTCATCCGTTCGGGCGAGCGCTACGGCATCGCTTCGGCCTGCATTGGCGGCGGCCAGGGCATCGCGCTGCTGATCGAAAATGCGGAGCGCGGCTGATGGAAATCGCGAACCGCACGGCTTTCGTCACCGGTGGCGGCTCCGGCCTCGGCGCGGCCACCGCCCGCGTTCTTGCCGCAGCGGGCGCCGGCATCGCCATCTTCGATCGCGACGCGGCCAAGGGACAGGCCGTGGCTGACGAACTCGGCGGCCGCTTCTTCTCCTGCGACGTCGCCGATGCCGCCGGAGCCGAACGCGCCGTCGTCGACGCCGTCTCGGCTCTCGGTTCCCCTGCGGTGCTTGTCAACTGCGCCGGTATCGGCACGGCCGCTCGCATCGTGGGCCGTGACGGCCCGATGCCGCTCGATGCCTTCGAGCGCGTGATCCGCGTCAACCTCGTCGGCAGCTTCAACATGATGCGCCTCGCGGCGGCGCGCATGTCCGTCGCCGACCCGGATGGCGACGGCCAGCGCGGCGTCATCATCTCCACCGCATCCGTCGCCGCCTATGAAGGCCAGCTCGGCCAGGCCGCCTACGCCGCTAGCAAGGGCGGCATCGTCTCGCTCACTTTGCCCGCCGCACGCGAATTTGCGCGCTTCGGTATCCGCGTTCTCGCCATCGCTCCCGGCCTGTTCCTGACCCCGCTGCTGGACGAGTTGCCTCAGGAAACCAGGGACGCGCTCGGTGCTTCGATCCCCAATCCGCCGCGTCTCGGCCGGCCCGAGGAATTCGCGGCGCTCGTCCTCGCGATGATCGGCAATGATTATCTCAATGGCGAAGTCGTCCGGCTCGACGGCGCCCTTCGCATGGCGCCGAAATGATGTTCACTCACACCACCAGAGTCGAGGTTCAGTTCGGCGACTGCGATCCCGCCGGCATCGTCTATTACCCGACCTATTTTCGCTATTGCGACAATGCCACCGCTGCCTTGTTCGGCGCCGCACTCGGCGCGAGCAAACGCAACTGGCTTGCGGCCCATGGCGCCGCCGGCATCCCCATGGTCGAGACCGGCGCGACGTTTCTGAACCCGAGCACCTTTGGCGACATGGTCGACATCCACTCGGAAATCACCGAGCTCGGCCGTTCGAGCTTCGGCGTGCTCCATGCGATCAGCCGCAACGGGACTGCGATCGCCGAGGCCCGCGAGAAGCGCGTCTGGGTCGTGCGCGACGCGGCCGGCGCCATTCGCTCGGCGCCCCTCCCCGAAGATGTGCGTGCCGCCCTGAGCGCCAGCCCGCAAGACAGAGGAACCTCCGCATGAGCGCCGACGAGCCGGTTATGAGGATCGCGCAGCAGGGCAGCATCGCCCATCTGGTGCTCAACCGCCCGGCCAAGCGCAACGCGCTCAACGACGCGCTCATTGCCGCGCTCGACCGTTACTTCGCTGCCGTCCCGGCCGATGTGCGCGCCATCATCGTCAGCGGCGAAGGCGGTCACTTCTCCTCTGGGCTCGACCTCGGCGAGCAGATCGAGCGCAGCCCGCTGGAGGTGCTGGCGCATTCGCGCAACTGGCACCGCGTAATGGCGCTGGTCCAGAATGCGCCAGTACCGATCGTCGCGGCGATGACGGGCGCGGTGATGGGTGGCGGCCTCGAACTCGGCGCCGCCTGTCACGTGCGCGTGGCCGAGGAGACCGCGAGGTTCCAGATGCCGGAGGGTCAGCGCGGGATATTCGTCGGCGGCGGTGGCTCGGTCCGCATCGCGCGGCTGATCGGTCCCGATCGCCTTACCGAAATGATGCTCACCGGGCGCGTCTATTCGGGCACCGAAAGCGAGCGTCTCGGCCTGGTCCATTACGCCGTCCCCGAGGGGCAGGCGCTGCCCAAGGCCTTCGAGCTCGCCGAGCGCATCGCGCGCAACTCGCGCACCATCAACGCCATGGTGATGCAGGCCATCGCCCATATCGGCGCCATGCCGCCAGAGGCGGGGCTCTATGCCGAAAGTCTCGCCGCCGCGCTGAGCCAGACCGGCCCCGACGCCGCCGAGGGGCTGCGCGCCTTCCTCGAAAAACGCGCTCCGGTCTTCAGGTGATCACATGAGCCGATCAAGCAATTTCAGCAACGTATCGCGCGCCGCGAGCCCGCCGAGCCGCTCGACGAGGCTCTGCTCCATCTTGCCATGGACGGCGCGAATGCGGCGCACGAACGCCTCGCCCGCCGCCGTCAGGTGCAGCGCATTGGCCCGCCGGTCGTCCGCTGCGGGCCGCCGCTCGACCAGCCCCCGCCCTTCGATGCCGTGCACCAGTGAAACGAAATTGGCGCGCTTGATGCCGAGCGCATCGGCGATCTCGATCTGCTTGCGCCCCGGATTGTCGGCGATCAGCACCAGCACAGAATATTCCGCCGGGCGCAGGTTCAACTCTTCGAACACCACGAGAAAGCGTTGGAACACTCTGAGCTGGGCACGCCGCAGCCGGTACCCGATGATGCTGCTTGTTCCCGCCGTGTCGATGGCGCCGCCCAGATCACCGGGCGCTGAACCGTCTGCCATTGCTCGATCTCATCTCTTCGCAGGAATTGTTATAGCTCATAACATAGCGCACAGTAGCGGCTATGGTTCACACGGGCGGCAAATCGGAACGAGCAGATCACTCATGCTCATCCGGTTATCAAGAGGGCTCGCAGGTGGAGTTCCCGAGCAGAACGGCCCGCATCCAGATAAGCGTGCCGTTATAGGAATACGCCAAGTCGTTATTTTACTTGGGGGCGGGTCCGGACCTTTAATCGGCGTGGAGCTGAGCGCTCCGCTCGCCACCGCGAGTAGCCACGAGACAGCGCTGCGAGGGAACGGGAGGCGCTGCAATGGGAGGTGATAGAGTGGCAGCGGGGGACGCAGCCCGATCCATGGATGATACACCGCTCGGACGGATCGTGTACCGGCTGGCATCGCTGGTTGCAGTCGCGGGTGGCGCTGCCCTGATCGTCGTCACGATCATCACCGTCGTAAGCGTCATCGGCCGCGCGCTCATTCCGCTCGGGCTCGGCGCCGTGCCGGGCGATTTCGAGCTCGTTCAGGGGGGCATCATGTTTGCCGTCTTCGCCTTCCTCCCGTGGTGCCACCTCGAGCGCGGCCATGCGATCGTCGCCATCGTCACCGACCACTTTCCCGTCCGGATCAGTGCCTTCGCCGAATTCCTGTGGGACGCCGCCATGCTGGGTGCGGCCGTGTTCATCAGCTGGCGGTTATGGGCCGGCCTTGCCGACAAGCTCGGCAACCACGAATCCACCTTCATCCTGCGCATGCCGCTCTGGGTGCTCTATTCGCTCGGCCTGTTCGGGGCGATAATCTTCGTCATCTGCGCTCTCTATTGCGTGCTGCGCTCCGCCCTGAACGCAGTCTCACGCAGCCCTGTCCCGCCCGTTTCGGGGGCAGGCGAATGACCAACGCCGAACTCGGCCTATGGGCGTTTCCGGTCATGCTGCTGCTGATCTTCCTGCGCATGCCGATCGGCCTTGCCATGCTGATCATCGGCGTCGTCGGCAATTACCTCATCACCAAGTCGTGGAACCCCAGCCTGGCGCTGTTCAAGTCGCTGACTTACTCGACCTTTTCGAACTACTCGCTGTCCATCGTGCCGCTGTTCCTGCTGATGGGCCAGTTCGCCTCCCTCGGCGGCATCTCGAGGCAGCTCTTCGACACGGCCTCGTCCTGGCTGGGGCACCGTCGCGGCGGCGTCGCCATGGCCGCCATCGGGGCCTGCGCGGGCTTCGGCGCCATCTGCGGCTCGTCGCTCGCCACCGCCGCGACCATGGGTCAGATCGCGCTGCCCGAATTGCGCAAGCACGGCTACTCCGGCGCCCTCGCGACGGGCACGCTCGCGGCCGGCGGCACGCTCGGCATCCTGATCCCGCCCTCGGTCATCCTCGTCATTTTTGCGGTGCTGACCGAACTCAATATCGCCAAGCTCTTCCTTGCCGCCATGGTCCCCGGCCTGCTTGCCACGCTGGGCTACATCATCGCCATCGCGGTCACGGTGCGGCTTCGCCCCGAACTCGCGGGCCAGCCCTATCCCCGCGTCCCCTACGCCGAGCGCTTGCGCCTCCTCGTCGGCATCTGGCCGGTGATGCTGATCTTCTTCCTCGTTATCGGCGGCATTTATCTGGGCTGGTTCACGCCCACCGAAGCGGCGGCGATCGGCGCGGCGGGCACCGGCATCATCGCCTTCCTGCGGCGCGGCTTCACGCGCGGCGCCCTGGTCGACTCGCTGCTCCAGACCGCCAAGGCCACTGCGATGATCTTCCTGATCATCCTTGGCGCTGCCGCGCTCAACAATTTCCTCGCTTTGAGCCAGTTGCCGCAGGCGGCCGTCGCCTTCGTCACCGACAACGGACTCAATCCCTGGGCGGTGCTGATCCTGATGCTGGTGTTCTACCTCATCCTGGGCTGCTTCATGGATTCGCTGTCGATGATCCTGCTCACCGTGCCGATCTTTTACCCCATCGTGCTGGCGCTCGATTTCGGCCTGCCGCCCACCGACTTCGGCATCTGGTTCGGCATCATCGTCTTGATCGTGGTCGAAGTCGGGCTGATCACCCCGCCCGTCGGCATGAACCTGTTCGTCATCAATTCGATGAGCAAGGGAACCAGCCTCGGCCAGACCTATGCCGGCGTCATGCCGTTCATATTGTCAGACTTCGTGCGGACGGCCCTGCTGGTGGCCTTCCCGTCCGTCACGCTTTTCCTCGTGCATTGGTTGTATTGAGCCATGCGCGGACTTCGCTTCATCATGGCGAGCCTCGGCCGCCAAACACTGGGAGGATAGAATGAAGAGACGTGCATTTCTGGCCGGCGCCGCCGCCGGATCGGTAGCTCTCGCCGCCCCCGCCATCGTCCGGGCGCAGGACGTGACGACGCTGCGCGTGCACCAGATGCTGCCCGCGCAGGCGACAATCCCCGCCATGGCCATCGAGCCCTGGGTCAAGAAGGTCGCCGACGCTTCGGGCGGCCGTCTGAAGTTCGAACTCTACCCCGCCATGCAACTCGGCGGAGCGCCACCGGACCTCTACGATCAGGCGAGGGATGGCGTCGTCGACGTGATCTGGACGGTGCTCGGCTACACGCCGGGCCGCTTCCCCAAGTCGGAAGTGTTCGAACTGCCGTTCATGGTGACCAAGGGCGAGCCGACCTCGGTGGCGTTCCAGAAATTCGTCGAGGCCAACTCGATGGATGAATTTGAGGGCGTCAAGCTCCTCTGCGTGCATGCCCATGGTCCTGGCCTGTTCCACACCAAGGATCCCGTCAACAAACTCGAGGACCTCACGGGCATGAAGATCCGTGGCGGCTCGCGCATCATCAACGACTTGCTGACTCGGCTCGGCGCCGAGCCGGTCGGCCTGCCCGTGCCGGCGGTTCCCGAGGCCCTCTCCACCGGCGTCATCAACGGAACCACGATCCCGTGGGAGGTGACCACGTCGCTCAAGGTCGCCGAACTGGTCCATAATCACACGGGCTTCTCCGGCGCCCACGGTCTCTATACCCAGACCTTTGGCTTCACGATGAACCTCGACCGCTACAACAGCCTGCCGGACGACCTGAAGGCTGTGATCGATGAAAACTCGGGCGTCGAAACCGCCCGGGCGTTCGGCCGCGCCATGGATGACGGCGACGTCATCGGACTCAAGGTCGCGCAGGATCTGGGCAACAACATCATCACCCTCGACGACGCCGAGACCGCCCGTTGGAAGGAAGCGTCGCGGCCCACCATCGACAAGTGGCTTGCCGATATGCAGGCCGCCGGCATGGACGGACAGGCGCTTTTCGAAGCCGCGACGGCGGCGGTAGCCGCCGAGTCCGGCCTTTGATCCATCGGGAGGGCGCTCCGGCGCCCTCCTTCTCTACCACAACGACGACACGACGGAGATTTAAGCCATGGCAACCGCACTGAAGCAGCCACCCTACCGCGCCGATGTCGTCGGCAGCTTCCTGCGGCCACCCGCGGTGAAGGCCGCGCGCAAGGCGCGCTTCGATGACCACGCCATTTCAGCCGGAGAACTCCGCGCCGTCGAGGACAACGCGATCATCGACGTCATCAGGATGCAGGAAGCGGTAGGACTCAAGGCCGTGACGGACGGAGAGTTTCGACGCGCCTGGTGGCATTTCGATTTCATGGGCATGCTCGATGGACTTGACGTCGAGCAGCGCGAAGGCGGCGGCATCCAGTTCCACGGCACGACGACCAAGGCCGACGTCCCGGTGATCAATGGCCGGCTCGATTTTCCCGACCACCATCCGATGCTGGACCACTTCAAATTCGTGCAGGCGAACACCAGGGTCACGCCGAAAATTTCCATCCCGGGTCCGAGCGCCATCCATTTTCGCGTTGCCCGGGACGACATCCACGTCAAGGACTACCTCGACGACCAGGAAAGCTATTTCGCCGACATCGCCGCGACCTACAAGAAGGCTGTTGCTGCCTTCTACGCCGCCGGCTGCCGCTACCTGCAGCTCGACGACATCTTCTTTGCCTATCTGTGCGATCCCAAGATTCGCGAGCAGAAAAAGGCGCAGGGCATCGATCCCGACTGGCTGATCGGCCGCTACGCCGACATGATGCACACCGCCATCGAGGGCCGGCCTGACGACATGCTCATCGGCATGCATATGTGCCGCGGCAATTTCAAATCCACCTGGGTCGCCGAGGGCGGCTACGATCCGGCGGCCGAGGCGATTTTCAACCGCACCGGGGTCGACATTTACTTCATGGAATACGACACCGAGCGCGCCGGTGGCCTCGAGCCGCTGGGCCGCCTGCCCAAGGGCAACAAGCGCGTCATGGCCGGCTTCATCACCACCAAGACCCCCGAACTCGAAGATATCGACGATCTCAAGCGCAAATTCGAGGCGGCGTCCCAATACGCCGATCTCGACCAGCTCGGCATCGCCCCGCAATGCGGCTTC
>CAZASR010000077.1:0-13005 GCA_964487765.1 uncultured Devosia sp. | reverse complement strand
CCCTCGGTTTTGGAGACCGATGCTCTACCAACTGAGCTATACCCCTCCGAGGCGGTGGCCGGTCTAGCCGCAAAGGCTGCAATGCGCAAGATCGTTGTGGGACCCCGCCGAAATCAAGGCTCTGCGACCGATTGCCCGCCCGCCGAGGCCTTAGCTCGGCCGCAGGAAGGTCCCCGGCTCGAGCCGCGCCGTCAGGCGTCGGTGCAGGTTGCGGTACCAGGCCGTATGCTCGGGGTGAATGCCGTCGAAATCAGCGCCCCGCTCGAGCGGGAAGCCGGCCGAATACAACACCGCGTTCTGGCGGTACCAGTAGGCGACGGCGCGGTCGGCGCGTATCGCCGGCCGCACGATGTCGCGCGGACCGTAGCCATGGGCGGCGAAGCGCTCGGCCCACCAGCTCTGCCACTGCTCGTTGAGGTGATTGTTGCCCCCCTGCCCCGGCACCGCGGCGCTGAACAGGACGTGCGGCGCCAGCGCCACGAGATCGGCGACGAAGCTCTCGGCCCGCTGCGGCGACAGATGCTCGGCCACTTCCATGGAAATGGCGAGGTCGAAGCGCTGGGCCGGGTGCAGCGGCTGTTCGAGATCCGCGGCGCGGATGTCGAGCCCGGGATAGCGCATCGGCAGCGACGTGACCCACGCGCCCTCATAGCCGACCGCCGTCGCGCCGAGACTGCGCGCCACGTCGAGCCACGCCCCGACCCCGCAGCCCACATCGGCGACCGTCACCGGTCGCACGGCCTCGAAGACGATGGGCAAGATACGCCGGGCAGAATTGTGCGACCCGGCACGCTGCCAGGCGTAGAAGACCTTCGAATAGTGCCGCATCGGGGATGCTACCGGTTCAGGCCTGGAAGATTGGAGCGGGTGAAGGGAATCGAACCCTCGTATTCAGCTTGGAAGGCTGCTGCTCTACCATTGAGCTACACCCGCAGGCAGAAAAGAAGGGTGGTGGGAGAGGTAGGACTCGAACCTACGAAGGCTAAGCCAGCGGATTTACAGTCCGCCCCCTTTGCCGCTCGGGACACTCTCCCATTCCCTTGGGAACTGCCAGCCTTGCGGCCGGACGCCTGGCGGGACCGCCGGAACGCGTGCGGTTTATGGTGATGGGGCCCTGCCCTGTCAACAGCAATTCGGGCTGCCATGACACACTGGCGCATCTTCCCCCAAGCTTGCTGCAACACGGTAAAGCGACTAGGCCAAAGCCATGAGCAAGAACAAGTTTCCGCCTCGGCCGAAATACGATCCGGACACCGGGCCGGTCTATCTGTATGGGCTTCATACGGTGCGCGCGGCGCTCGACAACCCTCGGCGACAAAAGCGTGAATTGCTGGCCACACCCAACGCGCTGATGCGGCTCAAGGAGACCGGAGCGGTCGGCGGGGTGAAGTACCGCGAGACGACGCCGCGCGAACTCGACCGCCTGCTGGGCGCCGATGCCGTGCACCAGGGCGTGGCGCTCGAGGTCGACCCGGTTGCCCGCTTCGGGCTCGATGACATTTCGCCGGTGAAGCTTGTGGTGGTGCTCGACCAGGTGACCGATCCGCACAATGTCGGCGCGATTCTGCGCACCGCCTGTGCCTTCGGCGCCGATGCGCTCGTGACGACGCAGCGCTACGCGCCGCGCGAGACGGGGGTGATGGCGAAGGCAGCGTCGGGCGCGCTCGATCTCGTGCCACTCATCGAGGTGCGCAATCTCGGCGACACGCTGGAGTTGCTCAAGCGGCGCGGCATGCGGGTGCTCGGCTTCGATTCCGAGGCGCCGGCGGCGCTCACGCCGCGCCCGGGCGACGAGGCGCTCGCGATCGTTCTCGGCGCCGAGGGCAAGGGCCTGAGGCAGCGCACCCGCGAGCTGTGCGACGAGGTGGTGCGCCTCGACATGCCGGGACCGATCAAATCGCTCAACGTCTCCAATGCGGCGGCCATTGCGCTGTTTGCCGCGACGATCGCCCGGGCAAAATGAAAGGGCCGCGGCGACGTCCGCGGCCCCCCAATTCGTACGCTGCGGCCTATTGCGTGCAGCGGATCAGCGCCTTGCCGTCGACGGTCAGCGTATCGGGAGCGGTCTGTTCGAGCGCAATGGTGCGCGTACCCTGCGCGGCCCTGGCCGTGACGCTCAGCTTGCCGTCGACCAGCGGGCCGAAATTGCCGAAATAGGCCTTCGGACCATCGCGGAAGGTCGCGCGCGTGATGACCGCGAAGTCGGTGGCGGCCGGGGTATCGACTACACCGCATCCGGCCGCATCGACCGCCCAGACGCCGATATAGCCATAGCCCTCCTCGGAGTCGCCGAGGATGGCCACGCGCGTGTCGTTGTCCAGCTGATCGGCCGTCGGAACCGTCGGCGCGGCCGCGGGCTCGGGCGAAGCCGGCGCCTCCGACGACGTCGCGGATTCAGCCGAAGAAGTCTCGGAAGACACGGCGGACGACGGCGCCGGCTCTTCCGAGCTCGCGGCTTCCGAGGCGGGCTCGGAAGTCGGTTCGGACGATGGCTCGGAGGACGCGGCGCTCACGGGCTCGGAGGAGACTTCACCTGCAGGCTCCGAGGACATAGGTGCCGGCTCGGAGGACGACGGCGCTTCGGCGGCCATCATCGGGGTTTCCGCGGATATGGCAGGCTCAGACGAAACGGCTTCGGAGGACGGTGCCTCCGCCGCCATGGCTGGGGCCTCGGAAGACCTCGCCGACTCGCTCGAGGGCGCAGCTTCCGACGAAGAGGGAACCTCTGCGGCCATAGCCGGCGCTTCCGAGGACATCGGCTCGGCGGACGCCGGCGCTTCGGCGGCCATCATCGGGGTTTCCGCGGACATGGCCGGTTCCGAGGAAACGGCCTCGGACGACGGTGCCTCCGCTGCCATGGCTGGGGCCTCGGAAGAGATCGCCGGCTCGCTCGAGGGCGCGGCTTCCGACGAAGAGGGAACTTCTGCGGCCATGGCCGGCGCTTCCGAGGATATCGGCTCGGAGGACGACGGCGCTTCGGCGGCCATCATCGGCGTCTCGGCCGACATAGCCGGTTCCGACGAGACGGCGGCTGCTTCGGACGACGGCGCTTCGGCGACCATCATGGGCTCTTCGGACGCCGCTTCCGCCGGTTCCGACGAGACTTCGGCCGCCGTTGCCGACTCCTCCGACGACGCCTCGGAGATCGTTGCGGCGATCGGCTCCTCGGACGGTTCCGGCTCCTCGGAGGCGGCGGCGGCTTCGGAGGCCATTTCGGCGGACATGCTCGAGGCGGCTGCGTCGGCCGCGGCCTGCTCGGCGGCGGCCTTTTCGGCAGCGGCGGCTTCAGCGGCTGCGGCTTCGGCGCTGGCCTTTTCGGCGGCGGCCTGCGAAGCGGCAGCCTGATCGGCGGCGGCCTGATCGGCGGCGCTGGAACTGGGTTCGCTCGATGCCGGGCCCGGCGCCGGGGTGTTGGTGTCGCAAGCGCTCAGCAACAGGGCAGCGGCGAGGGCCAGTGGCACGCCGGCAATCAGGTGACGCTTCATGATGATTTCCCTTTTCGATCGCAACTTCTTTAAGCCGTCCGCGCGGCCGTGAGTTGCATTGATATACGAACAAGTTCGGTTTTGCCGTGTCACCTTCGTGGCAGCAAACGAATATTTCAACAGCCTCCGGTCATGGGCTAAAGCTGGCGGCATGCCCCGTCCCCGCCTCGCCTTCCACACCTGGCCGGCCGCCGTGTACGCCGTCGGCGACGTCCATGGCTGCCTCGACCAGTTGCGGGCGATCGAGGCCGACATTGCCCGCGACGGGCTCGACTTTCCCGGCGAGAAATGGCTGGTGACCTTGGGCGATCACGTCGATCGCGGCCCGCGCTCGGCCGCGGTCGTCGCCCATGTGATGGGCCAGGCGCCGCCCGGTTTCCGCCGCTTTGCGCTCATTGGCAACCACGAGCAGATGATGCTCGATTTCCTCGGTAACCCGGCCGCGCATGCCTATTGGCTCGAGGAAGGCGGGATGGAAACACTCGCCTCCTATGGAATCGAGCTCGACTTTCCGCCGCTGCGGAGCAGCGAGGCGTTGCGCCGGATGCTCGAGGATCGGCTGCCCGCCGATCACCGGCGCTTCATCGAAACCCTGCCCGCCTGCCTCTCCCTGCCTGGCTGGCTTTTCGTCCATGCCGGCATCCGGCCGGGCATTCCCCTGGGCATGCAGTCGGACGACGATCTGATCTGGATCCGGGCACCATTTCTTACCGCGCAGCTCACCGGCGGTCTGCGCGTCGTACACGGCCACACGCCGGGGCGCGATATCGTGATCACGCCACATCGCATCGGCATCGACACGCACTGCTTCCATACCGGCCGCCTATCCGCGGTGCGCGTCACACCGGACGGCAGAACGGCGTTCTTCAAAGTTGACGGTGATCCCTCAGGCTGGCGGTAGGGCGTCGCCCGGAAAGCCGTAGAACGTCATCACTTCATAGGTGAAGATCTGCGCCTTGAGGGCGGGGTCGCCTGCCATGATGCTCCGCGCCTCGGCCTCGGGCACGGCGAAAACATAGAGTCCGACGAAGTCGCCGCCATTGCCCAGCGGGCCGACGATGGCGATCCGACGCTCGTCCTGCAGCGCCATATTGCGCCGGCCATGCTCGCGAACGATGGCAGCCTGGCCGGCCGTCCGCACTTCGGGCGGCAGGTAGGCGGGCCCCTTCCTCAGGAGCACCAGCGTATAGGGCCGGACCGTCGCCAGCCGCGCCTCCATGACGTCGTCGGTGATCTCGACCATCGCCTGCCTCGCGCCGGGCTGCCGCTGTTACCCACACGAAGGCAGCCTTCCGCCCCGAATGCAAGGACTGCGGCTTTTGAGTCACAAGCGCGATCGCATCAGGGCTGACATGCACTTTGTGTCATTTCGCGCGGCAGGGAATCCTGTAGAGCAGCGGCACTCTTTCGACTTGCGTTGCCGACATGCTAAAGACCTTCTCGCTGTCCATCCTGTTCTTTCTCGCCCTTGGGCTTGTGGTCGCCGCCTACGCAACGATCCCGGTCTGAGGCACAACGGGGCCGAATTTGGCTCGCATTGCCGTCCTCAGCGTCCCGGCCTATGGCCACCTCAATCCAGTGCTGCCGATCGTGCGCCAACTGGTGCAGCGCGGCCATGAGGTCACGGTTTTCAACGAGGCGAGCTTCGGGCCCCTGATCACTGCGACGGGCGCGACGTTTTCGGCCTATCCGCCGGTGATTCACCTCGAGGATTTTTCGCGCACCCTCAAGGACGGCAACATGATCGCCTGGATCGAAATGATCCTGGGCGCGACCGGTCCCCTGCTCTGGCGGCTCACCAGGCAGTTGCGCGCGGACCCACCCGACCTCCTCGTCTTTGACGGCATTGCCGTGTGGGGCGAGATGCTGGCCTCGAAGTTGAGGCTGCCCTCGGTCGCGATTTCGACCACCTTCATGTCCGATGCTTTCGCCCGCAGCGGCAGCGAGGTCCTTCGCGACCTCCTGAGCATCGTTCCGCTGCTGCCCAAATTTGCCTGGGACGCGATCCGCGTCATTCCACAGGCGCCGCTCGATCTGCCGCGCAGGCTGCCGCTCGTGCCGCGCCGCGGCGACGTCACGCTGATGCTCACGAGCCGCGCCTTCCATCCGCCGACGCGACACCGCGACGGGTCCGACTTCATTTTCGTGGGGTGCTCCATCGATCCGGGCACGCGGCGCGAAAGCTTCGACTTCGGCCGACTTGACGGACGCCCGCTGCTCTATGTCTCGCTGGGCACGCTGCACCACGGCAATGCGGCCTTCTTCGATAGCTGCGTCGCCGCCTTCGGCAGTTTCCCCGGACAGGTGCTGGTGTCGGTCGGCCGCGGCACCGATCTGGGCCGTTA
Organism: uncultured Devosia sp.; assembly: GCA_964487765.1. Taxonomy (GTDB): domain Bacteria; phylum Pseudomonadota; class Alphaproteobacteria; order Rhizobiales; family Devosiaceae; genus Devosia_A. The sequence continues at coordinate 7,175 of CAZASR010000077.1, read as the reverse complement.
TGCCGATGCACCGCCCAACTTCATCTTCGTCGAGGCCGTACCGCAGCTCGCCGTGCTGGAGCGCACCAGCGTGTTCCTCACCCATGGTGGACTCAACAGCGTCCACGAGGCGCTCTGGCACGGCGTCCCCATGGTGGCGGTGCCGCAGCAGATCGAGCAGCTCCACAATGCCGAGGCGATGCAGGCGGCGGGCGCCGGCCTGGTGATCGACGGGGAGGCGCATGGCCGCCGCGTCACCGCCGAGGCATTGCGCGCCGCCGTCGACCGCGTGATGGGCGCGCGCGACACCTACGTTGCGGCCGCGGCAAGAATTGGCGCGACATTGCGCGAGGGTGGGGGCATCGAGGCAGCGGCAAGTCTCATCGAGCAGCACGCGCTGAGGCGTTCAGCCGGCGTTCAGCGCAAGCCTGCGAACAGGGCGCCCGTCGAGCGGGTGTGATCGTTACCGGTGCATTAACCAAGCCGGTGCAATCCGCCTTAACCCATCGTGTCCCATAACCGTCAGGCGCCCGCGTCAGCGCCACCCCAGACCTCCAAGCCGGCCCAAAATGATCAAGACCTTTTCCCTCTCCGTCCTGTTTTTCCTGACGCTCGGCCTGATGTTCGCCGCCTATGCCTCGGTGCCGACAGGTCTCTGATCGCTACAATCTTAGACATTAAGCAATTCGGGTAACCCTCGCGGCGACAAGCGCGAGCGTTAACGGCCAGCTTGCCTTATGTCCGGGTCAACCAACCTGGATTTGCGGCAATGTCAGGTACCACCGTACGTCTCAACTGGGTCGATTCCGCCAAGGGGATTTCCATCATCCTCGTGGTGATGATGTATTCGGTCTTCAACGTCGGACAGGACGCCGAAGGCGTGGGATTCTTCCACTACGTCATCGGTTTCGCGACACCCTTCCGGATGCCGGAGTTCTTCCTGATCTCAGGCCTGTTCCTGAGCCAGGTGCTGGCGCGCGATTGGAAGGCCTATGCCGACCGCCGGGTGGTCCACTATCTCTACTTCTATGGGCTGTGGGCGGTGATCCACATTGTGCTCAAGATCGGCATCATGAGCGCCGATCCGGTCACGGCCGCGAGTTATCTGCTGTGGGCGATCATCGAACCCTATGGCGTGCTGTGGTTCATCTACCTGCTGGCCGCCTTCAGCCTCGCGACCAAGTTCTTCTATGAGCTGCGGGCGCCGCGCTGGATCGTCCTGGCCTTCGCCGCGGCGTTCCAGGTGTCGCCGGTCGCCACTGGCAGCTACCTCATCGACCAGTTTGCCGAATATTTCGTCTATTTCTACGCCGGGTACATGTTCGCTCCGTGGATCTTCCGCATCGTCGACCTGGCGCTGAAGCATGTCGCCATGACACTGGCGGCGCTCGCCACCTACGCCGTGATCAATATCGGGCTCGTTTTCTCGGCCGGCTATGCCGTGCTGCCCGAGCACATCCAGATGGGCTATGCGGCGCTGCCCGGCCTCCATCTCGCGCTGGCGCTGGCCGGATCGCTGGCGTTGTGCGTCGTCGCCGCGCTCGTCACCCGCCTGCCCTTCATGGGCTGGTTGCGCTGGCTGGGCGAGCACTCGATCGTGGTCTATCTCGCCTTCGTTCTGCCGATGTCCTTTGCCCGCATCGGGCTGGGCAAGCTGGGGCTGATTCAGGACGTGACGCTGTCGAGCCTGATCGTGATGGTCTTCGCCATCGGCGCTTCGGTGGCCCTCTACCTGCTCGTCCAGTGGACCGGCCGCGGCAAGTTCCTGTTCGAGCGCCCGGCCTGGGCCCACATTCCGGGCACCAAGGGCAGCCGCAGCTACCGCCCGGCCGCCATCCCCGCGGAGTAGCTCGCAGTTCGCGGCATCGACGCCGCCCTTGCTTTTGCGCCCCAGACTCACCATTAGCTGCGGCATGAAGTCAGCCGTCGTCGTCTTTCCCGGCCTCAACCGCGACCGCGACATGATCGCGGCGCTCACCGATATCGGGGGCGAGGCGCCTACTGTGGTGTGGCACAAGGACACCGACATTCCCGATGTCGATCTCATCGTCGTTCCCGGCGGCTTTTCCTATGGCGACTATCTGCGCGCCGGCGCCATTGCCGCACGCTCGCCAATCATGCAGGCCATTCGCGGCAAGGCGTCGCGTGGCGTCCATGTGCTCGGCGTCTGCAACGGCTTCCAGATTCTGACCGAGGCCGGATTGCTGCCCGGCGTGCTGATGCGCAACGCGTCGCTGCGTTTCGTGTGCCGCGAGGTGAGGCTCAAGGTCGAGAACCACCGCACCCGCTTTACCGGCGGCTATGCTCCGGGCCAGATCATATCGACGCCCGTCGCCCACCATGACGGCAATTACTTCGTCGATCCCTCTACCCTCAAGGCGCTTCAGGACAGCGAGCAGATCGCATTTACCTACGCCGAAGGCACCAACCCCAATGGCTCGGTGGCCGACATCGCCGGCGTGTTCAACCGCGACAAGAACGTGCTCGGCCTGATGCCGCACCCCGAGAATCTGATCGAAAGCGCCCATGGCGGCCTCGACGGCCGGGCGCTGTTCGCGCACCTGCTGCAGGCCGCCTGAGCGCGCGGTTTCGCTCGCGTCTACTCACACCTTCGCTGTTTACACAGCCCTGGCCGGCTGATCACACTTGACTCGGCTATCCCCTGCGCCGCGGCCCTCAAATAGGGCGCGCCGAGGGCGGTGGTGCGGCAAAACTAAGCCTGCAACCTTTTGTTTTTTCAGCGATTTGCTGGCGGGGGCACCACCCTAACAAGGATGTATCTACCGATGAATATCATCACCAAGCTGGGCACCATCGCTGCCATCTCGCTGCTGACTTTCCAGCCAGTCCTCGCGCAGGATGCGGCGTCAGCGCCGGATGCAGCAGCACCCGCCGCCGCTGCGGCAGCCGCAACCGGCTCGCTGGATGCCCTGGTGACTTCCCTCGAGGCTGGTGCCAGTGCCGACGTCTCGACTGTGACCGACACGACGACCGTCAATGTCGTGACGGTTTCGTCACTCAGCACAGGCGCCGACACCACGGCCCTCGACGCCGCTCTTGATGCGAACACCGATGCCCTCACCACGATGCGGACCAATATCGCGGCCAATGCCGCGCTGGCCCGTGCGCTGACCGCCGGGGGCTACACGGCGGACCAGGTCGTAGGCGTGGTGACCGAGGCGGACGGCTCGGTCACCGTCTATGTCGACGATCGCGCCTGACAGGTACAGAGCCTGGGGCCGGACCTACGGGTCCGGCTCTGCCGGCTGATTTCATCTCGATCTTTGCGCGCGCCTCGGTCATCCTCGGAGCATTCCGACTGGTACCGCCCGCATGCCGTTCCGCCCCGCCTTCGCCCTGATCGCCATCCTCATCGGTGCAATCGGGCTCGCCCTGGATTTCTACGTCATTGCCGGGGTGATGGGGCCGCCCCAGAACCGGCCCCTGTGGAGCTTCCTGGTCTATTACTGGAGCTTCCTCACCAATCTGAGCAACGCGGCGTTGATCCTCATCTACGTCGCCGACCTTACGGGTGTGCGCGTCCTCGGCTGGTTCCGCGATCCCGTCACCAAGGCCGGCATGGCCGGGATCATGATGCTGGTGATGTTCTTTTACCACTTCATGCTCGCCCCCTATCTGCCTGACCTGCCGCAGGCAATCGAGATCTCCAACGTGCTCCTGCATTATGTGACGCCGGTGCTCTATCTCGCCTGGTGGCTGGCCTTTTCGCCGCATGGCAGCCTCCGCTACCGGGAGGTGCCGATGATGCTCGTGCCGGGGCTCGCCTATGTTCTCTATATCGAGATGCGCGGGCCCCTCGCGGGCGAATATCCCTACACCATCCTCGATCCCGGCCATGCGCCCCCGGGTGGCTCGCCGGCGGGTCCCGTGACGGTGGCAATCGGCGTGGGCGTGCTTGTCGTTCTGGTCGCGATCTTCGACTTGCTCCTTGTGTTCATTGACGGTCTTATGGCCCGTCGGCGTCAGGCGGCGGAGTGACATCATGGCAGAGTTCAATGTCCTCGGCGAACCGCTCCAGCCCTGCTCGGACAATCCGCTCACGGGTTTCTTTCGCGATGGTCATTGCCACGCCGGACAGGATGGCTCGGCCCGCCACCTCGTCTGCGTCGAAGTCACCGCCGAGTTTCTCGCCTTCAGCAAGTCGGTGGGCAACGATCTGTCGACGCCGCGACCCGAAATGGCTTTCCCGGGCCTCGAACCGGGCGACCGGTGGTGCCTGTTGGCGCCGCGCTGGGTCGAAGCTCTCGAGCACGGCAAGGCGCCGCGCGTGGTGCTGCTCAGCACCCACCAAGGCGCCCTGCGCTACACCGATCTCAAGACGCTGAAGGCTTTTGCGCTGGACCTGGCCTGACCCTAAGCCGCCTCGACGACCTCCAGGATGGTGGTGCGGGGCCGGCCTTCCCAGCCGATGACTCCGTAGGGGTCGATGCGGGACTGGTCGTAGTCGCCGCTGAGCAGCGCTTCGAGCCGCGCGTCGAGCCGGTCGGCGAGCGGCCCCTCGAAGCGTCCCTTGCGAAAACCGGAGATGATGGCGCTGACCTCCGCCGCACGCGCGGCATAGGCCTGCACGGGCTCGCCCGAAAACCGCTTCACCCTGATCGCTGGCCACCAGTCCGACATCGATTCCTCCGTTCCGCGCAGCGGAGGCTATTGGCCCGATGTTTGAAGCGGTTGAGCCGACGGTTAGAATTTGGAGAGAAGCTCAGGACCGATCGTCGGAGGGTCCGCCGGTGAGCATGTAACCCACGCTGCGCACGGTCTGGATCAGCGAGGGTTCGTCCGGCCGGTCGATCTTGGCCCGCAGATAGCGGATATACACGTCCACGATCTTGGTGCCCGGGTCGTAGCCGATCTGCCAGACGCTGTTGAGCAAGCGCTCGCGGCTGATCACGCGCCCCGCATTCTCGATGAGATAGCGCAGGAGTTCGAATTCGCGCGCCGTGAGGGCAATCGGCTCGCCGTCGCGGCTGACCTTCCGCGTCGCCGGATCGAGCGTCAGCGGGCCCACCGTCAGCACGCTCTCACGGTCGATCGAGCCCCGCCGCCGGCCGAGCGCGAAAATGCGGGCGAGCAGTTCGTCGAAGGCGAAGGGCTTGGTCAGATAGTCGTCCGCTCCCTCCTTGAGGCCGGTTATCTTGTCCTGCAGCGAGGCCTTGGCCGTCAGCATCAGGATCAGCACCGGCCGGCGCTCGGCGCGCAGCACGCGCGCGATCTCGACGCCATCCACATAGGGCAGAGTGCGGTCGAGGATGATGAGGTCGAACGGATCCTGCCGCGCCCGCTCGAGCCCGTCGCGACCGTCGAGCTCCACCGCAACCCGGTGCCCCTCCGCCGTAAGCCCACGCTCGAGGAAGGAGGCGATGCGACGGTCGTCCTCGATGACGAGGATGTTCATCGCCCCTGCTCCAGCGGCAGCGCAATCTCGAACAGCGCCCCGCCTTCGGGCCGGTTGCGGAGCGCGACCGCGCCGCCATGCCGATCGACGATCCCCTTGGCGATGGCCAGCCCGATTCCGAAGCCGGGGTTGAGCAGCTCTTCCTCGCCGCGCCCGCGGAAGAAGCGCTGGAACAGGTACGGCCGGTCCTCCTCGGCGATCCCGGGACCGCTGTCGGCAATGCGCAGCACCGCGCGGCCGGAGTCGATGCGGGTCGACAGCTCTACCGCTGAGCCCGGCGCCGAATGCTTCACTGCATTGTCGATGCCGATCATCACCGCCTGCTTCAAATGCCGGAAATCGCCTTCGACCTCCGCGCCGTCATCGCCGATGTCGGTCGAAAGCGTCACCTCGCGTGCCTCCGCGAGGATGCGGCCTTCGTCGACGGCCACCGCAGCGACATCCTCCAGCCGGACGGTCTGCATCACCATGGGCTGTGCCTCCGATTCCTGCCGCGCCGCATCGATGAGATCGTCGAACAGCAGCGCCAGCTCTGCCGCCTGCGCGCGCACGCGCCGCATCGCGACGCGGAGGGCTTCGGCGTCGCCGGCGGTGGCGCGCAACGCCACGTCGGCCTCGCCGCGCAGCACCGTGAGCGGCGTGCGCAGCTGGTGGCCCATGTCAGCGAGAAGCTGGCCGCGCGAGGCCTCGAGCGCCCTGAGCTTGCTGTCGAGAGCGCTGATCTCGGCCCGCGTCTTCGCAGCCGCACGCGCCGCCGCGCGATCGACACGGCGCGACAGCAGCCAGGCGAGCAGCCCCACGACCACAAGCATGCCGGCGCCGGTCCCGGCTGCAGCGATCGTCAGCGTCGTCCGGGCCTTCGCCAGTTCGCCGAGCTGCGCCGACACCTCCGCGCGCTCCTCGTCTATCCCCGCGTCGATCAGGGGCTGCATCTCGTTGGTCAGCCGGAAGTCGACTTCACGGCTGAGCACGCGCGCCGCCTCGCCGCCGTCGCCGGTGCCGTTGAGGATAAACGCCCGTTTCGCGGCCGCATCGATCGCATGGTAGAGATCGGTCATGCGCCGCACCCGCTCGAGCTCGGGCAGTTCGTGCTGCAAATCCGCCGAGCCGGTGAAGGCGTTGAGCTCGTCCCGGGTGGCGCGCGCCAGTCTGGCGAGGATGCGGTCCATGTCGTTGCGCGCCGTCTGCAACTGGCCGCCGCGGTCATAGCCGAACAGCAACTGGTCGACGACCTGGCGGCCGTAGCGCCCCGTCGCCCCGTCCAGCTCATGGAGCGCGGCGAGCTGCGATCCGCTCCCTTCGGCGCGCAGCTGCGCAAATTCGGCGGTCCGCATGGCGGAGACCAGCAGCGCCAGGAACGCGACGGTGCCGAGGCAGGCGGCGATGACGATCAGGACGATGTGGGCGCGCATGCTCATCGGCCGCGGACCTTACAGGCAGCGCCCGCCGCTCCGCCAGCCGGGCCGCGCTTATGTCCGTCACAGCCGCCACCTGGGGGGCACAATCCCCGGAAAATCCCGCTTATCGGCTGTATTGCGGCGTCCGCTTCCGCTATGAGGGCCGCATCGAGCCCTCCCTCGAACGGTCCCCGCGGATTCCATGGCCTTCGACAACAATCCCGAGATCACGCCCCGGTTGATTGCCGATCACGGGCTGAAGTCAGACGAGTATGCGAAGATCATCGAGCTGATCGGCCGCCAGCCGACGCTCACCGAGCTCGGCATTTTCTCGGCGATGTGGAACGAGCACTGCTCGTACAAATCGAGCAAGAAGTGGCTGC
>CAZASR010000076.1:0-13090 GCA_964487765.1 uncultured Devosia sp. | reverse complement strand
CCAGCAGCACGATGGGGTAGTTGGCGCGCCGCAGCATGCGCAGATGGTCGAGCTGACGGTGGCCCGTCGGGTAGATCAGGATGCCGTCTACCTGGCGCGCCCGCACCATCTCAATGGCCCGGACTTCCTCGGCCATGTTGTTGTTGGATGTCGCGAACAGCGTGCCGTAGCCGCGCGCCGCGAGCGCCAGTTCGATCGATTGGGCCGTGTGCGTCAGCACCGGATTGTTGATGTCGGTCAGCACCAGGCCAATCGTCTTGGTCTCGCGGCTCACCAGCGACTTGGCGATCTGGTTGGGAAGGTAATTGAGTTCGTCGGCGGCCCGCTGGATGATGTCGCGGGTCTGCGGCGGAATGCGCGGCGAATGGCGGAGCGCGAGCGAGACCGTGTTGGTCGAAAACCCCGTCTTGTCGGCTATGTCCTTCAGCCGAACAATGGATCTGCCCATACCCGCCACCCAAAAGAGCCGCCCCCCGGCGCGCGCCCCCGCTTAGCGCAGTTCATCGTGGAAGTGCACTCACTTTTAGCGATCGCGCCGGACCGGCGGAGCAGCCGCATCTGCCTAGACGCCTTCCGCCCTGAGCCGCGCAATGGCCCGCATCTGCAGGGAGTCGGGGCTCAGTTGCATGAACTCGATGCGGTTGCCGTCGGGGTCCTCGATCCAGGCCTGCCGGTTGCCGTCGATCGCCGTCTTCTTGTCGATCAGCAGCGGAATGCCCGCCGCCGTCACCCGCTCCACGACCGCGTCGAGATCGTCAACGGTCAGGCAGACATGGGTGATGGCGTTGTCGTTCCAGCCGGGCGCGCGCTCGGCCTCGGCCCCCGGGAAAATCTCGATGAACTGGTCGTCGGTGATGCGCAGATAAACCAGCCACAGCCCGCCCTCCGGCTTGTCAATGCGCAGCATTTCGCGGAAGCCGAGCTTGTCGCGATAAAAGCCCAGCGACCGCTCGAGATCGTGGACGTTGAGCGCGACATGGCCGATCCCCGTGATGGCCCCCATCATTCCTCCCCGCTGGTCCGCTTGAGCGCTAATCCGCTTCTCGCCGACGATCCCGTTCCAACTATGAATTGCGCGAACGTTAATACGACCGGTAGGGCGGTTGTCAATTGCGGGTCAGTCCCAGGCGGGGGACCAGGGAGGATTGATCTGGCGCGCGTTGCGGTCGGCGGTGCGCAGGCGGGCCAATTCGTCGCGGGTCAGGGTGATGGCGCCGGCGGCGTAATTCTCGGCGATGCGGGCGGGATGGCCGGAGGTGGGGATCACGATGTGCCCCTCATTGAGCGACATGGCGAGGGCGATCTGGTGCGGCGTCGCCCCGTGGGCCGCGGCCACTTCCTCGATCACCCGGACACCGGCGCAGCGGCCGCGGGCGAGGGGGAGGTAGCAGGTCACGGCGATGGCGTGGGCGGCGCAGGCGTCGACCAGCTTCTGGTTGCGCAGCAGCGGATGACGCTCGATCTGGTTGGTCGCCAGCCAGTCGCTGCCGAGCAGTGCTTCGGCTTCGCGGATGTGCTCGATGGTGAAATTGGACACCCCGATGAAGCGTGTAAGCCCCAGATCCTGGGCCTCTGCGAGCTCGGGCAGGTAGTCTTCCATGGGGAGCTTGCCCGCCGGCGACACCGGCCAGTGGATGAGCGTGAGGTCGACGGCGTCGACGCCGATGGTTTCGCCGGAGCGCCGCAGCGAATCGATCAGGCGACCGCGGCGGCAGTTCTCGGCGGTGATCTTGGTGGTCAGGAACACCGCGTCGCGGTCCAGGCCGGAGCGGCGCAAAGCCTCTCCGCATTCGCGCTCGGTGCCGTAGCTCTGGGCCGTGTCGAGGTGGCGATAGCCGGTCTCGAGGGCGAACAGGATGGCCTCGATACCGGCGCTGCCGGTGCGTCCGAAGGTGCCGAAACCCATCGGCGGGATGCCGTTGGTGGTCGCCATGCGGTGCGTCTCCTGCATGTGAAATCCCCATGAAGCGCGGCAAAGATATGGCCCGTTCGGGGACTATTTCCGCCTCGAAGTCAGCAAAGGGCGGGACCGTCAGTTTCCCTGTTGACGAGTCCCGCCGGATGGTCCTAGGTTAACGATAATACTGAGTTAGCGATAACGCAACTCGGCAAGAATGACGGTTCCAGCGAGCGCTGCAGCGATCCCAAAAGAGGATCCGGCGGCTGTCGGCAGAGACCGCGGGTGGGAGGGGATATGGCACTTCGCTGGAGCCGGGTATCGCCGCAACTTGCGCTCACACCGGCGCTGGCGATCACGCTTGTCGCCTTCATCGGCGCCATCGGCTGGACGATCTTCATGTCGTTCACCCGCAGCCGGCGCTTTCCCGAATACTATTTCGACCCCGCCGAATGGGGCCGGCAATATGAGCGCCTGTTCAAGGACGATGGCTGGGCGATCTCGCTGCAGAACCTGATCGTGCTGGGGCTCGGGAGCTTCCTGGCCATCGGCTTCGGCTTCATCCTCGCGGCGATGATCGACCGGGAGAAGCGCGGCGAAGGGCTGTTCCGCACCGTATTCCTCTATCCGCTGGCGGTCTCGCTGATCGTCACCGGCGTTGCCTGGCGCTGGATGTTCAATCCGAGCTTCGGGCTCCAGAGCGCGCTTCATTCGATCGGGCTCACCTGGGTCAATTTCGACTGGCTGAGCCATGCCGACACCGCGATGTACGGCATCATCCTCGCCACCGTCTGGCAGGGCTCGGGCTTCTACATGGCGCTGATGCTGTCGGGCCTCAAATCGATCAATTCGGAAATCTGGAATGCGGCCAGGCTCGACGGCGTGAGCTTCTGGCGGCTCTATGTCGAAATCATCATCCCGATGATGAAGTTCACGTTCCTCACCTGCGCCATCCTGATGTCGCTGGGTGTGGTCAAGGCCTATGACATCGTCGTCGCCATGACCAATGGCGGGCCGGGACAGGCGACCTGGGTGCCGGCCTATTTCACCATCAATGCCTATTGGGTGAAGTCCAATCTCGGCTACGCCTCGGCGGCCGCCGTGATCATGCTCGCCATCACCGGCCTCATCTTCCTGCCGCTGGTGCTGCTGACGGCGTGGCGCGAGCGCGCCCGCGAAGCGAGGCTGGCATGAGCGTCGTGGAGAGATCGCTGAGCTCGGGCGTCGCCGCGGCCGCACCGCGCCAGGCGGGCGAAGTGCCGGTGGAGCGCGCGCCGCGCTTTCCGCGCCGGCCGAAGGGCATATCGGGCCGCTCGATCGCCATCCTCGTCTTCCTCGCCATCTGCGCGGCGTTCTTCTGCGTGCCGCTCTACATCATCATCACCACGTCGTTCAAAACCATGGAGCAGGTGCGCGAGGGCGCGATCTTCTCGCTGCCCAGCCCGGTCACGTTCGATGCGTGGTGGAGCGCCTGGGACACGGCCTGCTCGGGCATCCGGTGCGACGGTCTCAAGGTCGGCTTCTGGAATTCGGTGGCGATCCTGTTCCCGAGCCTCGTCCTCTCGATCGCGCTCAGCTCGGTGACCGGCTATGCGCTGGCGCTGTGGAACGTCAAATGGGCGAACACCTTCCTGTTCGTCCTGTTCATCTGCGCCTTCGTGCCGTTCCAGATCATCATGATCCCGCTGATCATCCTGAGCTCGGGGCTCAAGGTCTATGGCTCGATCTGGGGCATCGCGCTGGTGCATGCGGTGCTGTCGATGCCGTTCCTCACCCTGGTGTTCCGCAATTACTACAAGGGCATCCCACAGGAGATCATGAGCGCCGCGATGATGGATTCGGGGTCCTTCTGGCGCATCTTCTGGGAAATCATCCTGCCCATGAGCGGCAACATCATGATCGTGGTGCTGATCCTGCAGATCACCTCGATCTGGAACGACTTCCTGATCGGGTTGACCTTTGGCGGCCTCGGCACGCAGCCGATGAGCGTCGTGCTTGCCAATGTGGTGATCACGACGACCGGCGAGGCCGCCTATAACGAAAACATGGCGGCCGCGCTGCTCACCGCCATCCCGCCGCTGTTCATCTATTTCGTGCTCGGCAAGTTCTTCGTGCAGGGCATCACCGCCGGCGCAATCAAGGGATAGCCTGATGCCACGCGTAGTGTTCGAAGACATCATCAAGACCTATGGCCGCGTGACGGTGCTCAAGAACCTCGACCTCGAAATCGAGGACGGCGAGTTCCTCGTGCTGCTGGGCCCCTCGGGCTGCGGCAAGACCACGCTGCTCAACCTGCTCGCGGGCCTCCTCGACGTGACGGCGGGACGCATCTCCATCGGCGACAGGGACGTGACCGAGCTCGATCCAAAGGATCGCGGCCTCGCGATGGTGTTCCAGTCCTATGCGCTCTATCCGACCAAGACGGTGCGCGGGAACCTCAAATTCGGACTTGCCAGCCAGCGGATCGACAGCGCCGAGATCGAGCAGCGCATCGCCTGGGCGGCGAAGCTGCTGCAGATCGAGCCGCTGCTCGACCGCAAGCCCGCGCAGCTGTCGGGGGGCCAGCGCCAGCGCGTCGCCATCGGCCGCGCGCTGGTCAAGAAGGTGGGCCTGTTCCTGTTCGACGAGCCGCTGAGCAATCTCGACGCCAAGCTCAGGACCGAGATGCGGCTCGAGATCAAGAAGCTGCATGACGAACTCAAATCTACAATCGTCTATGTGACGCACGACCAGATCGAAGCCATGACCATGGCCACCAAGATCGCGGTCATGGATGGCGGCGTCATCCAGCAGTTCGGCACGCCCGACGAAATCTACTCGAGGCCACACAATCTGTTCGTCGCAGGATTCATCGGCTCGCCGGCCATGAACCTGCAGCAGGGCCGGATCGTCAATGGCGCCGGCACGGTCGGAGCCGATCTCGAGGGGATCAAGCTCGACCTCAGCCGCTACGCCTTCGCCGGCAAGCCCATCGACGGGCAGCCGATCGTCGTCGGCTTGAGGCCCGAGCATTTCGGTGCACCGGGGCAGAGGCTGAGCGACGCCGCCGGCAGCTTCGAGTTGCCGGTGCAGTACACCGAAAAGACCGGTGGCGACGCGACCGGCTACCTCAAATTCGGCGATGGGCTGATCGCCGCGCGCATCGACCCCGAAGCGATCGGCAGGCTGAAGCAGGGCGACCGGGTGAACGTGTCGTTCCCGCAATCGAAGCTGCACCTGTTCGACGCCAGCACGGGAGCGCGGCTGTGACGTACGTTCCCTCACGGCAAGCATGGCATAGCGGCAAGGCCGCACCTTCGGTCAGTAGACTCATGTTCCAGCATTGTCAGACAACAAGGGAGTGATGACGATGACGACACGGACTTTGGCCGCCCTCGGCGCGGCATTGTTACTGGGGACGGCCGCTTCCGCCGCCCAGGGAGCCGACCTCGTAGTCTATCATGGTTGGTCGTCCCCGGCCGAAGTGGCGGCGCTCAATGTGCTCAAGGCCGGACTCGAGGCCAAGGGGAGCACATGGACAGATCTTGCCATTCCGCACGACTCGGGCGCCAGCGTCTCGCTGGTCAACCTCGTGACCGGCGGCAATCCACCCAACGTGTTCATGGAGGCCAATCCCGGCGTCTATCGCGACCTGATGAGCCAGGGGCTGAGCCTCGACCTTACGCAGTGGTACACGGACAACGACATTCTCTCGAAGCTGCCCGACTCGGTGGCGAAGGTCATCTCGGTCGACGGCAAGATCGTCAAGGTGCCGACCGCCATCCACATCGACGGGATGGTCTATTACAATCTCGCGGTGGCGCAGGATGCGGGGGTCGATCCGCATGGCTGGGCCGATCTCGATGCGATGTTCGCCGATTTCGACAAGATCAAGGCCAAAGGCTATGTCCCGCTCGCCATTGGCGGCCAGCAATGGCAGGTGGGCTATCTGCTGCATGCACTGACCGCGGCGGTGGCCGGACCGGCGACCTATTCGGGCATCTACGGCACCACGCCGACCATGGAGACGCTCAATACGCCGGAGTTCCGGGCAAGCCTCGAAATGCTCCGCCGGTTCCAACAGAACACCGATCCCGGCTCGGTCAACCGCGACTGGAATGTCACCACGAACATGGTGATCAGCGGCCAGGCGCTGATGCAGATCCATGGCGACTGGATGAAGGGCGAGTGGTACGCGGCCGGCAAGCGGCCGGGCGTCGATTTCGGCTGCGTCAACATTCCGGGCACCAAGGCCCTGTCGGTGACGGTGGACGCCTGGGGTCTGCTCGGCGGCCAGCCCGAGGACAAGACCCAGGCGGAGCTCGATTTCGCCGCGGTGGTGCTCGACCCCGCGATCCAGGCCGATTTCGCGCTCGCCAAGGGCTCGACGCCGGTCCGCCTCGATGCACCGGCCGACAAGCTCGACGATTGCTCGAAAGAAGTGCTGGGCGCGCTCGCCGATGTGAACCGGCAGGTGCCCAATCCGCACAACACGGCCGACGAGGACTGGCGTACGGCGCTCGACATCGTGTCGTTCAATTACTGGTCCGATCCGTCGATGACGACGGATGCGGCGATCGAGGAGCTCAAGGAGCAGTTCGACACGATCCTTGGCTGACGGGGCCGGACTGCAGGACCCGGAAGAAACAACGACCATTGCCCGCCCCAACCCGGGGCGGGCGCACACGGACCCCGGCGCGTTCGGGGCGGCTCAAGCGGCACTGATTAGGACGTGCCGGCCGTCTCTGGGCGAGCACGATGCCGGGGTGGGGAGGATGTGTGCGTTACCGGCCGGTTGTCGGCCACACCCCGCGGCAAGACGGGGAGGGGAAAACGGCCCGGATACCCTGCGGGGCGGGCCTATGGGAGACACGAGAATGCGCATGAAAATACTGGCGGCCCTGTCGGCCGCGCTGATGCTGACGGCGGCGCCGGCCGCCAATGCCGCCGAGCTGATCGTCTATCACGGCTGGTCCACCAATGCGGAAGTGGCGGCGCTGCATGTGCTGCAGGACGCGCTCGAGGCCAAGGGACACAGCTGGAAGGACCTCGCAATTCCGCACAATTCAGGCGTCAATGTCTCGCTGGTCAATCTCGTCACCGGTGGCGAGCCGCCCAACGCCTTCGTCAATTCCGATCCGGGCGTCTATCGGGATCTCGCCGGGCTCGGCCTCACGCGCGATCTCACCGACTATTACAACGAGATCGGGGCGACAGAGAATTTCTTCCCCATTATCCGCGAGCTGTCGACGGTCGACGGACACATGGTGAAGATCCCGCTCTTCATGCACATCGACGGCATGGTCTACTGGAACAAGGAGGTCGCGGCCAAGGCGGGGGTCGATCCGACAACTTGGCAGAGCGTCGACGAGATGATCGCCGACTTCCAGAAGGTCGAGGATGCCGGCTTCGTTGCCGCCGCCGTGGGCGGGCAGGCGTTCCAGGTGGGCTATCTGTTCCACGCCATGCTGGCGGCGACCGCCGGCCCCGAAATCTACAACCGCATGTATGGTGCCACCGTCGATCCGACGGTGTTCGACACGCCCGAAGTGCGCAAGGCGATCGAGATCGTGCGCGTGTTCTCCGAGCAGGCGACGCCCGAAAGCGAGAACCGGCCGTGGAACGAGACCACCAATACGGTGATCGCGGGGCAGGCGCTGTTCCACATCATGGGCGACTGGATGAAGGGCGAGTGGCTGGCGGCGGGCAAGCAGCCGGGGGTCGACTTCGGCTGCATGACCATTCCGGGCACCAAGGCGGTGGCGGTGACGTCCGACGCAATGGGAATTCTCGGCGGCCAGTCCGAGGAGATCGACAAGGCCGAGCTCGACCTCGTCGCGGCCTTCGTCGATCCCGTCGTCAGCGCCAGGGCGAACCAGCAGAAGGGCTCGACCAGTCCGCGCGCCGATGCACCGACCGAGTATCAGGACGAGTGCAACAAGGTCGCGATGGAGGCCCTGAACGTCCCCAACGGCCAGGTGGCCAACCCGTTCAACATCACCGACACAGACTGGCACAATGCAATCTGGACCGTGATGTACAATTTCTGGAGCGACAAGTCGCAGACCACGGACGACGCGGTCGAGGCGCTCAAGGACAATTACGACCAGATCTTCGGCTGAGCCCGGAGCGAGAAGGAAGGATCGAATGGACAGACGGCTCCTCGACGAAGATGCCATCATGCAGATCTGCTTTGTGACCGACGACCTTGAGCGATCGCTCGCCTGGTTCGCCGATCTCACAGGCAAGACGCCGAGCCCGATCGGGGGCGCGGCGGGTCATGAGGAGGCGGGGGCCGTCTATCACGGCAAGCCGGCGGAGGTTTCCTGCCGGCTTGCGATGTTCAAATTCGGCAATATCGACGTGGAGTTCCTGGAGCCGGGGCCGGAAAGGAGCGCGTGGCGCGACCTGCTCGAAGCCAAGGGGCCGGGCGTGCATCATATCGCGTTCAAGACGCGCAACATCACCGAGCGCGGGAAATATCTCGCCGGGAGGGGGCATGCCGAGCTGCAGAAGGCGGAATTTCTGGGCTCGCACGGGCGTTATGCCTATTACGATACGGTCGCGGCGCTGGGCATCCAGATCGAGCTGCTCGAGTTCAATGACGATAGGGAGCAGCAGCAGGCGGAAGCCGGGACGTGAGCGGGCAATTGCGAACGATTTGCCCAACGCTCTAATAACCATGAGCGCCGATTAAGGGCCGCCAAGGGGCTGGGGAAGCCGTGGGCGGGGTGTGGCGGACCGCTCCGAAATGCGGCATTAACAGCTTGCCGGGCATGTTTGGCCGTTACCAGACGGGATTTCATGCTCGAGCCTGCCAGCAAATCAATGCCCGCTATCGACTATGTGTCGATGGTCCGCGCGGTCTATGGCGACCGGCGGGCAACGCTGGTGGCTACGCTGTCTTCGGCGGTGGGCGCGGGCGCGGCCGCATACAAGACTGGGCACTGGTCGCTGTGGGTCGTCACCGCGGTCTTCGTGCTGATCGCCATCGGGCGCTACATCACCATCACCCGCTTCCTCGCAGCCAGGGTCGAGCCGACTGACGTGGTGGCGGCCGAGAAATGGGAGAAGGTCGCGACCTTCTGGGCCGCGTTCATCGCCTTCGTTTCGGGCGTGTGGTGCGTGGTGAGCTTCCTGCTTGTCAACGACACCTTCGCCGAGCTGATCTCGATGACCACCACCGTCGCCATGATGGTGGGGATCGTGGCGCGCAATTTCGGCCTCGTGCGCATGCTCAATGTGCAGCTCATCATCGCGGTGGGGCTGCTGTGCGGCAGCCTGCTGTTCAAGGGCGACATCTATTATCCGATCCTGGGGCTGCTGCTGATGCCCATGCTGATCGGCTTCAAGGTGCTGGCCAACGATCTGCGCTCGACAATGCTGGGCGCGGTGCATGCGCGGGTCGAGGCGAGCCGGCTTGCCGCCGAACTCGATACGGCGCTCGACACCATGCATCACGGCCTCGCCATGCTCGACAGCGACGGGCTGATCGCCGTGGTCAATGGGCGCGCCGAGCAGGTGTTCGACAGCTTCGTGCCGGGCAACTGGATCGGCCGGTCCTTCGCGGCGCTGATCGCGGCGGCGGCGAGCCGCGGCTCGATCCCGCAACGCTCGGCCGAGCAGTTGATGCAGGTGGTCAGCGGGCAGCGCGGCGGCAAGGTGATCCTCAAGCTCGCCAATTCGCGCTTCAGCGAGGTCACCGTCAGCGCCCGGCAGGGCCGCGTGGTGCTGCTGTTCGAGGACATCACCGAACGCGTGCGGGCCGAAGAGCGCATCAATTTCATGGCGCATTACGATGCGCTGACCGGCCTGCCCAACCGCGCCTATTTCACCCAGCAGGTGGCGGCCGATCTCGAGCGGCGCCGCACCGATGCGCCGGGCGAGATGGCGATGCTGATGATCGTCGATATCGACGATTTCAAGCATGTAAACGATACCGCCGGCCATCTGGTGGGCGACCGGCTGCTGGTCGAGGCGGCGGACCGGCTCAAGGGCGCGGTGGGGATGAGGGGGCTCGTGGCGCGGCTGGGCGGCGACGAGTTCATCGTCTATCGCTCGGGCGATGTCGGTCCCGAAGATGCGGCGCTCGACTCCGGCGCCATCCTTGCGGCGTTCAAGACGCCGTTCTCGATCATCGGCGAAAGCCTCAGCACCAATGTGTCGATCGGCATCGTCACCTCGACGGATCCCGACGACGATCTCGACGGCATGATGACCCGCGCCGACCTCGCGCTCTACAAGGCCAAGGGCGACGGCAAGGCGCAGGCGCAGCTGTTCCACGACGAGATGGATACTGCCTATCGCTACCGCCAGCGGCTCAAGGCCGAACTCAAGCTCGCGGTCGAGAACGAGATGCTGACGCTCGTCTATCAACCGCTGATCGATCTCAAGACGCGCCGCGTCGTCGCCTGCGAGGCGCTGGCGCGCTGGACGCATCCACAGCTCGGCTCGATCCCGCCTTCGCTGTTCATCCCGGTGGCCGAGGAGACCGGGCTCATCTCCGACATCACGCGCTGGGTACTCAAGACCGCCGCCGCCGAATGCATGAACTGGGCGTCCGACATTTCGGTGTCGGTGAACGTGTCGGCGCGCGATTTCCGTAATGCCGATGTCGAGGCGATGGTGCTCGATGCGCTCAAGTCCAGCGGCCTCGCGCCGGAACGGCTGGAAGTGGAAGTCACCGAGACGGCGCTGATCGAGGAGAAGGAAACGGCGACCAAAATCCTGTCGGCCTTGGGTAAGCGCCGCATCGGCCTTGCGCTCGACGATTTCGGCACCGGCTATTCGTCGCTCAGCTATCTCCAGGCGCTGCCCTTCACCAAGCTCAAGGTGGATCGCAGCTTCGTGATGGATATTGCGAGCAATCCGCGCTCGCTCAAGCTGCTCGGCAACGTCGCCCAGCTTGGCAAGGACATCAACCTCACGGTCACCGCCGAAGGGGTCGAGACCGAGGAACAACTCGCGCTGATCCAGGCCCATACCCGGGTCGACCAGATCCAAGGCTATCTGTTCGGCGTCCCGCTGCCCAGGCGGGAAGTGGCCGAACTGATCGTCCGCATGGATGGCGCGGCCCGCCGCGATGCCGTGGCGGGAGAATCGCGAATCAGGGTTAACGCCGGCTAACCCGCTCTAAATCTTCCATTTCCTGACGGCCCGATGCGCTTTGCGGTGGAACTGCAAGGCTGATCGGCGCATTGTGCAGCTTCAAACGTACTTAACAAATCGTTACATTGGCATGTGGTTTTGGGGTTTCAGTGATGAGTGCGTTAATTCAAAGCCAGGCGTCAGCTCCGTCCAATTTTGCCGGCGCGCTGGTCGATATCTTAGATCGCGTTGAATATCGAAGAGTGAATCCAACCGATCTCGAAGATCCGGTGTATCGCTTGAGATACGAGGCGTATCGGCGCGAAGATTTCTATCCGTTCAACAGCCTGGGAATATTGCGCGACGATTTCGACGACCACGAAGCGTTTCCGAATTCATGGAATTTCGGCGTCTATATAGACGGAGCGCTCGCGAGCTCGCTCAGGATTCACTACCTGACGGCGGAGTTTCCGAGGTCGCCGGCCAACAGCCTGTTCAACGATATCCTCCAGCCGCTGCTCGACGAGGGCGCGACCTTCGTTGATCCGACACGCTTCACCGTCGATTTCGAAGCGAGTCTCGCCTATCCGGCGCTGCCGTTCCTGACGTTGCGCATCGCGGTGATGGCGACGCGGCACTTCCGCGCGACCTACGGGCTCCATTGCGTGCGCCCCGAGCACGGACCGTTCTACAAGCGCGTTCTGGGCTCGAGTCTGATGTGCGAGGCGCGCCATTGGCACGATGTCGGCTTCCCGATGGAATTGTGGGGGACCAAGGTCGCCGAGGTCTATGACCGGACGATTCGGCGCTATCCATTCTTCCATTCCTCGCAGGAGGAGCGCGGCCACCTGTTCGCTCCGCCACTCGAAACGCCGGTCTGGGTGCATCCGAGTGCGCGGGTGAAGGAGCCACCGACGATCGGCACGATAGCGCCGGTGGCGTGAGAGCGGGTCAAGCGGTTCAAGCGGCGTGCTTGACCGGCTGTTGCTCCTTGCGCGACGGCTTGCGGCGCTGGTTCAGCTTGCGCGGCAAGGGAACGCCGAGCGCCTTGGCGACGGCGGTTTCGAGCAGGTGATCGAGATCGGATTTGCGCATCTCTCAGGTCCTTCTGATGGGGCCTCGCAAGAGGCATTTGCCTGAGCAACGAGCCGATCTCGGACGGGGTTGCCAAAACTTAATGTGTTCTAGGCAGGGAACTTCTTGCAGCGGACACAATTTGCCACAATCCTTGTCGTGTGGGCACATGAGTGCCGGTTCGCCGGGGGGCGAGTCGGAGATCTGACAATGAAGCTTCTATCGCGCCTGATGGGCACGCTGCTGGCAGCGGGGCTGGTGCTGACGCCGATGGCGGTGTCCGCGGCGCCGGGCATCGCCGCCGTCAACGCCAATGTGCGCTCGGGACCGGGCCTCGGTTACCGTGTCGTCGACGTGCTGGAAAAGGGCGAGTACGTCATCGTCAAGGAGTGCGGCGCCTCGTGGTGCCTCATCGGCCATATCGGCAATGACGGCTATGTGGCGCGCACGCTGCTGTTCAATCCCTATTACGGCTCGCGGGCGTTCTACCAGTTCCCGCCCAAGCACCCGCAGCCGGGCCGCGACTGAGCGCGCTCAGGCCGGCTGCAGGTCGGGCTTGACCTCTTCGAGTTCGATCAGCGTGCCGTCGAAACTGCCCGGATGCACAAACAGCACCGGCAGGCCATGCGCGCCGATCCGCGGCGTGCCGTCGCCGAGAATGCGCGCGCCGCCCGCGGTGAGCGTGCGCGCCGCATGGGCGAGATCGGGCACCTCGAAACAGATGTGATGCAGGCCCCCGGCCGGGCGATCGGCGAGGAACTTCGCCACGGGCGAGTCGGCGCCGAGCGGTGTCATCAGCTCGACCTTGCTGTTTTCGAGCTCGACAAAGACCACCGTGACGCCGTGCTCCGGTAAATCGCGCGGCGGCTGCACTGTCGCGCCCAGGAGATCACGATAGCGCACCGCCGCGGCCGCCAGGTCGGGCACGACAATGGCCACATGGTTGAGACGGCCGATCATGGGAGCCGCCCACGGCGGTGGAAGCCCCCCCACCTCAACGGGTGCCCACCCATCCCACGCTCGGGTTAAGCACCCGGAAGGCGGCTTCGAGCA
>CAZASR010000075.1:0-13127 GCA_964487765.1 uncultured Devosia sp. | reverse complement strand
AGCAAACCCAGCGACCTGCTGCCCGAGCTGCAGGGCCGTCTGCCGATCCGCGTGGAGTTGAGTGCGCTGAGCAAGGAAGACCTTGTCGGCATTCTCAAGGACACTGACGCCTCGCTGATCAAGCAGTATGTGGCGCTGATGGCGACCGAAGGCCTGACGCTGGACTTCGCCGAAGACGGCATCGACGCCATCGCCGACGCGGCGGTCAAGGTGAACTCCACCGTCGAGAACATCGGCGCGCGGCGCCTGCAGACGATCATGGAGCGGCTGGTGGAGGACATCTCCTTCGAGGCGTCCGAGAAGAAGGGCGAAGTGATCCGGATCGACAGGCCGTATGTCAACGAGCGCGTCGGCAAGATGGCGGCGGACGCGGACCTCAGCCGGTTCGTGCTGTAACCAGATTTTCGTTGGAGCCGGGAGGGCGGTAGCGCGAGCTGCCGCCCTCTTGATTCTTGGCCTCAGACGCAACGCCAATCAATAAAGGGAGGCGCGTTTTCGAAGGTACCTTCTGCTTCAAGCGTGTAATACGGCTGCGTTGAGGCCTGAGCGAGGTCCGATGCGAATTCATGATAGACGTCTGAAATGTCGGTAAGCACTCCGGCATCCCATTTTTCGAACCGAGGACCCTTCAACGTCGGGTTCATGCGGTGGAGTCCGGCGTAGTAGGCCGCGATCGCCTTCCGGTCTTTGGCGTGATAGGAACGCGCCTCAAGGTAGGTGAAGTCACAACTGTCGCTGTTCGACATCTTGTCGGTTCCGTATCGCCAAGCGATGCGCTCTGTGCCCGCAGGGTGCGATACCATCAGGTATTGACGCGCGAGATTTGCGGCCCTGATTTCGTTCATCCCGATCGGCACGGCTACGCAGAAGGCCTATGACGCAACGATGACAATGCACCCAAATTTGAGCGCCAGGGCGACGATGCGCTTGAGGGTCATCTGGTGCTCGTGCCCTGCCATCTCAAATGTCCAAAATATGGACTTGGATTACACACCGGCTTGAACTGTCGTATCAAGTGCTTTGCCGACTCAGAGACCTAAGCTTTGCTCCCCTTCGTCCACGACCCTACCGACGTGCTGCATCGTGTCTTCGGTCATGCCGAATTCCGCGGGCAGCAGGCGGATGTGGTCAGTCACATCGTCGATGGCGGCGATGCGGTCGTGCTGTTTCCGACGGGCGCGGGCAAGTCGGTCTGCTATCAGGTGCCGGCGCTCTGCCGCGCGGGCGTCGGCATCGTCATCTCGCCCCTGATCGCGCTGATGCGCGACCAGGTCGAGGCGATGCGCCAGCAGGGCGTCAAGGCCGAGGCGCTCAACTCGTCGATGTCGCCGGACGAAGCGGCCGGCGTGAAGACCCTGCTCCGCCGCGGCGCGCTCGACCTGCTCTATGTCGCCCCCGAGCGCATCATGACGCCGGGGTTCCTCTCGCTCATCGCCGATGTGGACATCGCGCTGTTTGCGATCGACGAGGCGCATTGCGTCAGCCAGTGGGGCCACGACTTCCGGCCGGACTATCGCGAGCTCAGCCGCCTTGCCGAGCTCTTCCCCAACGTGCCGCGCGTAGCGCTCACCGCCACCGCCGATCCGGTGACGCGCGAAGACATCATCGACAGGCTGCATTTGCGGCAGGCGAAAGTGTTCGCGTCGAGCTTCGATCGGCCCAATATCAGCTACACCATCGTCCAGCGCCACAACGGCAAGAAGCAGCTGCTCGAATTCCTCGCGCGCCACAAGGGCGAGAGCGGCATCGTCTATTGCCTCTCGCGCAGGAAGGTCGAAGACACCGCGGCGTGGCTGACCGATCACGGCGTGCCCGCGCTGCCCTATCATGCGGGCCTTTCGGCGCAGGTCCGCAGCCGCAACCAGGACGCGTTTCTCGCCGAGGACTCGGTGTGCCTCGTCGCCACCGTCGCTTTCGGCATGGGCATCGACAAGCCGGACGTACGCTATGTCGCGCATCTCGACATGCCGGCCTCGATCGAAGCCTATTACCAGGAGACGGGGCGCGCGGGACGCGACGGGCAGCCTTCCGATGCGTTCATGACCTATGGCATGGGCGACGTGGTGCAAAGGCGGCGCATGATCGACGAGGGCGATGCGCCCGAGGAGGTCAAGCGCATCGAACGGCGCAAGCTCGAAGCGTTGCTCGCGGTGTGTGAGACGCCGAGCTGTCGCCGGCAGGCGCTGCTCAAGCATTTCGGAGAGGCGCATCCCGGCGATTGCGGCGGCTGCGATGCCTGCCTCGAGCCCGCCGAAACCTGGGATGCGACGGAAGCCGCCATCAAGGTGCTCGCCGCCATCTACCGCACCGGGCAGCGCTTCGGCACGGGGCACATCATTGACGTCCTGGTTGGACGCGAGACCGAGAAGGTGCTGATGAACGGGCACCATAACCAACCGGTGTTCGGCAAGGGCGACGAGCTCGACAAGACCGGCTGGCAATCGGTGATCCGCCAGCTCACGGCGCAGGGCTTCATCACTGTCGATACCGCGGGCTTCGGTGCGCTACATTTGACGGAGGCGGCGCGCGCCGTGTTCAAGCGCGAGCGCACGGTCACTCTGCGCAAGGACCAGCCCAAGCGGGCCGCCGATACGAAGCGCGGCCTCCGCAAGGCAGTGGAGCTGCCGGAGCCGGCCGCGTCGCTCTTCGAAATCCTCCGCAACGAGCGCAGCAAGCTCGCCAGGCAGCAGGGCGTGCCGCCCTATGTGATCTTCCACGATTCCACGCTGCGCGCGATGGCACTGGCGCGCCCGCGCAGCCTCCACGACATGGAAGAAATACCGGGCATGGGCACGACCAAGCTCGACCGATATGGAGCGGCGTTCCTGAAAGCGATCGCGGCTGCTGCCTAGCGCAAGCCGCGACCCACCCACCGGCGTCGCCGGTCCTACGTATCGCCCAGCACGCATGACCAGATGGGCGGCATGGGTGGACAGCGGGGGCTGGTGGGCGTATGAGCGCATCGCGTCCATCCGCAAGGAGCATCGTTCGAATGAGACTGATCGGCCCTTTCACCGCCTGACCCGCAGTGCCGATCCGGGCTGCGTGCAGTCCATCCGTTTCGAACATTCAGCCTCAAGAGGCCATTATGCTCCGCTTCTTCCTGAAGCTCGCCGATCCGTTCCAGTCCGACGGAAATGCGCAGCCGCCCGCCAAGGTGTGGGCCTATCTCGCCCACAACCTCAAGCCCTTCCGCTGGATCATTGCGGTGAGCCTGCTGTTCACGGTGCTCAACGCCGGAATAGAAGTGTGGCTGATCGGCTATGCCGGCACGCTGGTCGACACGCTCGCCGCGAGTTCGCCGGCAATTCTGTGGGCCACACGCGGCCTCGAGCTGCTGCTCGTCGCGCTGGTAATCGTCGTGGCGCGGCCACTCACCGGATTAATCCGCGAGGGGCTCAACGACATTGCCTTCCGGCCCAATGCCTCGTTTCTCATGGCCTGGCGCGCGCACCGGCACGTGCTGCGCCAGCCGGTCGGCTGGTTCCGCAACGATCTCGCCGGACGCATCACGCAGATGGTGCAGACGGTCGGCTCGAGCGGCTCGAGCCTGGCCTATTCGGTGATCCACACACTGGTCTATGTAGTGGGCTACATCGCGGGCGCGATCGGGCTGGTAGCAACCATGGACGCGGTGCTGGTGATCCCGCTCGCCATCTGGCTCGCGCTCTATGTAGGGCTGATGTGGTACTGCGTGCCGCGCCTCCGCCGGGCGGTCGAAGCCTATCAGGAGATCTACGCCATCTATGCGGGCCTCCTCGTCGACACCTATTCCAACATCGACACCGTGAAGCTGTTCACCCAGTCGGACGAGGATCGCGAGGGTAGAACGCTGTTCAACCGGCTGCGCGAGGGCTACTTTGCCCTGCAGCGGCTCGAAGTGACGATGAACATGGGCATGCTGTTCCTGGGCTCGCTGCTGATGGTGGGGCTGATCGGTCTGGCCATCGTGCTGTGGCAAGCGGGCAGTGCTCCCATCGGCCTCGTCGCCGTCGCGGTGGCGCTGAGCTTTCGCATTACGGCGATGGGCGAGTGGCTGCTCGATGCGGTGGCAAATCTGTTCAACGCCTATGGCGGGTTGAACCAGGCCCTCAAGACAATCGGCCAGCCGCTGATGCTGGTCGATGCACCGGATGCCAAGCCGCTTGTCGTTCGCGGCGGTGCCATCGCTCTCGGCGACGTGACGCACCACTACGGTAGGGAGAGCGGCGGCGGGCTCGACGGGCTGTCGCTCACCGTGGCGGCCGGCGAGAAGGTCGGGCTGGTGGGCCGCTCCGGCGCGGGCAAGTCGACGCTGGTGAACCTGCTGCTCCGCTTCTTCGATGCCGAAGCCGGCACGATCCGGATCGACGGGCAAGACATCCGCGCCGTAACGCAGGACAGCCTCAGGCGTCATATCTCCATGGTGACGCAGGAGGCGACGCTGCTCCATCGCAGCGTGCGCGAGAACATCGCCTATGGCCGCAGCGACGTTACCGACGTAGAGGTGGAGGCCGCGGCGCGGCAGGCCGAGGCGCACGACTTCATCCTCGAGCTCGCCGACCGCGACGGCAAGCGCGGCTACGATGCGCTGGTGGGTGAGCGCGGCGTGAAACTGTCGGGCGGCCAGCGCCAGCGCGTCGCCCTCGCACGGGCCATCCTCAAGGACGCGCCGATCCTGATTCTCGACGAAGCGACCTCGGCGCTCGACAGCGAAGTCGAGGCCGCGATCCAGTCGACGCTCTATGGGCTGATGGAAGGCAAGACCGTCATCGCCATCGCGCACCGGCTCTCGACCATCGCCCGCATGGACCGCATCGTCGTGCTCGACAAGGGCCGCATTGCCGAGGAGGGCACGCATGAGGCGCTGCTCAGGCAGGACGGGATCTATGCCGGGCTGTGGACCCGGCAGTCGGGTGGGTTCCTCGGCATGGAATAGAACGCTGGTCTATCGAACCCGCTTGATCAGCTCCGCCTTGAGCGCGGCGAGATCTTCCGGCGCCAGCCGGTGGATGTCGCGCGCCAGGCGGTTGGCGAGCTCGGTGGCTTCGGGGTCGAGGCCGCCGGTGTCGATGGTGACGCGTGGGTCGGAGAGCTCGGCCAGCCGCTGCAGCTCTTCGGCTTCGTCCCAGATCACTTGGAAGTAGTGGATGATGCGCTGCAGCATGCCCCAGGTCGGGCGGCCGCGCTTGCCATGCTCGAGCGCGCTGAGATAGGCGCTCGAGACATTGAGCGCCTTGGCCATCTGCTTGAGCGTGACGCCGCGCTTCTCGCGCAGTTCGCGCATCTTGGCACCCAATGGGGTCATCGTGCCTCCTGCCGGCGAAGCCGCACATACCAGGCGCCTTCGCCGCCATGTGTCTGGGCCGACTGGTCCCAGCCGGCGACCAGCGGCAGAAGATCGGGCGAGCTCAGCCAGATCGGCAGCATGGTGCGGAGCACGCCACGCTCGACGATGGTCGTGGGGTCGCCATTGACCTTTTTCAGCCCCTTGCCGGTGATGACCAGGATCGTGCGATCGCCCCGCGCCGCCCGCACGGTAAGAAACCGAACCAGCGCGGCGTGCGCCTCATCCTGTCGCATACCGTGCAGGTCGAGCGTGCCATCGATGGCGATGCGGCCTCGCCCGAGGCGCTTGCGGAGTTTGGGCTCGATCGCCCCCGGATGCGTCGTTCCCGGCGTTTGCGTTGATTGATATGCCGGCATAGCGATGATTGTCGGCCGCTTGGGAGGAGGCGATGCCGCGGGCGGAAGCGGCAGGGGTGCCGCGGGCCGCACGCGCCGACGCGGACGCAGCGGCGATACGGTCTGCGCCACGTCCTCCCACAAATGGAAATCGGGAATGGGCGGTTTTTTCGATCCGCCCCGGCTCGCCATTGTCGCCTCGCGCCCTCAGGAAAGCTGGTTCGTTGCGACCAGCTTCCAGTTGGGATCCCGCGACTTCGGGTTTCGGGCAAATGTCCACTCGTCGGCGATCATCTGCACGTGGTCGGCATTGCCTTCGATCAGCGTGCCGTCCTTGTCGCGCGTCGCCTGCACCACCTCGGCATTGAAGCGCACCGCCAGGCGGGTCTCCCGCTTGTCGTAATCGGCGTCGACGATCTCGATCTTGGGCAGCCCGACAAAGGTGAAATCGACCTTGCGGCCGGCCGCCTCGCGCTCGGCAATGGCGCGCTCGAAGCCGTCATAGACGTCCTTTTCCAGCAGGTTCTTGAGCGTCTTGCGGTCGCCTGTGGCAAAGGCGGTGACGATCATCTCATAGGCGGCCTTGGCGCCCTCGAGGAACGCCTTGGGTGAGAAATTGCCGTCCGCGGCGGCGATCGCCTTGAGGCCATCGGACACCTCGGAGTCGCCGTGGGAGAACTGCTCGATCTCGGCATTGAGCTTGAGCGTGCGGCGTTCGGCGTCGCCATCGACGGGCTGCGGGGCTGGCGCCGGCCGCATCGGCACCACCTTGTCGGAATTGGCCGCCTTCTGGGCCTCCTGCGCGCGCTGCAGCGGCGTCCGCTCGGTTCCGGTGCGGGTGCCCAGCACCTGGCGCAGGCGGAAGAGCACGAAGATCGCGACGCCAATCACGATCAGGGTGGGAATATCGAAAAACTCGTCCATGCTGCACCGATCTGTTGGAAGGACCGGCACCTTGGGCGTCGGCCGTCGAACCCTATATAGGCAATGCCGTAGCTTGAAACCAGTTCACGATGTGTGGAGCGGTTAAGCCCGCAAGCGGCACGCCGAAGGAGGCACCCAATGTTTGGCCGGATCGTGTTGCTTTCCATCCTCGTGTTGCCACTGATCGAAATTGCGCTGTTCATCATGATCGGCCAGGCGATCGGCGTGCTGCCGACGCTGCTCGGCATCGTGCTGACCGGCGTCATCGGTGCACTGGTGCTGCGCTGGCAGGGCACCGCGGCGCTGCGCGAGATGCAGTTCCGAATGCAGCGCGGCGAGATGCCGGCGCGGCAGATGGGCGACGCCATGCTGATCGGGCTTGCGGGTTTCCTGCTGCTGCTGCCGGGCTATTTCACCGATCTCGTCGGCCTGCTGCTGCTGCTACCGGTGACGCGCGAACTTATCTACCGGCTCCTGGCGCGCAATTTGCGGGTCGTCGACGCCACGACCACCTACCGGCGGAGCGACGAGCCGGGGCTGATCGATCTCGACCGCTCAGGCTGGCGGGACGACGGCCCAAGCTTGTGAGCCCTGGCCAAAACTGCTAGTCCCGCGCGCGATCAGTTAAGGAACCTACTCATGGCCGACGAAAACGCCGCAGGCAGCACAGCCAACGCCAACGCGCAGCAGGGCACGCAGCCGAGCTTCAACCTGGTCGGCCAGTACATTCGCGACATGAGCTTCGAGAACCCGGGCGCTCCGGGCTCGATCATGCTGGGCGGCCCCAATCCGAGCTTCAATGTCGGCATCAATGTCGGGGTCAAGAAGCAGGCCGACGACATCTATGCCGTTGAGATCACGCTCAACGCCAAGGCCGAGCGCGAAAAGAACGTCCTGTTCAATGTCGAGCTCATCTATGGCGGCGTGTTCCGCATCAAGAATGTGCCGGAAAATCAGGTCGCCCCACTGCTCCTCGTCGAGTGCCCGCGGCTGATCTTCCCCTTCGCGCGCCAGGTGCTCGCCACCATCACCCAGCAGGGCGGCTTCCCGCCGCTGATGATGGAGCCGGTCGACTTCAACGCGATCTATCTGCAGAACCTGCGCCAGCTCCAGGCGCAGCAGGCGCAGCAGGCCGCCGGCGGCTCCACCGGCACCGGCGGTCCAGGCAATGGCGGCGCCGCGCCGACACCGAGCGCGACGAACTGAGACATCGATGGCGGGATAGGATCGAGCGGCGCCTTCGGGCGCCGTTTGCATTTGCGCGCGTGGCTTCAGCTACGCCGCCGCTTCCTCGTCCCGATAGTAGCCCCAGAGCGCTGCCTCGCCCATGGTGCGGATCAGCGCTATGTGGGCGGCCCGGGTTTCTGCATTGAGCCGCGGCGGCAGCGGCGTCGGGCGCTGCGGCGCAGCGTGGGCGACGAGCGAGGTGCCGGTCACGGTGACACTCACCTCGTCGACCAGGGCCAGGGTGACCTGGCGGCCGCCGATCAGCTCGAGATAGACGTCGGCCAGGATCTCGCTGTCGAGCAACGCGCCGTGGAGTGTGCGCCGGCTGTTGTCGATGCCGTAATGCTTGCAGAGGGCATCGAGCGAGACCCGCGCTCCGGGATGCTTGTCGCGGGCGACCGCGACCGTGTCGATGATGGGATTGGTGAGCGAGGGCCGCCCGGCCTTTTCGAGCTCGAAATTCAGAAACTGCACATCGAAGGGCGCGTTGTGCGCGATCAGCGTCGCATCGCCGAAGAAATCAAGCATCTCGTCGATGATCTCGCGGAACACCGGCTTGTCGCGCAGGAATTCGTCCGAGAGGCCGTGGACGGTGAACGCGTCGGCGGCCATCTGCCGCTCGGGATTGATGTATTTGTGAAAATGGCGGCCGGTGGGGATGTGGTTGAAGAGCTCGACGCCCCCGATCTCGACCACGCGGTCCCCGGTCAGCGGGTTGAGGCCGGTGGTTTCGGTGTCGATGACGATTTCGCGAGTCACGGCTGGTCCTGTCTCCCCTGGGCAATGAGGTCGGCGGCGAGCGTGCGCACGGCGCGCCGCGTGGCCTCGATCGGGCCGCCCGTGTCGATGACGTAGTCGGCCCGCTTCCGCTTGTCATCCTGAGGCATCTGCCGGGCAAGGATGGCATCCAGCTTTTCCACGGTCATGCCCGGCCGGGCAAGAGCCCGGGCCCGGATCACGGCGTCGGGGGCCGAGGTCGTCGCGACCTTGTCGAGCCCATAGTCGAAACCGGTCTCGAACAGCAGCGGGATGTCGACCACCGCAAGCGCCGCCCCGGCGGTCTCGGCCTCGGCGAGGAACGCCTTGATCGAAGCGCGGACCAGTGGATGGACGGCTGCTTCCAGTTCGGCAAGGCGTTGCGGCTGTTCGAGGATTCGCTGCGAAAGCGCCGTGCGATCGATTTTCCCCAAGTGGCTAACTCCGGGGAAAAGCGCCTCGACAACCGGCACCGCCTCCCCCTGGTAGAGCGCGTGCACGGCGGCGTCGGACGAAAAGGTCGGCACGCCGAGCGCCGCGAATTCATCGAGGACGGTCGATTTACCCGAGGCGATCGATCCTGTGAGGCCGAGCCGGAGCATCAGAGCGTCGCCTCGACGAGCCGCCGAAGCGCCGGCGTCACCTCCGGTTGCACGCCGAACCACGCCTTAAAGCCGGGCACCGCCTGATGCAGTAGCATGCCGAGACCGTCGACCGTGCGCAGTCCCACCTGCCGCGCCGCGGCGAGCAGCGGCGTTTCGAGCGGCACGTAGACGAGGTCGTTGACGACGGCCGTTGCGGGCAGGAGGCCGAGGTCGAATCCCTCGAAGGCCGTGCCATGCATCCCGACCGACGAGCAATTGACCAGCAGCCCCGCGGCGCGGGCATGGGAAGCGAAATCGCCCAGCGGTCCGGCAGTGATCGCTCCCCCGAGGTCGCGGGCCAAGTCCTCGGCCTTGCCGGGGCTGCGGTTGAGCAGGTGGATCGCCGGAACGTTGCGCGATTGGAGCGCGACGAGGATCGCCCGGGCCGCGCCCCCTGCCCCGATGACGATGGCGGCGCGCGGCTCCTGGTCCCAGCCCGGCGCGCTTTGGTCGAGATTGCCCAGAAAGCCGAGGTAGTCGGTATTGAAGCCCAGCACCCCGGTGGGCCGCCAGACGAGCGTATTGGCGGCACCGATCGTTTTGCAGAGTGGGTCCAACTCGTCGGCAAAAACGAAAGCGGCCGCCTTGTGCGGGATGGTGACATTGCCCCCGGCGAACTCGCCGGCGCGGACCCGCGCGAAGAAGGCCGGCAGGTCGGCCGGCGCCACGTCGATCGCCTCGTAGGAGCCATCGATCCCGTGCTGCGCGAGCCAATGGCCATGGATCAGCGGCGAGCGGGAATGGGCGATGGGATGGCCGATGACGAAGGCGCGTTTCACGTGAATCCACGAGGCGACGGGGCCCCGTCCTTTTTGACTCGACTCGACTCGCAGGTTCGAGTCCATCCCGCAATCCCTGATGCTCCGGCCGGCGCCGTTTCGCCCAGCCGGCCGCGGCGGAGCCGAAATTCACAGAGTCATTGCGACACCCGGCGTCGGGCTGTGGGAGTCCGGCTTTGCGCGATGCCGCTGTCGTGTTGTCACCGCTGGGTCGGAATCCCGTCCCCAGCGAGTTCACCGGCAGAGTTAATGAAAAGTTGACGCCCTGAATCGGGGATAACATGATTCCAGCCCGCCCCCCGCGATCCACAGCTTCTCCCCAGCCGGCCCGGCTGGCGGTAAATGGTTAACGATCCGTTAACGCCGCCGAATCCCGGCCGCCGCTCCCCAGTCCACACGCCGCCATCCCCAGCTTGCGGATGCGACTCTTCGCGCTCCCCTCGGCTGCGGCTTCCCGCTGGTACCTCTGGGTGAATTCCTGCAAAACACCGCCATGATACTGATGATAAAAGAATCTCTCTTAGCAGAGAGGTCCCGACTGTGAGCACGGTGGCCAAACCGCTGCTGGCGACGGTGCGGGGCGAGCGCCAGTCCCGCCCCCCGCTCTGGATCATGCGGCAGGCCGGGCGGTATCTGCCCGAATATCGCGCCGTGCGCGAGCAGGCGGGGACGTTCCTCGAGCTCTGCTATACCCCCGAACTCGCCGCCGAGGTGACGCTGCAGCCGCTGCGACGGTTCGAGCTCGATGCGGCGATCCTGTTCTCCGACATCCTCGTCATCCCCGATGCGCTCGGCCAGACCGTTCGTTTCGCGCAAGGGGAAGGTCCGCGGCTCGAGCCGATCACGCCCGAAGGGCTTGGGAAGTTGAGTCCGGAAGGCGTTATCGACCATCTGGACCCGGTCTTTGCGACGATTCGCCGGGTGAAGGCGGAGCTTCCTCCGGACAAGACGCTGATCGGCTTTTGCGGGTCGCCCTGGACGGTCGCGACCTATATGATTGCCGGCCGCGGGTCGCCCGACCAGGCCGCCGCCCGCATCTTCGCGCTGACCCAGCCCGAAGCGATGGCGCGGCTCATCGACATGCTGGTCGAGGCCTCGGCCGCCTATCTCGTCGCGCAGTTCGAGGCCGGTGCCGACGTCGTGCAATTGTTCGAAAGCTGGGCCATGAATCTCGACGAGCGGCAGTTCGCCGAACTCGTCATCGAACCCAACCGCCGCATCATCGAGACCGTTCGCGCCGCGATCCCCGGCGCGCCCTTTATCGGCTTTCCGCGCGGCGGCGCCGGGATGGTGCCGGCCTATGTCGCGGGGACCGGGGTCAATGCCGTGGGACTCGGCACGATGATGCCGCTCGACTTCGCCGACCGGGTCTTGCCGGCGGGCCTCCCCGTCCAGGGCAACCTCGATCCGCTGCGGCTGGTCGCCGGCGGCGCGCAGATGGAGGCTCGGATCGAGGAGATCATCGCGGGCTTTGCCGGGCGGCCGCACATCTTCAATCTGGGGCATGGCATCGTACCCGAGACACCGATCGCCCATGTCGAGCGGCTGGTCGAAATCGTCAGACGGGGGCGCTGAACATGTGGTGGTACGACTGGCTCAAGGCGCTGCATGTGATCAGCGTCATCGCCTGGATGGCGGGGATGATGTATCTGCCGCGCTTGTTCGTCTATCACGCCGATGCGCCTGTGGGCTCCGACAAGTCGGAGACCTTCAAGGTGATGGAGCGCCGGCTCTTCAAGGGCATCATCAATCCCGCCATCATCGCCACCTGGGTGTTCGGTCTGGCCATGGTTTTCCACGGCCTCATCGACTGGTCGAGCATCTGGCCCTGGGTCAAGGCGGCGGCCGTGATCGTCCTGTCAGGGATCCATGGCTGGTATTCGCGCCTGCTCAAGGACTTCGCCGCCGACCGCAACAGGCGGCCCGCGACGTTCTACCGCCTGATCAACGAGATCCCGTTCGTTCTCGTCATCATCATCGTCATCATGGTGATCGCGCGACCGTTCTGAGTGCGCCGTCGACTGGCGATCGGCTGCGAGCCCAGGCGGACCAAGGTGCCGTCCTGCGCGCGGCGTCGTCCCTGCCCCGTCGCGCCGTCGCGTTTCACGTGAATCCGCATTGATTGCGGCAGTCCCCTTGAACAGGCCGGCCATTCCCGCTATCTCAGGCTCATCGCACCATCAACGCGCACGCCGCCCGGCGTAAACGCGGTGCAAGCCCCCCAAAATTCCGCATCTCCCAGAGTTACCCCCTCATGGAAACAATGAAGCTCAGCGAGCTGAAGGCCAAGACTCCTGCCGATCTGCTCTCTTTTGCTGAGGAATATGAGGTCGAGAACGCCTCGACCATGCGCAAGCAGGAGCTGATGTTCGCCATCCTCAAGGAACTGGCGGCGCGCGATATCGAGATTGTCGGCGAGGGTGTCGTCGAAGTCCTGCCCGACGGGTTCGGTTTCCTGAGGTCTCCCGACGCGAACTATCTGCCCGGTCCCGACGACATCTATGTTTCGCCCAGCCAGATCCGGCGTTTCTCGCTCCGCACTGGCGACACGGTCGAAGGCGAAATCCGCTCTCCCAAGGAGGGCGAGCGCTACTTCGCCCTGCTCAAGGTAAGCTCGATCAATTTCGAGGACCCCGAGAAGGTCCGCCACAAGGTCAATTTCGACAACCTCACGCCGCTCTACCCGGAAGAACGTATTCGCCTCGAGCTGCCCGATCCCACGGTCAAGGACAAATCGGCCCGCGTCATGGATCTGGTGGCGCCGATCGGCAAGGGCCAGCGGGCGCTGATCGTCGCGCCGCCGCGCACCGGCAAAACCGTGCTGCTTCAGAACATCGCCCAGTCGATCGCGATCAACCATCCGGAATGCTATCTCATCGTGCTGCTCATCGACGAGCGGCCCGAGGACGTCACCGACATGCAGCGCTCGGTGAAGGGCGAGGTGATCTCCTCGACCTTCGACGAGCCCGCCTCCCGCCACGTCCAGGTCGCCGAGATGGTGATCGAGAAGGCCAAGCGCCTCGTCGAGCACAAGCGCGACGTGGTGATTCTGCTCGATTCGATTACGCGGCTCGGTCGCGCCTACAACACGGTGGTGCCGAGCTCGGGCAAGGTGCTCACCGGCGGCGTCGAT
>CAZASR010000074.1:0-13424 GCA_964487765.1 uncultured Devosia sp. | reverse complement strand
GTGACTTGGGTCGAAGCGTCGACGAGCAGCGGCGGCCAGTTCACGGCGCACTGGTCGTAGCAGTTGGAGACGCCCACCGCGTCCTTGTCCCAGATATACAGGGTCATGTCATTGGCGTCGGTGAGGATGGTCTTGCCGCCGACTTCGGCGGACTTCACCGCGCCGCCGAGAAAGTCTTCGGCCATTGCATAGGAGGTCGAGAGCAGCCCGGCAGCCGCTGTGGCGAGAAGCAGAGTACGCAGTTTCATCAGGGTCTCCCTTTTGACGTCTTGGGTGCGCGGGATCGACGTCGCACGAAGTTAGAAACGATACGGAGACAAGCTTAATCCCGGGACCAAGAAAAATCTTGTGGCGCAGCGATGCATTTGGTTGTGTGGCTTTCGGAGTGTTACCAAGAGGGAGGATAACCCAATGAAGAGACGGCAGTTCTTTGGTGCGGCGACCGCAGTGGCGGCGACGGGACTCGCCATGCCCGCAATCGCGCAAGGCAACATCACCTGGCGCATGGTCACCACGTGGCC
Source organism: uncultured Devosia sp. (assembly GCA_964487765.1). Lineage (GTDB taxonomy): Bacteria > Pseudomonadota > Alphaproteobacteria > Rhizobiales > Devosiaceae > Devosia_A. The sequence goes on along the minus strand of CAZASR010000074.1, from coordinate 12,903 downwards.
GAAGAACTTTCCCGGCCTTGGCGTCGGTGCGCAGAATCTCGCGGACCGCATCACCAAGGCGTCGGGCGGGCGATTGACCGTCCAAGTGTTTGCCGCAGGCGAGATGGTTCCGGGTCTCGGTGCCCTTGACGCCGTTATCGACGGCTCGGCCGAGATGAGCCACGGCGCGGCCTATTACTGGCAGAACAAAAGCCAGGGTCTGAGCTTCTATACGGGCGTGCCCTACGGCATGACCTCGCGCGAGCTGACGGCCTGGGTGCGCTATCTCGGCGGCCAGGAAATCTGGGACGAGATCTACGACCAGTTCGGCGTACAGGGGTTCCTGAGCGGCGACACGGGTACGCAGGCGGGCGGCTGGTTCCGCAACGAGCTGACCGGCCTCGGCGACATCCAGGGCCTGCGCTTCCGCACCCCCGGCCTCGGCGGCCAGGTGTGGGCGAAGCTTGGCGCGGCGGTGACCAACCTCGCGGCGGGCGAGATCTTCGCGGCGCTGCAGGCGGGTACGCTCGACGCGGCGGAGTTCGTGGGGCCGTATAACGACCTCGCTCTCGGTTTCCACCAGATCGCCAAGAACTACTACTTCCCCAGCTTCGTCGAGCCGGGGCTGGCGACCGAACTGGTGGTCAGCAAGTCCAAGTTCCAGGAGCTGCCGGAAGATCTGCAGGAGATCATCAGGGTCTGCTCGGAAGCGGGCTATGACGACGTGGCGTCGGACATGTATGCCAACGATCCGCGGGCCCTGCAGGCGCTTGTCAGCGAACATGGCGTGCAGATCCGGCGCTTCCCCGAGGAAATCCTCGAGGCCGGCGCCACGGCGTCGATGGAGCTGATCGCCGACATCCGGCAGAACGGCGATGCGCTGACCAAGAAGGTCGCCGAGAGCTTCGTGAGCGCGTTCAACCTGCTGCGGCAGCGCACCGAGGGCACGGACATGCCGTTCCTGCAGGCGCGCGAGAAGTACATCAAGTTCGACTGAGCGCAGGCATCAGTCAGAAACACGAAGGCCCGGAGCGATCCGGGCCTTCTGCTTTTGCGGAGTGCCGCGGGCTTCAGTGGTAGAAGACCCGCGGCAGCCAGGTCGCGATGTTGGGCATGAGGAAGAGCGTTGCGATGCCGACGACCTGCAGCGCGACGAAGGGGATGACGCCGCGATAGATCATGCCGGTCGTGACCTGGGGCGGCGCGACGCCGCGCAGATAGAACAGCGAGAAGCCGAAGGGCGGGGTCAGGAAGCTGGTCTGGAGATTGACGCCCACGGCGACGCCCAGCCAGATCGGATCGACGCCCAGCATGAGCAGCACCGGCGCAGTGATCGGGATCACGATGAAGATGATCTCGAAGGTATCGAGGATGAAGCCGAGCACGAACATGATCGCCATCACGATGATGGTCGCGCCGATGGCGCCGCCGGGCATGTTGCGCAGGAATTCGTGGACGAGATTGTCGCCGCCCATCATGCGAAAGACGATCGAAAAGACCGCCGCGCCGAACAGGATGATGAACACCATCGAGGTGATGGAGGCGGTGCCGATGACGGCCTCGCGCAGCACCTTGAAGTCGAGGCGGCGCTTGGCGAGGGCGAGCAGCATCGCCCCGATCGAGCCGACAGAGGCGGATTCGGTGGGCGTCGCGATGCCGAGCAGGATCGAGCCGAGCACGGCGACGATGAGCGCCAGCGCCGGCACCAGGGCGCCCACGACTTCGCGCCACAGATGCTGCTTTTCCGCCTCGGGAACGGGTGTTGCCGGCGCCGATTTGGGGTCGGTGATCGCCTTGAAGATCATCCACAGGATGTAGAGCGCGACCAGCACCAGGCCGGGAATGAAGGCACCGGCGAAGAGGGCGCCGACCGAGACCGGCTCGGGGGCGAAATTGCCCTTTTCCATCTGCACCTGGGCGTTGATGCCCGAGAGCATGTCGCCCATGAAAATGAGGACGGTCGAGGGCGGGATGATCTGTCCCAGCGTGCCCGAGGCGCAGATAACGCCTGTCGCGAGCTTGGGGTCGTAGCCCGAGCGCAGCATGGCGGGCAGCGAGATGAGACCCATGGTAACGACCGTGGCGCCGACGACGCCGGTCGAGGCCGCGAGCAGGGCGCCGACCAGCACCACCGAGATGCCGAGACCGCCGCGCAGATTGCCGAAGAGCTTGCCCATGGTGAGCAGCAGCGCTTCGGCGATGCCGGTTCGCTCCAGCATCACGCCCATGAAGATGAAGAGCGGCACCGCCACCAGCGTCTCGTTCGACATGGTGCCAAGGTAGCGCAGCACGACCGAGCCGAGATTGGACGGGTCGAACACACCCAGCATGTTGCCGACAAGACCGAAGATGAGGGCAGTGCCGGCAAGGCTGAAGGCAACCGGGAAGCCGATCAGCAGCATGCCGATGATGCCCACGAACATGAGGCCGGCGAGGAGCTCGCCAATCAGGATGGGGGTCACAGGATGGCCTCCGGCGCTTCGGCGTGACGCTTGTAGCGCAGCGGTTCGGGCAGGCTCTCTTCGCGGCCGGCCAGAACGAGAATGGAGCGGAAGGCCATGGCGATGCCCTGCAGCAGCACGAGAACGGCGAACAGCGGGATGAACGTCTTGAGGACGAACAGGCCGGGCATGCCGCCGATATTGGCGGAGCCTTCATAGATGGCCCAGGAGCGCTGCACGTAGGGGATGCTGTAAACGAGCACCACGAGCATGAAGGGGATGAGGAAGATGACGACGCCGATGAGATCGGCAATGGCTTTGCGGCGGATCGGCCAAGGCCGATAGAAGATGTCGACGCGCACATGGTCGTCGCGCAGCAGCGCGAAGCCGGCGACGCCGGTGAACATGGCGCCGTTCATCCAGACATAGAGGTCCTGGAATGCCAGGACCGAATAGTGGAACACGTAGCGCTGGACGACGACGGTGAAGCAGAGCAGCACCATGGCAAGCGCCAGCCAACTCAGAATTTCGCCGATGACGCGGTTAACTCCGCTGACCAGGCGGATATAGGTCACCAGAAATGCCGTTTTGACCCTCCCCAGAGTTCCGGCCGGCCGGAGCGCCCCGCCGCTCTCGATGGACGGCAAGGTCTCGACTTCTTCTTGTTATCGCACCTTCCAGGCCGGAGCCGGTAGCCCCTCGCCGGGGGCGCTTGCTAAGCGACCATTTGGCGACCCTCAGGTCAACCCTCGCCGCCGCTTGAAAGCGCGCTGTCCCCCGAGTAACGGAGGGGCGGGTACCGGGAGGGGCACAATGTTCGTTGTCGGCGGCGAAAGCCTGATCGATCTCAAGGAGAAGCCGGTCAAGAACGGGGTCATGCCGCTCACCGCGCATGCGGGCGGCTCGCCAATGAACTGCGCCATCGCGCTCAGGCGGATGGGGCACCAGACCGGCTTCCTGTGCCCGATCTCGGCGGACAGGTTCGGCGACATGATTCTCGAGCCGCTCAAGGCGGGCGGGGTCAGGGTGTTGCTCAAGCAGCGGGTGCGCGAACCGACGACGCTCGCCGTGGTTTCGGACGACGGCAGGGGCAATCCGCGCTACCAGTTCTACCGCCACGCCGACCGCGCCTTCACGCGCGAGGGGCTGATCGCGGCGCTGCCCAACAAGATCGAGCTGTTCCAGTTCGGCGGGTTCTGCGCGATCGAGGCGTATGACGCCCGCGCCTGGCTCGAGGCCGCGAAAGTCGCGGCCGGCCGGGGCGCAACGATTTCCATCGATCCCAATGTCCGGCCGGCGGTGATCACCGACATGGCGGCCTACAGGCAGCGGCTGGGCCGGATGCTCGACCTCGCGCACATCGTCAAGGTGAGCCACGAAGATCTCGACTATCTCGAACAGGGCAAGCCGATCGAGGCCCACGCCGCGGCGCTGCTCGAGCGGCCCAATGTCAAGCTCGTGGTGATCACGCGGGCCCTGGACGGCTCGATCGCCTACACGCGCGAGGCGCGGGCGAGCGTGCCCATCTACCCGGCGAGGAAGGGCGGCGACAATGTCGGAGCGGGCGACACGCTGATGGCGGGAATCCTGACCTGGCTAAGGGATCACAAGGTGCTGCGCGCGGAGAAGCTCGCCGCGCTTCCGGCCGAGCAGCTCGAGGCGATGCTGTGGTTCGGCGCCGTCGCGGCGGGGATCAATTGCAGCCGCGTGGGCGCGAACCCGCCGACCCGGGCCGAGGTCGAGAAAGTGCTCGCACGGGGATAGTGGCCCCGCCTGCCGGGCTTAATCCTCCCGGCGGGAAACATAGTTCTGTTGCGATGCTAACTATCGTCTGCTTTGTTCGCGCCCTCTTTTTCGTGGAGGTGGGGGATGCGGGCGTGGTTGTGGGCCGTTCTGGCGCTTGTGGTGGTGGGCGCCGGCGGCGCCATCTACATGCTCACACCGGTGCGGGGCGCCGCGCGCGACGTGACGCTGACGGGGGATGTCGCGCATGGCGAATATCTCATCCGGCTGGGCGGGTGTGTCACGTGCCACACCGATCCCAAGCAGGCCGAGGCCGTGCTGGCCGGGGGCGCCGGGCTCGCGACACCCTTCGGAACGTTCTACCCGCCCAACATCACCTCGTCGAAGAGGGCGGGCATCGGCAACTGGACACTGGCACAGTTTGCGCGGGCGATGAGCGATGGTGAGGGGCCGCAGGGGCATCTCTATCCGGCGTTTCCCTATGACAGCTACACCCTGATGAGCGACCAGGAGATCGCCGACCTCTATGCGGCGCTGATGGCGTCGGAGGCGAACGACACGCCGTCGCGGGCGCATGAGGTGGGCTTCCCGTTCAACATCCGGCTCGCAATGGCGGGATGGAAGCACCTGTTCTTCCGCCCGCAGCGCTTCGAGGCCGATGCGAGCCAGAGCGCGGAATGGAACCGGGGCAAATATCTGGTGTTCGGTCCGGGCCACTGCGTCACCTGCCACAGCCCCCGCAACGGGCTGGGCGGCATCGAGGCGGGCACCGAGCTTTCCGGCAATCCCGCGGGCGGGCCGGCGGGCAAGACGCCGCCGATCCTCAAGGCCGATCTCGAAAAGCATCAATATACTGTGGACGGCGTTGTGCAGGTGCTGGGCGAGAATTTGACGCCCGGTTTCGACAGTCTGATCGGCGCGATGTCCGACGTGATCCGGGACGAGACTTCGCACTGGACGGAGCAGGACAGGCGGGCGGCAGGCGTCTATCTGCTGAGCGGAGCGAGGTAGCGCCGCTTGCGTCCGTGTGTCGAACTCCCTAACTCAGGCGCAACACAAGGAGCCTCTCATGCCGCAAGATGTTGCCGCGCTTCGTGTCACGCTGTCGCTGGCGCCTGTCATTCCGGTGATCATTCTCGACGATGTGAGCAAGGCCCGGCCACTGGCCGAGGCGCTGGTGGGCGGCGGGCTCCCGGTGCTGGAAGTCACGCTGCGTACGCCGCATGCCCTGCAGGTGATCGAGGAGATGGCAAAGGTCGAGGGGGCCGTCGTCGGTTCGGGCACCGTGCGCTCGCCGCTCCAGATGGGCCACTCGGTGGACGCCGGCTGCCAGTTCATGGTGTCGCCCGGCGCGAGCCCGCGGCTGCTCGAAGCGGCCGACGGTTTTTCGATCCCGCTGCTGCCGGGCATCGGCACCCCGACCGAAGCGATGACCGCGAGCGAGCACGGCTACAATTTCCTCAAATTCTTCCCGGCCGAGGCGCTGGGCGGCGTCAAGGTGCTGAAAGCCTATGCTTCGCCGCTGAGCGACATCACCTTCTGTCCGACGGGCGGCATCGACATGGCCAAGGCGCGTGACTACCTCGCGCTGTCCAATGTGATCAGCGTCGGCGGCTCGTGGGTGATGCCGGCGGATGCGATCGCGGCGGGCGAGTGGGGCCGCATCGAGGCGCTGGCGCGCGAGGCGGCGGCGCTCGAGAAGGCCGAGTAATGAAGAGGCTTGCGGCCGCCGCGCTGGGAGTGGCCGCGATCTTTACCGGGCCCGCGACGGCCGCCAGCGTGCACGTGGCCGTCGCCGCCAACTTCACCAGAGTGGCCGAAGAGATCGGCGCGAACTTCGCGGCGGCGACCGGCCATGAGGTGATCTTCAGTTTCGGCGCCACCGGGGCGCTCTATACGCAAATCACACAGGCGGCGCCGTTCGAGGTGTTCCTCGCGGCCGACGACCAGTGGTCTGGCCGTGCCATCGAAGAGGGACTGGCGGTCGAGGGGACCGAGTTCACCTATGCGGTGGGCAAAGTCGCGCTCTATGCGCCCGGCATCGATGTGACCGACGGGGCGGCCGTGCTTGCGGCCGGTGCCTTCCAGCATATCGCCATCGCCGATCCACCGACGGCGCCCTATGGGGCGGCGGCGATGGCGGTGCTGGAGGCGCTGGGGCTGGCGGAGGCGGTGGCGCCCATGATCGTGACGGGCGAGAACATCACGCAGACGCTGCAATTCGTCGAATCGGGCAGCGCGGAGCTGGGGTTCGTGGCGCTGAGCCAGGTGACGGGCAAACCGGCGGCGCAGGTGTGGCTGCCGCCGCAGGAAGACTATCCGGCGATCCGCCAGAACGCGGTGCTGCTCCAAACCGGCGCGGCAAACGAGGCGGCGAGGGCCTTTCTCGACTACCTGCGCAGCGAAGCGGCAATCGCGCTTATCAAGGCCGCCGGCTATGAGCTAGAATAGGGTTCATGCCGACGCTCGACGAGATTGGACCGCCCATACTGCTGACGGCCGGGCTCGCGAGCGTGACGACGCTGCTGTTACTGCTGATCAGCACGCCGATCGCCTGGTGGCTGGCGCGAACGCCTTCGCGCTGGCGCGAGCCGGTCGCGGCGCTGGTGGCGCTGCCGCTCGTGCTGCCGCCCACGGTGATCGGCTTTTACCTGCTGATCGGGCTTGGACCCAACGGGCCGGGCGGTGCAATCGCGGGACTGTGGGGGGCGCGGACGCTCGCCTTTTCGTTCGAGGGGCTGGTGATCGGCTCGATCCTTTATTCGCTGCCGTTCATGACGCAGCCGATTCGCATCGCCTTCGAGGCGATCGGGCGCGAGACGATCGAGGCCGCGCACAGCCTCGGGGCCGGCTGGTGGCAGACCTTCGTTCGTGTCGTCGCGCCGCTGGCGAAAACCGGCTTCTTCACCGGCATCATCCTGACCTTTGCGCACACCGTGGGCGAATTCGGCGTCGTTCTCATGATCGGTGGCAACATTCCGCGCGAGACGAAAGTGCTGTCGATCGCGATCTATGATTTCGTTGAGCGCGGGGAATGGACGAAGGCGCACTGGGTATCGGGCGGCATGATCGTGTTCGCCTTCGTGGTGGTGACGGCGACGATGCTGCTGGACCGGCGGTTCGGGCGGTTGACAGGCTAGAACATTCGGCTTCGATTGTTCGCCGAATAGGCTATGGTTGCCCCATGTCTCAGGATCTCGCGCGCATCCGGGCGTTTGTGCAGGTGTTCGATGCCGGCGGGTTTTCGTCGGCGGCGCGGCAGCATGGGCGGTCCAAGGCACTGCTCAGCAAATATGTGACCGACCTCGAGGATTATCTCGGGGTGCGGCTGATGAACCGCACGACGCGCAAGCTGAGCCTCACCGAAGCGGGCGAGGTGTACTATCGCGAGGCGAGCCAGCTCCTGCAGCAGCTCGACGATCTCGACAATTCCATCCTCGACCAGACGGCGGCGCCGCGGGGGCTGCTGCGTGTTTCGGCGGCGCGCAATTTCGGCGAGCTGATCCTCGCGCCGGCGATCTTCGCGTTCCTCGCGGAACATCCGGACGTGACGCTGGATCTGCGGCTCGAGGATCGGTTCGTCGACCTCGTGGACGAGGGGATCGACGTGGCGCTGAGAATTTCGGCGGCGCAGGATTCCTCGCTGATCGCGCGCAAGATTTGCGACATGCAGCATGCGGTGGTCGCTGCGCCGGTCTATCTCGATGCGCACGGCACGCCGAAAGTGCCGGAGGATCTGCGGCACCATGCGGCGATCGTCGACACCAATCTGCAGGGGCAGGCGAACTGGCGGTTCGTCGACAACGGGCAGACGGTGTCGGTGCATGTGAACGGGCCGGTGCGGGTCAATTCACCGCTCTCGGCGCGAGATGCCGCCATGGCGGGGCTCGGGGTTGCCCTCCTTCCCGGCTATCTTGCCAATCCCATGATCGAGGCGGGCAGGCTGGCTCCCATCCTGGAGGGCTATGTGCAGACGGGCTCGCGCCTGATGGCGGTCTATCCGCATCGCCGCCATCTTGCCGGCAAGGTGCGGGCGCTGATCGACCACCTGGTCAGATGGTTCGACGAGCATCCGGTGAGTTAGGCGGCCTCGGCGGCGAGTCGGGCCTCCCGCTCGAGGCGCCGGGCGTTGCAGATTTCGCGGATCAGCCAGGCGGCAATCAGCCGGCGGCGCTCGGTGACCGTGGGGAAGTCGAGCTCGGCGTCGAGCCGGACGGCATAGGCTTCGGCCTGCTCATAAGTCTGGCGCTCGTGCTCGCCGAGAAGGTGCCAGCGGCGGATGACTTCCTGCTCGGCTTCCTGCCTGGTCATGGATGCGTTCCGGGGCGATGGGGCGGGCTCGTGACGCCACTGAGCATTTGCTGTGTCGCTTAACGGTTCGTTAACGGCGATTTCCTGCGGACCGTCGCTCATTCGGCGGCCTGCGGGGCGAGGCCGAGATCGCGCACGAGCCAGGCCTCGATGACCTTGCGCTCGTTTCCCATGGTGCGGAAATCCAGCTCCTCGGCGAGGCTGGCGGCAAAGACCTGGGCTTGCGAGATGGTCTGGCGTTCTGCTTCCGGGAGCTCGTGCCAGCGCCGGAGGGCTTCGTGGAAGGCTTCGTCCTTGGTCAAGTATCCCCACAATCTGAGCCCCGCCCTGAACGCGCGGGAGCGGATTCCGGTTCCACGCGCTCGCCGATCTTTGCGGCCGCAACGTCGGTGGTCGCCGGGCTGATAAGCGACGATCCTGACCGGCGGTCTGTAGCGCCCGCGACAAACGAGTCCTTGCGCCCATGTGGATGGCGACTATGGTGCGCGCGGCTTGAAACTCCTCAGTGCGCGGACCCCCTATGGCCGAAAAGACACCCGACCATTGGCAGTTTCCCGCGCCCAAGATCGGCGTGCTGCTGATCAATCTGGGGACGCCGGACGGCACCGACTACTGGTCGATGCGGCGTTATCTCAGCGAGTTCCTGAGCGACCGGCGGGTGATCGAGACAAATCCGCTGATCTGGCAGCCGATCCTGCAGGGGGCCATCCTCAGCACCCGGCCGCAACAGAGCGGAGCCAACTACAAGCGCATCTGGGACAAGGCAGAGAACGACAGTCCGCTGCGCGTGATTACAAGGCGGCAGGCGCAAAAGCTGCAGCAGCGGCTGGGCGACGGGGTGATCGTCGATTTCGCGATGCGCTACGGCAATCCCTCCACGGCCGCGCGGCTCAATGCGCTGCACAAGGCGGGATGCACGAGGGTCTTGCTGGCGCCGCTCTACCCGCAATACTCGGCAACGACGACGGCGACGGCGAACGACAAGGCGTTCGATGCGCTCAGAACGATGCGCTGGCAGCCGGCGGTGCGCACGCTGCCGGCCTACTACGGCACGCCCGAATATGTGGCGGCGCTGGCCAAGTCGATCGATGACGGCGTCAAGGCGCTCGATTTCACTCCGGACGTGGTGCTGACTTCCTATCACGGCATGCCGGAGAGCTATGTCGAGCGCGGCGATCCCTATTATCATCAGTGTCTCGAAACGACGCGGCTGGTGCGCGAGACGCTGGGCTGGAGCGAAGACAGGATCAGAGTGACGTTCCAGAGCCGCTTTGGTCCGACCGAGTGGCTGAAGCCCTATACGGCGGATACGATCGAGGAGCTGGGCCGGGACAAGAAGAAGATCGCCGTCGTCGCGCCGGCCTTCTCGGTCGATTGCATCGAGACGCTGGAGGAGATTGCGATCACCGGCCACGAACAGTTCGTCGAGGCCGGCGGTGGGCATGACGATTACGCCTATATTCCGTGCCTCAATGACAGCGAGCTGGGCATGGGGATGCTCGAGGCGGTCATCCGCAATGAATTGCAGGGGTGGCTGTAGGGCTCGGAGCTGGCCCGGCGCTCAGCCCGCGACTGCTTTCAGCATCGCCTTGGTCAGGGTCTGGTTGACCTTCTCGTAATCCGGCCACGGGGACTTGCCCCGGGCCCGGGCGGCGGCTTCGCCGAGGGAGAAGACGTTGGCGGCCTCGAGGCCGTCGATTTCGTCCCATGCGACGGGGGTGGCGACCGGGCAGCCGGGCTTGGCGCGGGTCGAGTACGGACAGACGGCTGTGGCGCCGCGCTCGTTACGCAGATAGTCGACGAACATGCGGCCCTTGCGCCGCGCCTTGCGGATGTTGGAGGTGAAGCGGTCGGGCTCGTCGCGGGCGAGCTTGTCCGCGAAGTCGCGGCAGAACTGCTTGACCTCGGGCCATTCGAGCTTGCGGCGGAGCGGCGCGATGACGTGGATGCCCTTGCCGCCGGTGACCATGGGGAAAGATTCGAGCCCCAGATTCGCGAGCCTGTCGCGAATATCGACCGCCGCCAGCTTGGTCGCGGTGAAGTCGAGACCTTCGTCCGGGTCGATATCGAAGATGATGCGATCGGCCTGTTCGAGCTTGTCGATATGGCTGCCCCAGATGTGGAGCTCGAGCACGTTCATCTGCACGCTGGCCGCGAGGCCGGCCGCGTTGGTGATGTACATGTACTCGGCGACGTCGCCATCGCCTTCGGTGATGGGGACTTTCTCGAAATCGTCGGGAAAGCCGCCGGAATCGTGTTTCTGGTAGAACGGCTTGTGGCTGCCGGTGGGACGCCGCACCAGCGACAGGGGCCGCCTGGCGATGTGCGGCAGCATGGCCTCGGCGACGGCATCGTAATAGGCGACGAGCTGCGCCTTGGTGATGTTTCCTTCCTCGTAAACGACCTTTTCGGGGTGCGTGAGCCTGACCCCGAGTCGCTCGGCCGCGGCCAGGCCCATCTCGTCGGTGAATGCGAGCGGTTTCACGGGTTTCGCCTTTGCGGCACGAGCCTTGGATTTGCTCTTGGGCCTGGCCGGCTCGGCGGCGACGGGAACATCCTTGGGCAGCTCAAGCTTCACCTCCCTGGCCTTCTTGTCGCGGCGCAGGCCGAGGAAGGACGGATGGCGCACGATAGCGTCAGGCGTGAATTCGGTGAAGGACACTTCTCCCACAAGGTCGGGCTTCACCCATCTGGCGCGGCGGACGATGTCGCGCGGGGCGTTGGCGAATGGGTTCTTGTCGGTGGCGCGGGCGTCGAGCGCCTTCTGGATGGCCTCGGCGTCCTTGACGGTCCAGCCGGTGCCGACGCGACCGTGATAGACGAGCTTGCCGTTTTCCCAGGTGCCGAGGAGCAGCGAGGCGAAGGTCTTCTTCTTGTCCGACGGTCTCCAACCACCGATGACGAATTCCTGGCGGAACCCACATTTGATCTTGAGCCAGCCCTTGGTGCGCTCGCCGCGATAGGGCGCGTCGGCGAGCTTGGCGACCACGCCCTCATAGCCGCCTTCGCACATGGCCCTGTAGAATGCCTGCCCCTCGCCGACGATGTGGTCCGAAAAGTGGATGGCGTCGGCGTCGCCACGCTTGCCGATGAGCGCGCGCAGACGCTCCTTGCGCTCGACCAGTGGGAGCTTGCGCAAATCCTCGCCATTCTCTTCGAGCAGATCGAAGGCGAAGAAGGTGAGCGGTGCCCCCGAGGAGAGCGCATCCTTGAGCGTCGAGAAATCGGTCTTGCCATCCTTGAAGGCGACGATCTCGCCGTCGATCAGGGCCGATCCCCTGGACAGCTTGCTCAGCGGTTTCACCAGCGACGCGAACTGCGTGGTCCAGTCATTGGCGTTCCGCGTATAGACACGCACCTGGTCGCCGGCGACTGCCGCGAGCGCGCGGTAGCCGTCGAACTTCATCTCGAAGAGCCAGTTGTCGCCGGTTGGAATCTCGTCGACGAGCGTGGCCAATTGCACCGGGCGGAACTCGGGAAGCTTCTGTTCGCCCTTGCGGGTCCAGACACGTACCGGTGCCTCGAGCGCGGCCGATCTCTTGCGCGGCTTGTGGCCCTTGGCGATGCCTTCGAGATTGCGGCCCGTTTCGACGCTGGTGGTGAACTTGTCGGTGAGCCCGTCGCTCTCGGTTGCGTATTCGTCGCGATGCTTGATGAGAAGCCAGTTTTCGCGCGAGCCGCTGCGGGTCTTCTGGTCGCGCCCCTTCATGTGAACGAGCACCCACTCGCCCTTCATGCGCTTGCCGTGGAGCCTGAATTTGAGGTCGCCCTTCTTGAGCCCCTCATGCGGGTCGCCCATGGGCTCCCAGGTGCCTTCGTCCCACAGCATGACGGTGCCGCCCCCATACTCGCCTTCGGGAATAGTGCCCTCGAACCCGCCATAGTCGAGCGGATGATCCTCGACGTGGACGGCGAGGCGCTTGTCGGAGGGGTTGGTGGAGGGGCCCTTGGTAACGGCCCAGCTCTTGAGCACGCCATCGAGCTCCAGCCGGAAATCGTAATGCAAGCGGGTGGCGTCATGCTTCTGGACGACAAAGCGCAGTCCGGTGGATTTGCGCTTGCCGGTCTTCTTGCCGGACGGTTCCGAGGTCTTGGTGAAGTCGCGCTTGGACCTGTAGGTCTTGAGTTGCTCCCGGGTGCTGGGCATCTAGCTCGCCTTCTTTTTCGCAGGAGCCTTTTTGGCAGCTTTCTTGGCGGAGCTCTTGCGAGAGACGCTCTTGGCGGGAGGCTTGTCGGCGGTCTTGCCGCCGGATTCGAGACTCTTCTTGAGGGCGGCCATGAGGTCGATGACGTTGCCGGTCTGCTTGGCGCGCGGTTCCTCCTCGACCTCGATCTTGCGGCCCTTGGACTTGAGCTTGCGCTGGATCAACTCGCGCAGCGCGGCCTGGTAGTGGTCCTTGAAGATCTTGGGATCGAACTTGTCGGTCTT
>CAZASR010000073.1:0-13452 GCA_964487765.1 uncultured Devosia sp. | reverse complement strand
CGGCGGCGTGGATTTGATCCACTCCGCCGCCCATGGACAAGCTCAGCCCCGAATTCGCCACCCGGCGAGCCGTCGAAGCGGTCTGGCGTATCGAAGCCGCCAAGCTGATCGCCGGCCTGACAAAGATGACTCGCGACGTCGGGCTCGCCGAGGAATTGGCGAGCGACGCCCTTGTCGTGGCTTTGCAGCAGTGGCCGGAGAGCGGCATCCCGAACAATCCGGGCGCGTGGCTGATGCAGACCGCCAAGCGCCGGGCCATCGATCAGTTCCGCCGGAACAAGGTCATGTCCGAAAAGGCGATGCCCAGCCTAGCCTACGAGGCGGAACTCCAGGAACAGGAGGGGCCCGACTACGACACACGCCTCGACGACGATGTGAAGGACAACGTGCTCAGCCTGATTTTCACGGCCTGCCACCCGATCCTCAGCGCCGACGCCCGTGCCGCGCTGACCCTTCGGCTCGTCGGCGGCCTGGCGACGGCGGAGATCGCGCGGGCCTACCTCGTTCCTGAACCCACAATCCAGCAGCGCATCGTGCGCGCCAAGAAGACTCTCTCCGATGCCAAGGTACCGTTCGAAGTGCCGCGCGGGCAGGATCGGCTGGCGCGTCTCGGCTCGGTGCTCGAGGTACTCTACCTCATCTTCAACGAAGGCTACTCCGCCACCGCCGGCTCGGACTGGATGCGCACCGAGCTTTGCGACGAGGCCCTGCGTGTCGGACGCATCCTCGCGCGGCTAGCCCCGGACGAGCCGGAGGTACATGGCCTCGTGGCGCTGATGGAGATTCAGGCGTCGCGCAGCGCGGCGCGCACCGCGAGGGACGGCGCCCCGATCCTGCTACTGGAGCAGGATCGGGGTAAGTGGAACCAGATTCTCATCCGCCGTGGCCTGGCTGCACTCGAGCGAGCCATCACACTCAATGGTCTTCGCGGTCCCTACACGCTGCAGGCCGCGATCGCCGCGTGCCATGCCCGCGCGCGCCGCCCCGATGATACGGACTGGCACCGGATCGCCGCGCTTTACGACGAACTCGCCATCGTGACGCCATCGCCGATCATCGAGCTCAACCGCGCCGTCGCCCACACCATGGCCTTCGGCCCCGAGGCCGGCCTGAGGCTGCTCGATCCGATCATGGACGTGCCGCAGTTGCGTAACTATCACCTCCTCCCCAGCGTCCGCGGCGACTTTCTCGCCAAGCTCGGCCGTCACGACGAAGCCCGCGCAGAATTTGCCCGCGCTGCCGAAATGACCCAGAACGAACAGGAAAAGACGCTTCTCCTTAAGCGCGCATCGGGGCAGGCGTGAGGGGGACTCGACAACCCCTTGGTTTGCAGCAAATAGCTCGGCGCAATCACCGGGAGGCCGAATGGTCGACTTCATAGGCATAGGGGCGCAGAAGGCCGCCACGACCTGGCTGTGGGCCATGCTTCGCCAGCACCCCGAGGTGCGGTTCTCGCCGCTCAAGGAGGTCCACTATTTCGACGTCCTTTATTTGGGGATGAAGCGTGAGAAATGGCTAAAAAGCATCCGGCAGGCCGTTGACCTCGAGCTGCGGAATGCGGAGACCGCGACCCCCAGCGACCCTGAGCGCATCAACTGGCTCAGCCGCATCAAGGACCCCGACTTCGCCTTCACCGACGATTGGTACCGCCACATCTTTTCGGGACACGACAATGCGGTGACGGGGGATATCACGCCACTTTACTGCGCACTGCCGGACGAGGGGATCGAGCACGTCAAGCGCGTCGCACCGCGGGCCCGCCTCATCTACATCATTCGTGATCCCGTGGACCGGGGTGTTTCGGCCCTTCGTTACGGCACCCGAAAGGGAAGCCCTCTCGAAAAGGTTATTGCGTCACGCCGCTATTTCCGTCGCGGCGACTACAAATCCAACATCCCCCGATGGGAACGACATTTCGGTCAGGATCGCATCCTTTACTTACCCTTTGGCGAGGTGCGGCGGGATCCCATTGGCTTGCTGCGGCAAGTCGAAGAGCATATCGGCGTCGGCCGCTTCGACGGCTATCGCGACGTGGTCGAACCCGTGAACTCGGCTGGCGGCAGGGGGCAAGAGGTTACCGGCGAGATGAAGGACAAGGTGGCCGAACTTTTCGCGGGACAGCGCGAGTTCCTGGCATCGCGGTTCGGTCATGACTTCGTCTCCCGAATCTCATGATCCCATAAAGGACGGCCTAAGGCTGCGTATTCGATGCAGGCGCGATCATCTTGTGGCTTGGACCCGGCCGGCCGGCGCGGACGAGCAGACGTGCCGTGTGCTCGCCGACATTGCGGTAGGCGTAGGGGACACCGGGCGGCACGCGCACGAGGTTGGGTGCGCCGATATATGCCGCGGCGCCACCGATCATGAATTCGAGCGTGCCGTCTTCGAGCATGAACCGCATTTCGACGTCGGCGTGACTGCGTGTCGGCACCTGCACGCCCACTGGCACGCTGTGCGTAGCGGCGCGATAGCTGTCATCATCGATATCGTTGGCAATCACCGCGGGGCCGTCGCCGGCGATGACGAATGCGCGCTCGCTCATGGGACTCCCAATCGGTTGTGCACTCCGACGGTCCATAGGCTCCGCGACCTGAACCCAGTTTGAACGCTCAGGAACTCGGCATGAACTGCACGCCCATTTCCTTGAGCGCGCGCCACGCAACGCGGCAATGTTGCGGACGATGCCCGGGCACCAGCAGGTCGAACGCCTGCGGGATGCCGCGCACCGTGGCAAATTCGAGCTTGGCGCCACCCTCGCTCAGATTTCGGATCACGCAATCGAGCCGGGTACGCCCGTTGTCGAACACGATGGTGGCCACGATCATTGTGTTGCGGCGCGGCTGCAGCCGCTGTTCTCGCCGGTTAAGCACGCGAACCCCGAGGGCACAGAGATGACGACGCTGTCATCATGCCCGCGCCGCTTTGCGAACCAACCAATACCAGGCGGGGCATTCGAGCGGACGCCGAAAGTAAGCGTTAACCCCTAGGCGAGTCCCGCCTGCTGGAGGCCGCCCACATAGCGATCGAGCAGCGCCGGCTGCATGAACCGCAGATTGTCCCGCAGCGTGGCGGCAGTCATCGCCGGGCGCAGATAGGCAAACTTCTGCAGCGCGTCTTTGGCCTGGTCTATCTTCCCGGTCGCAGCGTAATAGGTCGCGAGGTCGCGATAGGGCCAGGTGAGGCCCGGGCGTTCGGCGAGTGCCTGCCGGGCCATGTCGATCGCCTTGTCGGGTCGCCCGGCCGAAAAGTGCGCGAGGCCCATGCCGAGATGGACGTTGAAGGCGAACGGATCGAGCGGCGACAGCCGTGCCGCCTGCTCGAACGCCTCGAGCCCTTCCTCCGGGCGCCCAAGATAGACGAGCCCGTAGCCCAGCCGCATCGAGGCCCAAGCGTGGTTGGGATCCAATTTCAGCGCCCGCTGGGCCAGGATGACGGCCTGCTGTACATCGGAGCCCAGTTGCATCATGCCGGAGGCGAGCGCGGCAAGGGCAGTGGGATCATCGCCGGCCGTCTGCGCCGCGAGTTCGATCAGCCGCTCGCCTTCCGCGCGCTCGGCCGCCACGTCCGTCGCCCAGTTATAGGCGACCTGCTGGCCGTGCGCCCAGGCGCTCAACGCTGCCGCCAGTCCATAGTTCGGCTCGAGTTCGAGGGCTCGAGTCAGGAAGGCGATCGCCTGCGGGTTCTCGGCCATGCGATGGGCCCACAGGTGGGGCAGGGCGCGCATCACGAGGTCATAGGCAGCCATCGTTTCGGGCCGCTTGCTTCGGGCCCGTTCGACTTCCACCCGCCGGATCGAGGGCTGGATGGCACTGGCGACCTCCGCGGCCACCTTGTCCTGCAGGTCGAACAGATCGGACACCGCGCCGTCCACCCTGGTGGACCAGATATGATTGGCCGTATCCGTCTCGACGAGCTGCGTCGTGATACGAACGCGCTCGCCCACGCGGCGCACGCTGCCCTCGACCGCATACCGGACCCCTAGTTCCCGGCCAATTTGGCGGATATCGACGGGCCGACCTTTGTAGGCGAAGGCCGAATTGCGGGCGATAACGAAGAAGTCCTTGATACGCGACAGCGTCGCGGTGATCTCTTCGACCACGGCGTCGGCGAAATATCCCTGATCGGCCTCGCCCGAGAGATTGTCGAAGGGCAGCACAACCACCGACGGCCGGGTCGATTGCGGTGTTCCCGCCGGCTCCGCGCCGATAGCCGCTTTCGGCTTCCTCGCGATTCCTTCGGGATGCCAGATATAGAGGCGGACGGTGCGCGAGACGTTCTTGAGCTCGGTGGGTCCGAGATCGACGAACTGCAAATCGGTGCGGCCGTCGAGATATTGGTACATCCACTTGGTGATCGCCATACCGCCAGGCGGCGACAGCGCCTGGACGCGCACCGAAAGGTTCACACCGGAACCGTAGAGGTCGTCGCCGGCCACGAGTACGTCGGCGAGCACCACGCCGGCGCGAATCTGCAGATACCCGCCTCCAGGCACCGTGAGCCGCCGTTCGTAGAGTTCGCGCTGTAGCGCCGCGACCCACTCGACCGCCGCCATGACGCTCTGGAACTCGGCCAGCAACCCGTCGCCCATCGTCTTGAAGACCTTGCCGCCCTGGCGGCCGATCGTGCGCGCGACCAGCCGGTCGTAGACCCGCTGCACAAGACGCAGGGTCTGCCGCTCATTGAGCTCGGTCAGTCGGGAATAGCCGACCACATCGAGCGAAACGATCGGGACCAGCTTACGGTCCGGTTGAGCTGCCATCGATGTCCCGCCCCCCGGCGGTCTATGGGGCGCTTATAGCATTGCCGGTGGGGTCAGCAATAAACCCCGCTAATACCGCACTAATAAACTGCCGTGAGAACTTCGATTTCGCGGGGCGTGCCCGGCGTCACTTCGAATTCACGGTTGAACACGATCTCGCCCCGCTTGGCGAAGACGAGATAGTCGCCTTCCTGGAGGACAGTGGAGGGAAACGTGCCCGTGCTCTGGTACACCGTCGTGCCGTCGACGGTCTTCACCGTCCAGTCGATGTCGGCAATGGCCTCGCCGCCCGCTTCGCTCACCAGCTTGAACGAGGTCTGCGCGGCGCGGTGGTAGAGCGTCGCGTCGGTGAGCTGCCCGGGCTCGACCCTAAGATCGGCCCGCACCACGGCATTCACGTCGCCGAAATAGGAGACGATGTGATAGGTGCCGGCGTTCACCGTGAGGATGTCGTTGGCGCCGATGTCCTGCGCCACGATCGCCCGATCGGTATCGGACGTGCCGGCAGTAAACACGTCGAAATGCAGCAGGTTGATGGGGATAGGCACGTCGCCGGTCACGGCTGCGTTGAGCCGCAGTCCGCCTGCTTCGAGCACGATATTCTTGGAAGTCGTGCCTTCGGCGACGGTAATGGTGTCGGTTGCCTGGGCGCGGCCATAGGCGACATGCACCACGTAATTGCCGGGCGCAAGTTCAAATCGTGCGACCGGTGCATCCGACTTCGCGGTTAGCTCGAGCTGACCCGCGGAGTCGGTCTTGGTGGTGAAGATGCGCCAGACAAGCCCCTGGTCGATCCGGCGGCCACCATCGGTGACCATGGCGGAGAGGACGACCGGCTGGGGGTCGGACGTGGCCGTGTCGATTGCTTCGGCAGCAGTCGACGGAGCAGGCGGCGTTTCGGCGGATGCGGCCGGCTCGGCAGGTTCGTCCGTCGCCTGCGGTGCGAGGAACAGCGGTGTAGGGCGCGGGATCGGAGCCTGCTGCGCGGCGGCCGAGGTCGCGCCCAACAGGCCGAGTACTGCAATCCAGCGCAAAACCTTCAATTCATTCCCCGAAATCCACCCCGCCCGAGCGGCACCGCTACCCTTGGATTGGGGAAAAGCTGTGTCATAAGGGCCACCCACTCGCAAGGACCCGACCATGCCAGCCATTCCCGCCCTGCGCGACTACCTCAGGACCCGCCGCTCCGTCGGGATCGCCTTTCTCAAGGATCCAGGTCCCAGTCCCGCCGAACTCGAGGAAATACTCACGATCGGCACGCGCGTTCCGGATCATGGCAAGTTCGTTCCCTGGCGGCTGGTCGTGATCGAAGGTGACGCCCGATTGGCGGCCGGCGAGCGTCTGGCGCAGATTCAGAAATCCCGCCGACCGGACATCGATGAGGCCTCGCTCGACGTCGAGCGCAAGCAGTTCCTGCCGGCGCCGGTGACGATCGGGGTCATCCTTTCGCCCAAGCCCAATCCCAAGGCGCCCGAAATGGAGCAACTGCTCTCGGCCGGCAATGTCTGCTTCAATCTGAGCCACGCCGCATTCGCGCTCGGCTACGCGGCGAGCTGGACCAACCGCTGGTACGGCTTCGACACCGAAGCCCAGTCCATGCTCGGCGCGCGCGGCGGCGAGCGTTTCGTCGGCTTCGTCCACATCGGCACGCCGGCCACCGTGATCGAGGATCGAGATCGTCCCGACCTCGCAAAGGTGGTGAGCCGCTGGCAGGGTTAACTGCCCGTTAACGGCTCTTAGGGCTTTGTTAACCGAGAGCCTCACCCTGGATTCCCCAAATGGGCGTTTCGCCGATCGCCGTACCGCAGGGCCTTGCCCAGGTGCTCAACAGCGCCGGGGACAAATCGAACGTCGATTTCGACTATCTCCTGCAGACGGCCATCCGCGAATCGAGCCTCGATCCGGAAGCCAAGGCGCCAAGCTCGTCGGCGGTCGGACTGTTCCAGTTCCTCGAATCCACCTGGCTCCAGGTGATGAAAGAGCAGGGGCCGCGGCTCGGCTACCAGCACTATGCCGACGCGATTTCCGTCGATGGCGACGGGGATTATGTCGTCCGAAACAAGGCGTTGCGGAAGGAAATTCTCGCACTGCGCGAGAACCCGCAGATTGCAGCCGATCTGGCGGCCGCCTTCACGCAGTCCAATGGCGAGTATCTAGCCGCGAAATTCGGCAAACATCCAAGCCCGGGTGAGCTCTATATCGCGCATTTCCTCGGCCCACAGGGTGCCGAGAAGCTGTTTCGCGCCGGCCTCGCCGATCCCGACCAGAGCGCCGCGAAGCTCTTTCCGAAGCAGGCCAAGGCGAATCCGCAGATCTTTTATGCCGGAGGCGACCCACGGAGCATCAAGCAGCTCTACCGCGCCCTCGTTGCGATGCACGTCGGGGTTCCCGAGACCACCATCGCCGACGATTCAGGCTTCGCGACTCAGCAACTGGCCCAGTCGAAACCCGGTCGATGGTCCACGGAGGCCGTGCCGTCGCGCTTCAGCCGGGAAGACATGTCGTTCACGTCGTTCTTCAGCAATGAAGCGCCCCGCGTCGTTCCCGAGCCGCTGATCGCCACCGAGGCGCTGCAGTCGCTTGTCGTGCCGGAAGTCTCCGAGCCGCTGATGTCCTACGCCGCGACAGATCCGGTCGTGGAATCATCGTCGCCGGCCGCGGCACCAATGGACATCGAAGTCGGCTTCGTGCCGCTTCCGGCGCCGCCGCCTCTGGTCCCGCAAACAGCGGCCGTCGCCGAAGCCCGATCCGCCGCGCCATCGCCGCAGGGGTACAGCATGCCCATCGCGGGCGGGGTCACTGATCGTGCCGATTCGGGCATTCCGCAGCCCCGCGTGCTGATGAGCAACCAGCCTCAGGCCCTGTTCGTCACACAGCTTTACCGTCGCGACTAGGGTTAACGCCCTCGTACCAAACAGGGTGAACCGTTCCTTAAATCTTGGCCGTATAGGCTGTTTCCGGGTCGTCGGAGACAACAATGGTTGCGTATCAGGACTTCGTCGCTTTGAGCCGTTCCGGCGACAGCGAGGAGCGCGGACAGTCGGCGCATTTGGCCGCGCAAGCCTATCTCCTCCACGATGGTCCGGCCGATGAGCACGCCGCCCTTTACGCAGCGCTGATCGGCTTTCTCGACGATCCCTCGGTGCGGGTGCGCGGGGCGCTGGCTTATGGCCTGCTTCACGCGGTAGAGGCGCCGCGACCGATCCTGCTCGCGCTGCTGCAGGACAGCGAGGTCATCGCTCGTGCCGTCGCGCAATATTCCCCCGCACTCATCGACGCCGACCTCATCACGTTCATCCGGAAGGCGAGCGTCACCATGCTGCACGCCGTTGCCTTGCGCGAGACGATCAGCCCGCGCGTCGCCGAAGCCTTGCTCGCCCGCGAGGTGCGGTCGGTGACGCTCAAGATCCTGCGTCGGAGCGATGTCGCCATACCGGGTGCGCTGCTCGCAAATCTAGCCGCCGATCAGGGCGAGGCCGATGCGGAGCTGCGCGGCGCCTTGCTCGACCGCGAGGACCTGCCTGCCGGGGCCCGCCTCGCAATGGTCGAAGCCTCCGTCGCCTGCCTGCGCGTCGCCCGCATCGTGAAAGGCGCCGTCGCCCCGGTTCGGCTGGAGCGGTTGCTTCGGGACGCGATGGACACGGCGCTGACCGGGATCGGCGAGGGCGAAGCCGTCACGGGCAGAACGCCGTTCGCCTCGGAGCTGATCGCGACCGAGCGCGTTTCGGCGCGAGTCATGCTGCACGCCGTCGTCAACGGCCATGTGATGTTCTTTGCCGACTGCCTTGCCACCCTCGCCAATGCGCCGCGCGAGAAGGTCTTCACCATCCTCGAAACCGGCGGTCGTCCGGCGCTCAACGCGCTGCTGTCCCGCTGCGGCCTCAGCCCGGGTGTGTCGAACCTCATCGCGCGGCTGATCTTCCATGCCCGTGCCGCCGATCTCGCCGACGACATCACGGCGCGCCACTTCGTCGTCACGGCCCTGACCGAAGAACTGATCGTCGAGCACGACGGAGTCATTCCGCCCGAGCTCGAGGATGCGTTCGCCTATCTCAGCGAGCAGAACGTCGCTCTGGCCCGGCGCGCCGCTCGCGGCGTGATGTCCACTTTCGCGGACGACGCCAACGCTGACCGGCCGATGCCGGTGATCGAGCCCGGCGATCGTCTGGCGCTCCCGGCTGCCTAATTGGCGGGCGTGCCGAACCACGTCGCCAGCGCTTCGTTAAGTCCCGTCTCCGTGTGGTCGCCGACCCATGCCACGTGGCCGTCCGGTCGGACCAGCACCGCCGCCGGCGCCGTGACGACACCCACGACCGGCAGCTCCCACAAGCCTTCGTAGCGCACCTCGACCACTCGCACCCGATTGGCCCAACCGCCAAGGTCGAGGCTGCCCGGGCGACTCAGATTGAGCAAAACCGGCCTCGCCTCATGCAGCAGCGCGTAGACCCGTACCGGATCGTCGCCGATGATGATATCGAGGTCAGGCATTCGGCGCCCGAGCAGCGGATGGCCGCTGCCGAAATCGTAGACGATGTCGAGTTCTGACATGATTCCGCCCACGAGCTTGCGAGCCTGATCCAAAGCAAGAAGCTCCGCTACGACGCTAGCGAGCGCCTTGGATCGGTCGTCGGTGCGCCCGAGCGCAACCGAAGCCAAGGTGTAGCGCAAGACGCGTGCGGCGACGGGATGCCGCTCCGCGTGATAGGTGTCGAGCAGGCTGTCGGGTGAGCTCCCTTTCACCACCTGCGCCAGCTTCCAGCCCAGATTGACAGCATCCTGCACGCCGGTGTTGAGCCCCTGTCCGCCCGCCGGATAGTGGATGTGCGCCGCATCCCCGGCGAGCAGGACGCGTCCCTTGCGGTAAGCCTCGGCCTGCCGCGCCGCATCTGTGAAGCGCGAAACCCACCCAGGATTGTGGGCGCCGAAATCGGTGCCCCACACCGCGATCATCGCCGCGCGGAGATCGGCGAGTGTCGGCTCGCGGTCGTGCTCCAATTCCTGCTCGGTCAGCATCACGCCGCATCTCTTGCCGTCTTCGAGCTGGCTCAACGCGTGCCGGCCCAGCGGGTCGTCGAAGAATCCCCAGCGCGGCGGCTCCTCGGTGAATTCCACCTCGGCAATCAGATGGCTGAGCGTCGGGTCGGATCCGACAAAGCCGATGCCGGCGCCCTTGCGGATCACGCTGCGCCCGCCATCGCAGCCGACGAGGTAGAGTCCCTCCACAGTCTCGCCATCGGCGAGCAGCAGTTGGACGCCGTCGGCGCTTTCCCTGAACCCGGTGATCTCCCGCCCGCGATGGATCGGCACGCCGAGTTCCTCCACCCAGCCGGCGAGGATGCGCTCGATGTGCTTTTGCGTCAGCGCGAGGCCATAGGGATGGCGCGAGGGAAAATCACTGATGTCGAGCCGCGTGGTGCCGAACCCGGCGACCTGCGCCGTCCGGCCCTCCGCGAGAAAGCGGTCGGCGATACCACGCTGGTCGAACACTTCGATCGTTCGCGCATGAAGACCCAGTGCGCCCGGTCGCAGCAGCTCCGGCGTCGTCCGCCGCTCGACGATCGCGGCGTCGATGCCCGCCAGCGCCAGTTCCGCCGCGAGCATCATGCCCGTCGGTCCGCCGCCCGCGATCACCACCTGATGTCGCATCATTCCTGCACCCTCGTCTCGATGAAAGAGGCGCGCTTCTTACGGCGGGGCAGGGGGCTTGAAGCAACCCCCTTGCGCGCTACATGTGAGAATGGGAGGTGGCGCAACGCGTTCTCCCGTTCCCCCCATCTCGTAGGCTTAGCGGTCGCCGATCGTCCGCGTCGAGAAGTGGACGTAGGGGAACAGCTCGGGGATGTGCGAGTCCCACGCGCCATGCGCGCTCCACGCCCAGCCTCCTGAATCGTCCGCCGGCGGCGCTTCGCGATATTTGTTGAAGCGCGAGAAATCCATGCGCCACACATCGCCATCGCGGGGCGGCAGGGCGCGCCCGTCACCCAATGCCAGCCAGCTCATGCTGCTCCAGGGGATCGCGATCTCCGCCGTCCACCCCCGATCGCGGTCGGTATTGTCGTTGACGGTCCCGTCGACCGAAACCGCCGCTCTTAGCCCCGGCATATCCCAGCGGAAGAAGCCGAGCCGCGGCCCGCGCGGGTGCCTGTCGAAGCCGACGCCATTGAAAGGCTGCGCCCCGTCCGCCGTGCGCGCGAATTCGGGGGCTGCGCTGAAGCCGCCGCGCTCATACGCCTCCTCCCACACGAACAGGGCTTCATAGATCGTCCCGAGCGGATTGATCTCGAGCTCGTAATAGGCGTCCTTACCGGCCACGAAAAGCTCGACGTCGTTCTCGGTCCATACCAGCGCGTCGCGCTCGGTCAGCGTCGCCTCGACGAACGGCTCCTCCACCCAGAAGCCGACATAGAGGCACGCGTCGTCCCACAGCACGGCCGCCCGCGTGTCGTGGATCGTCGGCTTGCCGGTGATCAGATCGACGAAGCGCGGCGAGCGTGGCGCTAGCCGCCAGCTCTCCTCGTCCAGCCTGCCGTCGATCTCGAGCGGGCCCGCCGTCCGGCACGCGGTATAACGCGCGATACGATTCTCGGGCCACGGAAAGGGCCAACCCTCAGTGCTCATCTAGTACCGGAACTGCTCGGAGAGGACGCGTTCCTCGAGCCCCGTACCGGGGTCGAATAACAGCGTGACCTGGTGGGTGCGGTCCTCGCGAACGACGACCTCGGCGATGTTCTTGAACTCGACATTGTCGGCCACCGCACTCACCGGCCGCTTGTCGGTTTCGCGCGCCCGGAATGTCACGACCACCGTATTGGCGAGAATGGCGCCGCGCCAGCGCCGCGGCCGGAACGGCGAAATCGGCGTGAGCGCCAGCAGCGGCGAGTCGATCGGCAGGATCGGCCCGTGCGCCGACAAATTATAGGCGGTCGAGCCGGCGGGCGTCGAGAGGAGAACGCCATCGCAGATCAGCTCCTGCATCTGCGTACGGCCATCGACGATGATCTCCACCTTCACCGCCTGATAGGTCGTGCGAAACAGCGAGACCTCGTTGAGCGCCAGCGCATCGAAAGTGCGGCCGTCGACGTCCGTGACATGCATCGAGAGTGGCCTGATCCGGGTCGGCTTGGCGCTGCGCAGCCGCTCTACCAGCTCCTCCTCGTCGAAGTCGTTCATCAGGAAGCCGACCGAGCCGCAATTCATGCCGAACACGGGCACCTTGCGCGCCATCATCTCGTGCAGCGTCTGCAGCATCAGCCCGTCGCCGCCCAGCGCCACGATCACCTGGGCCTTTTCCGCACCGCAATCGCCGTAGAGCGAGCGCAGCCGGCCCATGGCGGCATTGGCCTCGGCCGTGCCGCTCGACACGAAGCTGACGCGGTCGGGCGAAAAGTCCTGCAAATCCAATGCCCCTCCATCCCTAGTGGCGATTGCCTAGCACGTGCCCTTCGCCCAGCGCCAGCGCCGCCAGGGTTAACGCGAGGTTTGCCCGGCCGCTCGAATGCCGCCCGGGGCACTCGGCAAGCTCTAACGAAGCGCGGGCACCATAGTCTCTCGCACATCGTGGACGCGCCATGGACATTACCGAAAAGCTCACCGACGAAGAGGGTCGTATCGCTGCCCTGCGCCGCTACGCGTTTCGCGAGCCGGGCGAAACGCGGCCGTTCCTGCGCATCGTCGAGCTCGTCCAGCAGGTGCTGGGCGTGCCCGTGGCGGCGGTGAGTCTCATCGATTCCGACCGGCAGGTATTCAAGGCCGCGCGCGGGCTGGGCGTCGCGGAGCTGCCCCGCGCCGGCGCCTTCTGCAGCCAGACCATCACCCAGCTGGGCGCCTTCGCCGTCGCCGACGCGCGGTACGATCCGCGCTTTTCCGGCAATCCGCTGGTGACCGGGTCATCGCACATCCGCAGCTATCTCGGCGTGCCGCTGACGACACCGGATGGCTACAACATCGGTTCGCTCTGCGCGATGGACAACGAGCCGCGCCAGTTCGATCGCGGGCAGGGCGAGATCATGAAAAAGCTCGCCGAGATCGTCGTCGAGCAGTTCGAGCTGCAGCAGATCGCCCGCCTGGATTCACTCACCGGTGCATTGACCCGTCGCGGCTTCTTCGCCGAGCTCGAAAAGGAGTTCCGCCGCGCCGGCCGCTACGACAGACCCTCGACGCTGGTCGCCATCGACGTCGACCACTTCCGCGCCATCAACGACCGTTTCGGCCATCCGGCCGGCGATGCGGTGCTCGTCTCCATCGCCAATGCCTGCATGGCCAACATGCGGCAGTCCGATCTGTTCGGCCGGCTGGGCGGCGAAGAGTTCGCACTACTCCTGCCCGAAACCGGCGCCGAGGAAGCGCGCGAGGCGGCCGAACGCATCCGCGGGGCGATCGAATCGACGATCGTCGATGTCGGCGGCACCGAGGTCCGCGCCACCGTCAGCATGGGCGTGGCGCCAAATCCCGCGCTGGGCGAGACGGCCGCCACCTGGCTCGCCGAAGCCGATATCGCGCTCTATGAGGCCAAGCAGTTCGGTCGCAACCGCGTCGCCGTCGGCAAGGCCCGGCGTCCCATCGCGCCACGCGAGCCCGCCGACGCCGCACCCAAGCACGTGCATTGAACCGCCGCCCCACCGGTGCTAGCAGAGCCGCTGCGCCGGTATAGCTCAGTTGGTAGAGCACCTGATTTGTAATCAGGGGGTCGCGGG
>CAZASR010000072.1:0-13619 GCA_964487765.1 uncultured Devosia sp. | reverse complement strand
GGACCAATGGTCCCGCCTCGCCCGCTCTTTCCCCCAGGGGGAAGGAGCACCCCCAAAACCGGGAGCCCCAGGGCGGCCCGGCAGGTTCGCTCGCCCGAGACGAAAATCGAGAGCAAACACTTTGCATCTCAGGGCATATAAAGATATCTTTATATGATTGGAGGCCGATTTGGCGGATGCCGTGACACTGGTGGGGGCGCTGCGGGCGGCGGGTGAAACAACCCGTCTACGGCTGCTCGCTCTCCTCGCCGAAGGTGAGCACTCGGTCAAGGATTTGACCGAAATCCTCGGCCAGAGCCAGCCTCGCGTCTCGCGCCACCTGAAATTGCTGGCCGATGCCGGGCTGGTCATTCGCAACGCGGAGGGGGCATGGGCATATTATCGCCTCGCCGAATCCGATGCTGCGGCCGAGCTCGGCCGCTGGCTCGTCGCCGAGCTCGATGCGGACGACGCGGGCCGGCTGCGCGACCGCGTGCGGCTCGAGGCCGTGCGTGCCGCGCAGCAGGCGCAGGCGGCGGCCTATTTCGCCAAGGTCGCCGAGCGCTGGGACGAGTTCCGCCGCCTGCACGTACCCGAGGAGGCGGTCGAGGCCGCGATCCTCGCGGCGCTCGAGGGCAGGGTGGTCGACCTTCTCATCGATCTGGGCACGGGCACCGGCCGCATGCTCGAGCTGCTCAAGGACCATTACCGGCGCGGCATCGGCGTCGACGCCAGCCGTGAAATGATCGCGGTCGCGCGCGCCAAGCTGACCGCCGCCAACATTTCCCACGCCCAGGTCCGCCTCGGCGACATCGCCGATCTCGACGGCACCGCCGGCCGCGCCGACCTTATCGTCATCCACCAGGTGCTGCACTATTTCGACGATCCCGGCCGCGCCGTCGCCCAGGCCCGCCGCGCGCTCCAGCCGGGCGGCGAAATGCTGATCATCGACTTCGCGCCGCATGAGCTCGAATTCCTGCGCGCCGAGCATGCGCATCGGCGCCTCGGCCTCAGCGAAGCGCAGATGCAGGGCTGGGCCCGCACGGCCGGGCTCGTCGTCACCGATCTCACAAGTTTTCCGCCGACCACCGCCGGGGGGCTCACCGTGTGCCTCTGGCGCCTTCGAGACGAACAGGATTCCATATGAACGTACCGAGCGATCTCCGTGCCAGCCGCCAGTTCGGCGACAGCCGCCCACCGCATCAGGTCTCGTTCGAATTCTTTCCGCCCAAGACCGACGCGATGGAAGAGCGGTTCTGGGATTCGGTCACCAAGCTCGCGCCGCTCCATCCGCGCTTCGTGTCGGTGACCTATGGCGCCGGCGGCACGACGCGCGAGCGCACGCTGCGCATGGTGAGCCAGATCCAGTCGCAGACGGGCGTGAACGCAGCCGCCCATCTGACCTGCGTGGGCGCCTCAAAGGCCGAGGTCGATGCCGTCGTTCGTGGCTACAGGGACGCGGGCATCACGCGCATCGTCGCGGTGCGCGGCGATCCGCCCGAGGGCGTCGGCAAGCCCTTCGTCGCGCATCCCCAAGGCTACAGATCGGCCGCCGAACTGGTCGAGGGTATCCGTCGGATCGGCGACTTCGACATCTCGGTTTCCGCTTATCCCGAAAAGCATCCTCAGGCGCCGAGCTGGGATGTCGAGATCGATAATCTGAAGCGCAAGTTCGATTTCGGTGCGACGCGTGCCATCACCCAGATGTTCTTCGAGAATGCCGACTTCTTCCGCTTCGTCGAGCGGGCGCAGAGGGCGGGCATCTCCCAGCCCATCGTTCCCGGGATCCAGCCGATCCATTCGTTCCGGCAGATTTCGGGCTTTGCCTCGCGCTGCGGCGCGTCGATTCCGAAGTGGCTGGCCGAGCGCTTCGACGGCCTCGAGGACGACCCCGAGACGCATGCGCTGGTCGCTTCGGCAGTTGCTGCCGAGCAGGTACTCGAGCTCGTCGACGAAGGGATCACCGAGTTCCATTTCTATACGCTCAACCGCTCGCCGCTCGTCCTCGCGCTGGCGCGGCTCCTGGGGGTGCGGCCGGCGTGACCATATTGTCGCACGCCATCGGCTTTTCCGTTCAGTCCCGGTTCAGCCAGCCCATCCGACACTGCGCTGTGAATGGCCGCATTCACAGTATGGCCATGTTTATCGCCTCCAAGGCGCGGCTGGCGCGGGGGCGCGAGTGAGCGGAACGCAGCAGATGAAACTCAGCTCAAAAGTATCCTGGGGCCTCGCCTGGACGGGGCTCGCGGTGATCGTGGCCGTCCCCTCGGCCGACTACATCACCGGCCGGTTGAGTGCCGGCGGGGAGTCCGCCGCGGTGCTCACCTCCGATATCGAGCCGGTCAGGACCGCCTCGGTCGCGCCCGCCCAGGTGCAGCCGACCAGGACCGTCACCACCATCAAGACCAAGGACGGCATCAGCATCGTACCGGCGGGCAGCACGCCGCCGGCAGGCGATCCGGTCGACAGGTTCCTTGAGACGGGCAAGCCGCTGCCCGACTACATTTCCGACGACGACGCGCCGGGCAAAGACGATACGCCCGTCAAGGGCGCCACACCGGAAAAGAGCGACACGCAGGTCGCCTCGCTCCCTGAGCCCGCTGCGGCCCCGACGCCGTTCCCGTCCTGGGCGCGGCCCAAGCCGAGTCTTCGTGCGCCCGTCGTGACCGAGCCCGCTGCGAGCGCCCCCATTGAGCCCGTCGTCATTGTCGACGAGACGCTCACGGGGTCGATCGTCGAACCCAAATCGGCGGGACCGGTGCCGCCCGCGCCCATCGTCGACGATTCGGCCAATTGGGACGCCGAAGGACTTCGGCAGTATCTCGAGGAGCGCGGCATTCTCGACGGCGGCGGGCGCAGCAGCGCCACGGTCACCGAGCGCTCGACCAATTACGATCCCGACGGGTTCTATTTGAACGAGGGCCCCAATGGCAGCCGGCTGACGCGCGAGTCGCGGCGTCAGCGTCTCGACCGCCTCTTCGAGGAGAGCGACGACGTTCCGCAGAGCTTCACCCTGTTTTGACCTGCCGGAGCGGCCCGACTATGGTCCGGCCCGAAACGGAGCGGGGGTCATGCCTTCGGTTTGGCAGCGTCTTGCTGACATCGTTGGGTCTGTAAGCGGCCGCACGGGCGTGGCGGGTTCGCTCGCGAATTTGCTCGACCCCGACACCTGGCTGCCCGGGGGCAGGGACGCGGCCTTTACGCTCGCCCTCATTGCCCTCTCCGCCAAGATGGCCATCGCCGACGGCGTTGCCACCGCATCGGAAACCCGGGCCTTCAAGCGCACTGTCGAAATTCCACCGGCCATCGAGCAGAAGGTCGACCGGGTTTTCGATCTCGCCAAGCAGGACGTCGCCGGCTACGAGGCCTATGCCAGGAAGATCGGCCGCTTCTTTGCCCGTGAGCCCGATACCCTCGAGCACGTGCTCGACAGCCTCTTTTACATCGCCTCCGCCGACGGCATGGTGCATGAGGCCGAACTCGATTACCTCAAATCGGTCAGCGACATATTCGGCTTTGATGAGGCGCGGTTCGAACAGATCGCCAGCCAGCATGTCTATTTCGATCAGGGGGTCGATCCCTATGTGGTGCTCGGACTGGCGCCCACGGCGGACCGCAACGAGGTGAGGCGCGTTTATCGCCTGCTCGTTGCCGAGCACCATCCCGACCGGCTGATCGCCAAGGGCGTGCCGGAGGAGTTGATCGACGTCGCCACGGCACGCATGCAGGCGATCAATCATGCCTACAACCAGATCATCAAGCTGCCGCCGCCCCGCGCCGCGGCTTGACGTCACGGCATTTCGCCCGCACATACGCGGGCGCCAGTTGACCGGATGGCCGCCCCGCCATCAATCGGACCCTGCCTCCAGTGCACTGTGCACTGGTGGTTGTGTCCCGATTGCAGGCGGGGAGGAAAGTCCGGGCTCCATCGAAATACGGTGACGGCTAACAGCCGCCGGGGGCGACCCCAGGGAAAGTGCAACAGAGAGCAGACCGCCCGGCTTTGCCGGGTAAGGGTGAAAGGGTGCGGTAAGAGCGCACCGCGGTTCCGGCAACGGCGCCGGCATTGCAAACCCCACCGGGAGCAAGACCAAATAGGGACGACGCGGGGGCGGCAACCCCAGGCCGGTTTCGAGGCCGGTCGTCCGGGTTGGTTGCTCAAAGGCCGCAGCAATCCGGCCTGCAGAGGAATGGCCATCACGTCAGCTCCGGCTGACCCTACAGAACCCGGCTTACAGGTCAACTGGCGCCTTCCTCCCGCCGCGTTTGCTTAATGGAATCTCAACCGCACTCGGACATGCTTAGCCAACTATTGCGTACCGGCCCGAGTGCCGGATGGGAGTGATTGCGGGGAATGCCCAGGCCGGACACGAGCGAGCAGAGCGTGCCGCATGTGCCCGTGCTCTTGGCCGAGGTGCTGGAAGCGCTCGCTCCCTTACCCAACAGCCATATTGTTGACGGAACTTTCGGAGCCGGCGGATATTCCCGTGCCTTGCTCGAAGCCGGCGCTTCCGTCACCGCGATTGACCGCGATCCGAGCGTGCGTCCCTTCGCCGAGGCGCTGAAATCGCAATTTGCGAGTCGCTTCAACTTCGTAGCCGGCGCCTTTGCGGAACTGGATCAGTTCGTCAAGGATCCGGTCGACGGCATCGTCCTTGATATCGGCGTCTCCTCGATGCAGCTCGATGAGGCGGCGCGCGGCTTTTCCTTCATGCGCGATGGCCCGCTCGACATGCGCATGGCGAACGACGGCGAGACGGCGGCCGACCTTGTCAACGGGCTCGCCGAAGCGAAACTGGCCGATCTTCTGTTCGCCTATGGCGAGGAGCGGAAGTCCCGCCGTATCGCCCATTCGATCGTCGCGGCGCGCGCGTCGCAGCCGATTGAGACCACCGCCGAGTTGGCGCGGCTGATTGAAAACTCCATCGGACGCAAGCCGGGGGACGTGCATCCGGCGACGCGCAGTTTTCAGGCGCTTCGCATTGCGGTGAATGATGAATTCGGCCAGTTGGTCGAGGGGCTCTTTGCAAGCGAACGTCTGCTCGTAGAAGGCGGCCGCCTTGTGGTCGTTACCTTCCACTCGCTCGAGGATCGCATCGTCAAGCGCTTCTTCGATCCGGAAAAGGGCGGCCCCGCGCAGTCGCGACATCTGCCGCAGGCGAAGAGCGAAGATCGCCGCTGGGTCGATGTCGCAAAGCCCATGAAAGCCGGCGCAGCCGAACTAGCTCGCAATCCACGGGCGCGCTCGGCCATCCTGCGCCATGCCTGCCGTTCGGCGGCTCCGGCACGAGCCATCAGCTTTGCCGGCCTCGGCGTGCCGCGCTTCAAGGGGGCGGCATGATCCGGACGCTCAACATCGTTCTCGTCATCACGAGCATCTGCGCGCTGGTCGGAGTCTATTCCCTCAAATATTCAGTCGAGGAGACGGCCAACGAGAAGGCATCGCTGCAGCGCTATATCGAGCGGCAGGAGGCGGACCTCTCGCTCCTCAAGGCCGATTGGGCGTTTCTCAATCAGCCGGCCAACGTCGCCCCAATTGTCACGCGTCATGTGGCCGAGCTCAACCTGCAGACGCTGGCACAGGAGCAGTTCGGCACGTTCGAGGTCCTGCCCATGCGCATGCAGGCGCCCGACAGCAGTGCGCTCGACGAGTTGTTCGAGGCGCTCGACGCCGGTGTCGATCCGATCCAGCAGCTCATCATGGAGGCCGAGTGATGGCAGCCATGCTCGAGGGTAGCGCACCGATTGCGCTCGACGGCTCGCGCAAGACTCGCCGCAGTCTCACCAAGGCGCGCATCCGCTGGGTGGTCGCGGCGCTAATCCTGATCTTCGGCGCCGTCGCAGGTCGCCTGGTGCAACTCGGCCTGGTCGTGCAAGACAACACCATCGAGGGGCAGACAAGAGACCTCATCACCGCGTCGCGCCCCGCCATTCTCGATCGCAACGGGCTCGAGCTTGCGGTCGACATCCGGGTGCCGTCGCTCTTCGCAGAGCCGCGGCGCATCATCGATGTCGAGGAGGCGGCGCAGGCCATCCACTCGGTTCTGCCCGAAATCAACATCGACTGGCTCCGCCAGCGCCTTACCGGCGACAAGGGATTCGTCTGGATTAAGCGCGAGCTGACCCCCGCGATCCAGGAACGAATCATGCAGCTCGGCATCCCCGGCCTCGACTTCGTCACCGAAAGCAAACGCTTCTATCCCGGCGGCACGGAATCCTCGCACATCCTCGGTGCCGTAAACATCGACAACCAGGGCATCGCCGGCATGGAAAAGGACATGGACGACGAGGGGGTCGCGCTCCTCCAGTCCATCGGCCTCGCCCGGGGTACGACGCTGGAGCCGGTCAATCTCTCGATCGACCTGCGCGTGCAGCACGTCATGCACGATGTGCTGACCGATGCGTTGTCACGTTACAGTGCGATTGCCGCGGCGGGTGTGATGATGGACGTAAAGACGGGCGAGATTGTCGGTCTCGTGTCGCTGCCCGACTTCGACCCCAATCATCCTGCCACTGCGCTCCAGAAGGATCGCTTCAATCGGATCACCTCCGGCATCTATGAACTCGGTTCGACGTTCAAGACGGTGACGATGGCCGCTGCGCTCGACAGCGGCAAGGTACGCCTGACCGACAGCTTCGATGCGCGCTTCGGTGTCCGCTTCGGCCGCTATACGATCGATGATTTCCACGGCAAGCACCGCATCCTGACGGTGCCTGAAATCTACAAATACTCCTCCAACATCGGCACGATCAAAGTCATGCAGACGCTGGGCAAGGAAAATTTTCGCGATTTCCTTAGCCGCGTGCAATTCGACAAAGTGGCGCCGATCGAGCTTCCCGAGCGGCGCCAGCCCGTGGTGCCCGACACCTTCTCGGAAATCGTTGCCGCGACGGCCAGCTTCGGCCACGGCCTGTCCATCTCGCCGCTTCACATGGTGCGCGCCGTGGCCGGCTTCGTGAACGAAGGGAACATGCCGGTGCCGACGCTCTACAAGCGTTCACTGGAGGAGGCGCAGAAGAACTATGTGCGGGTGATCTCGCCCGAGACCAGCGAGCGCATCCGCTACCTGCTGCGTCTCAACGCGCTCGAAGGCTCAGGCTCGCGCATGAACAAATTCGCTGCCGGATATCGCGCCGGCGGCAAGACGGGGACGGCCGAGAAGGTCGTCAACGGCCGCTACGATTCCTCCAAGACGCTGGCCGTGTTCGCGTCGGCCTTTCCACTCGACAATCCCCGCTACGCCATGGTGATCCTCGTGGACGAACCGCACAACGAGAACCCGCAATCGGGCCACACGGCTGGCTGGAATGCGGGTGAGGCAACCGGCCGGATTGTGCAGCGCGTGGCGCCGATGCTTGGAATCAGCCCAGACTTCAACGAAATTCTGGACCAAGAGCTTGTCCCACCAGAACTCCGCTAACGCCCTCATCAAGGACGACCCCGCCGTGTCATTCGCACTCTCAGAGCTGCTGGAAGGCGCCGGGGTCGCTGCGCCGCCACTGGAGGTGGAGGGTGTCAACGCCGACAGTCGCAGCATCCAGCCGGGCGAAGCGTTTTTCGCCATCCCCGGCCTCAGAACGCATGGCGATGCGTTTACTGCGCAAGCCAGAGACCGGGGCGCGACCGCGATTGTCACGGATCGGCCTCCGCCAATCGATCCGGGCATACCGGTCGTCGTCGTCGACGACGTCCGCGCCACATATGCGCGCGCTGCCGCGACCCAGTACGCACCGCAGCCCGAAGTCATCGCGGGGGTGACGGGCACGAACGGCAAGTCGTCGATCGTCTCCTTCGTGCGCCAGATCTGGACGGCCTGCGGGTTCAATGCGGCGAGCGTTGGCACCGTAGGAATCGAGACGGCGGCGGGTCTGACCCCGGGCGAACTCACAACTCCCGATGCTCTGTCGTTACATCGCGATCTGGGCCGGTTGCGGGCTCAAGGTATCGATCACGTCGCCATGGAAGCCTCGAGCCAGGGGCTCGACCAGCGGCGCGTCGACGGTGTGCGTTTCGGGGCTGTGGCATTCACCAATCTCAGTCGCGATCACCTCGACTACCATGCGGACATGGCCGAGTATCGCGACGCAAAGGTGCGCCTGTTCAAGAACCTGCTCGCGGACGGCGGCGCGGCCATCGTCAATGTCGACGACCCTGCGCATGACGCTTTCACGTTCGCCGCCCTGGAGCGTGGCGCGACGCTGATGACCGTGGGCTACGATGGCGCGTGGTTCGAGATCGAGTCAGTGGTCAACGAAGGCTATGGTCAGCGGGTTACAGGGCGGCTCGTCGGGGAGCCCGAAGAATTCCATCTGCCGCTTACCGGCGCGTTCCAGGCGAGCAATGCCGTCGTTGCCTTGGGCCTCGCCATGGCCACGGGCGCGCCAAAGAAGCGGGCGATCGAATCCCTGAGCCGTCTCAGGGGGGCGCGGGGCCGGCTCGAACTGGTCGCGGTGCATAATGGTGCGGCGATCTTCGTCGATTATGCGCACAAGCCCGTAGCGCTCGAGACCACGCTGACCGCGCTCCGCCCCTACGCGTCGAACCGTCTGCATGTGGTCTTCGGAGCCGGCGGCGACCGGGATAAGGGCAAGCGCCCGATGATGGGCGAAATCGCCGGCCGCCTCGCCGACAGGGTGATTGTCACCGACGACAACCCCCGCACCGAGGACGCGGCATCCATCCGCGCGCAGATCATGGCTGCCGCAGCCGGTGCCGAGGAGATTGGCGACCGCCGCCTCGCCATCGAGAACGCCATCCGCTCGCTGCGGCGGGGCGACGTGCTGCTCATTGCGGGCAAGGGGCACGAGGACTATCAGATCGTTGGTACCACCAAGCGCCACTTCTCCGACCACGAGGTGGTCACAGAGACGTTGAAGGATCTCTGATGCAGCCGCTCTGGACCGTCGCTGAAGCCGTCGCCGCAACCGGAGGACGGCCCGAAGGACTTTCCGATGGTCCGCTCTCCGCCGTCTCCATCGACTCCCGCGAGATCGTTCCCGAAGCGCTGTTCGTCGCCATCAAGGGCGAGAGGCTCGACGGCGACGCGTTTGTCGAGGCCGCGCTCGCGGCTGGCGCCTCCGCGGCGCTGGTGTCCGAAGAGTGGTACAATGCGCATCCGGGCGAGAGGCTGATCGTCGTGCCCGACCCGCTCGACGGATTGCGCGCTCTGGGCCGAGCCGCGCGAGCCCGGAGCAAAGCCCTCATCATCGCGGTGACGGGCAGCGCCGGCAAGACCACGACCAAGGAAGCGATCCGCACGGTTCTGGCCGGGGCGGGACAGACGCACTATTCGATCAAGTCGTTTAACAATCACTGGGGCGTGCCGCTGATGCTGGCGCGTCTGCCGCGTGAGGCGCAGTTCGGCATCTTCGAGATCGGCATGAACCACGCGGGCGAGATTACGCCGCTGGCCGGGCTTGTGCGTCCGCATATCGCAGTGATCACGACAGTCGCGGCGGCGCATCTCGAGTTCTTCCCTTCGATCTCAGACATCGCGCGAGCAAAGGCTGAAATTTTCGATGGTCTGGAGGAGGGCGGCACGGCCGTGCTCAATGCCGATCACGAATATCTCCACATCCTGTTCGCACGAGCCCGGGAGATCGGTGTCGGGCGAGTCGTCACCTATGGCTATGACGAGGAAGCCGACTTTCGCATCGCCGAGCCGGAGGTTGCGGGCCCCCGCACCTTTGCGCGGGTGACGCATGGCGAAGACAGCTTCGACCTCAACCTGCAGCTTCGCGGCCGGCACATGATCGCCAATGCCACCGCGGCGCTGGTCGTCTCGCAACTCGCCGGAATGGACCGCTACGCCGCGCTTCGCGAGCTTGCGGAGTTCGGCGCGGGCGAGGGGCGGGGGCAGACGATACGCATCGGCCCCAATGACAAGCCGCTGCTGCTGGTCGACGAGAGCTATAACGCCAATGTCGCCTCGATGAGCGCCGCCCTGGAGGTCTTCGCCATGGTCGTGCCGCCGGGTGGTAAGAAAGTGCTCGTCCTTGGCGACATGCTCGAGTTGGGCGCGCAGGGCGCGGAGCTCCACCGTTCCCTCAAGAATGCGGTGCTTGCCACTGGTGCACCACATGTATTTCTGGTCGGCAAAGCTATCGAACCGCTGGCGGATGATCTCGACCAAGGCCTTGTGGCAGGTCGCGCACGCCGAATTGAAGACCTCATGGAGCCGATCCTGTCCAGCCTTGCTTTGGGCGATGCTGTTATGGTCAAAGGGTCAAAAGGCGTGCGCCTTGCGTCGCTGGTCGCCGAGATCAAGCAGCGCTTTGCTGGAGCCGCCTAGGGACGGAGACGCGTCGCTTATGCTCTATTTCCTCGGCCAGTTGGGCGAGAGCCTGCAAGCGTTCAACGTCTTTCGCTACATCACCTTTCGAACCGCCGGCGCCGTCGTCACGGCGCTTTTTTTCGTTTTCCTTTTCGGGCCGGGAATGATCGCCGGACTGCGCGTCCGCCAGGGGCGGGGGCAACCGATCCGCGAAGACGGGCCGCAGGGACACCTGCTGACCAAGAAGGGCACGCCCACCATGGGCGGCCTGATGATCCTCGCCGGTGCGGTGATCTCGATCCTGCTGTGGTCGAACCTCAGCAACGTCTATGTCTGGGCCGTGCTGTTCGTGACGATCGGCTTTGGAGCCATCGGCTTCTATGACGACTACCTCAAGGTCACGAAGATGTCCTTCAAGGGCTTCAGCGGCTGGCAGCGCCTGTCGATCGAAGCCCTCATTGCGTTGATTGCGGGCTATGTCATTGCCTCGTTCACCGATCCGGCGATCGCCAACCAGCTCATGTTCCCCTTCATCAAAGGGTCCGGCGTGCCGCTGTCCTACGCCTTCTATCTGTTCGCCGCCTTCATCATCGTGGGGGCGGGGAACTCGGTGAACTTCACCGACGGACTCGATGGCCTCGCCATCGTACCGGTGATGGTCGCCGCGGCGTGTTTCGGGCTCATCGCCTACCTCGTCGGAAACGCGAACTTTGCCGAGTATTTGTTCATCAACAATGTGCCGGGCACTGCCGAGCTTTCGGTGGTGTGCGGCGCCCTGATCGGGGCGGGACTCGGCTTCCTCTGGTTCAACGCCCCTCCCGCGCAGATCTTCATGGGGGATACGGGGTCGCTGGCCCTGGGCGGTGCGCTCGGTACGATCGCCGTGGCGACCAAGCACGAACTGGTGCTCGCGATCGTGGGAGGACTGTTCGTCCTCGAAACCGTATCGGTGATCGTCCAGGTCGTGTCCTTCAAGCTCACCGGCAAGCGCGTGTTCAAGATGGCGCCGATCCATCATCATTTCGAGATGCTGGGGTGGACCGAAAGCCAGGTGGTGATCCGCTTCTGGATCATCTCCTTCGTTCTGGCGCTCATCGGGCTGAGCTCGCTCAAGCTGCGCTGACTTGCAAATCGCAACGTTGCTCACTCCTTGCTAACCAAGCGAGCGCTAGGATGCGCCGGAGTTTGCGTTAGGGAGCCGCCGGCCGGGCGGCAACAAAGTGATGTTCGCACGGGATCGGAAAACCCCCATCGCCGAATGGTGGTGGACGATCGACAAGCAATTGCTGTCGGCCCTGATCCTGTTGATGGCGGTAGGCATGTTGCTGAGCTTTGCCGCCAGTCCTCCTGTCGCGGAGCGGCTCGGACTCAATTCGTGGCACTTCATCATCCGCCACGCGGTATTCGATCTCGTGGCGATCCCGGTACTGATCGGCACGTCATTGTTCACGCACCGGCAGGCGCGGGTCGTCGCGCTGCTGGTCCTCGTTGGCAGCGTCGCATTGCTTTGGCTCACGCTGCGGGTCGGCGTCGAGGTCAAGGGGGCGCGGCGCTGGATATCGTTCGCCGGCAACACCATCCAGCCCAGCGAGTTCGTGAAACCCGCCTTCGCGGTGATCGGTGCCTGGCTGTTCTCGGAAGCCATGCAGGGGCGCGGCATTTTTGCGCGCGGCATCGCCACCATCGCGATGGTGGTGATCGTCGCTGGCCTGTTGCTGCAGCCCGATATCGGGCAGACGGCACTGATCCTTTCCACATGGGCGGCACTGCTGTTTCTGTCGGGTATCTCCTGGTTCGTGATTTTCGGCCTCGCCGCCGCCGGTGTCGTCCTGTTGTTTGGCGCCTACTATGCCTTCCCGCACTTCGCCAGCCGTATCGACGCGTTCCTCAATCCCGATGGAGGCGGCGACACCTATCAGGTCGAGAAAGCCTTGAGCTCGCTGCTCGAAGGCGGATGGTTCGGGCGGGGACCCGGCGAGTCGCTGGCCAACAAGGTCATCCCCGATGCGCACGCCGACTACGTGTTCTCGGCCGCAGCGGGCGAGTTCGGCATCCTGTTCTGCCTGTGCCTCGTCGCGCTGATCAGCTTCATCGTGCTGCGTACCCTGGCTGCGGCTCAGCATCAGCAATCGCTCTATGCGCGGCTCGCGGTCTCAACCCTCGCGATCCAGTTCGGGCTGCAATGCGCGATCAACCTTGCGGTGAACCTGAACCTCATTCCGCCCAAGGGCATGACGCTTCCTTTCGTGAGCTATGGCGGAACGTCGACTATCGCGATCGCCTTCGGGATGGGACTGATGCTGGCGCTGACGCGCACGCGACCAGAGGAGCGGATGGCGACGGGCATTCCAGCCTACCGCGGTGCAGCGTCGGCTGTGCCTGCTGAATGAGTGTCTTCGTCCTCATGGCAGGGGGGACGGGAGGACATCTCTTCCCGGCGATGGCGCTTGCGCAGGAACTGCGCCGCCGCGGGCACGAAATTCACCTGATGACGGACCATCGGGTCTCCTCCTACGACGATCAGTTTCCGGCGCGGGAGACCCACATCGTTCCGTCGGCCACCCCTTCGGTCCGCAACCCCCTCAAGTTCGCGAGCGCCGCGCTCACCATCCTGGGGGGCATGGCAAAGGCGCGTGGCAAGCTGCGCAAGGTAAGACCGCAGGCCGTGGTCGGCTTTGGCGGCTATCCCACGTTCCCGTCTTTCCTCGCCGCGCGGATGCTGGGCATTCCCGGCATCCTGCATGAAGCGAATGCCGTGATGGGCCGAGCCAATCGCGCGCTGGCGGGACGGGCAACCAGGATTGCCCTGACCTTCGAGAAAACCCTCCACGCCGAGGCCTATGCGGACAAGTCGGTGCTCACGGGTAATCCCGTGCGCGACCGGGTTCTCGCCGTCGCCTCCATGCCGTATCCGGAGCTGCCGGAGGGCGGACTGCTGAAACTGGTCGTGACCGGGGGGAGCCAAGGCGCACGGGCGTTCGCCGACCTTGTCCCGCCGGCCATCGCGCAGCTGCCCGATGCGCTGCGGCACCGTCTGCGAGTCGTCCAGCAGTGCCGCCCGGAAGATCTCGAGCGCGTCACCGGCGCTTACCGACAGGCCCATATCAATGTGGAGCTGCAGCCTTTTTTCGCCGATTTGCCCGAGCGCATGGCCAACGCACATCTTGTGATCGCCCGCGCCGGCGCTTCGACGATTGCCGAACTCACAGTCCTGGGCCGTCCCGCCATACTGGTGCCGCTGCCCGGGGCCCTGGACGCGGATCAGAAGAACAATGCGTTGCTGGTGGATCAGGCCGGAGCGGGGTGGCTGATGGAGCAAGCCACCATTTCGCCACCTTCGCTCGCCAATCGCTTGGCCTCACTTTT
>CAZASR010000071.1:0-14199 GCA_964487765.1 uncultured Devosia sp. | reverse complement strand
CGAGATCACCATGCGCGACCTCGTCAAGAATTGCCTCCGCATGCGGCCCGAGCGGATCATCGTCGGCGAGGTCCGCGGACCCGAGGCGTTCGACCTGCTGCAGGCCATGAACACCGGCCATGACGGGTCCATGGGCACCCTCCACGCCAACAGTCCGCGCGAGGCGCTGAGCCGCCTCGAATCGATGATCACCATGGGCGGTTATTCGCTCCCGAGCCGCACCATCCGCGAGATGATCACCTCGTCCATCGACGTGATCGTGCAGGCCGCGCGCCTGCGCGACGGCTCGCGCCGCATCACCCACATCTCCGAAGTGCTCGGCATGGAAGGCGACGTGATCGTGACGCAGGATATTTTCCTCTACGACATCCTGGGCGAGGACAGCAGCGGCAACCTCATCGGCCGCCATCGGTCGACCGGCATCACCAAGCCGCAATTCACCGAGCGTGCGCGCTACTTCAACGAAGAGGCTAACCTGGTCGAGGCGCTGGAGAAATCCAACATCGAGCAGCACAACCTGCTCAATAGCTGAGTAAAGAAATGGAAGTCCTGCTCTACGCAATTCTGGCCATTGTCGGCGTCGGGGCAGCCGGTTTCGCGCTGATCCCGTCACTGGCGGGCCCGAGCCGCGCCGACAAGCGCATGAAGGCGCTGCAGGGGGACATCCAGGCCAACAGGCAGACGGCCGAGACGGCACGCAACCGTGACGCCCGCCGCAAGCAGATCCAGGAAACGCTCAAGGCGCAGAATGACGCGCTCGGCCGCGCCAAGAAACGCGTGCCGCTGCAGGACCAGCTCTATCAGGCGGGCATGAAGATCCAGGCCAGGGACTGGATCCGCAACCAGATCATCATCGGTATTGTGCTTGCCATTGTCCTCTTCCTGCTTCAGGTCGAGTGGTATTTCGCCCTGATCATCGGTGCGGCCGGCGCCTACCTGCTGCCGAAATTCTGGATGAGCCGGCGGCGCAAGAAGCATCAGGCCGCCTATCTCGACGAACTGCCCAATGCGGTCGAAGCGATCGTGCGCGGCGTCAAGTCGGGCCTGCCGCTCAATGATTCGATGCGGCTCGTGGCCAAGGAGGCCAAGGAGCCGATCAAGTCCGAGTTCCAGCGTGTGCTCGACCAGCAGACGATGGGCAAATCGACCAGCGAAGCGATCCAGGTGCTGTTCGACCGCATGCCGCTGCCCGAGGTGAACTTCTTCGTTGTGGTGATCACCGTACAGCAGCAATCGGGTGGCAATCTCAGCGAAGCGCTGAGCAACCTCGCGCGCGTGCTACGCAACCGCAAAAAGATGAAGCAGAAGATCAAGGCTATGTCGTCGGAAGCCAAGGCCTCGGCCGGCATCATCGGCTCGCTCCCGTTCATCGTGGGTATTCTGGTGACGCTGACGACGCCCTCCTACATGGTGCCGATGTTCACCACCACACTCGGCCTGATCTGGCTCGCCATCGCCGCGGTCCTGATGACGATCGGCATCTGGATCATGGCCAAGATGGTTTCCTTCGACTTCTGAGGCGGGCATGGGCGCGATCGAAGCAATGATGACCCGCGAATTCCTGATCGCTGCCTTGGCGGCGG
The DNA here is from genome assembly GCA_964487765.1 of uncultured Devosia sp. GTDB lineage: Bacteria > Pseudomonadota > Alphaproteobacteria > Rhizobiales > Devosiaceae > Devosia_A. The sequence goes on along the minus strand of CAZASR010000071.1, from coordinate 12,616 downwards.
TCTCGGCGGCGGCTGTCGTCTTCACCCTCGGCTTCACCCTCATCGGCAGCAGCGGCAACAATGTCAAGCAGCGCATCAGGCGCGTCGCCCTCGAGCGCGAGAAGATGCGCGCCGAGGAGATGGCGCGGCTGCGCGGCAGGGGAAGCGGCGCTCCGCAGGAGCCGGCACGTTCCATCCGCCGTGCCACCGGCAAGCAATATGTGCAGAACGTCGTTGAGCGCTTCTCGCTGCAGAAGGCCTTTGCCGATGAGAACACCGGCGATGCGCTGGCCCGGGCGGGGCTGCGCGGGCAGGGCGCGCTGAATGCCTATGTATTCGCGCGCTTCGTGTCACCCTTCGTGCTGTTCGTGCTCGCTTTCGTCTATCTGCAGTTCACGATCTTCGCCGACAAGCCGCTCTATTTGAACGCGATCTATGCGCTGTTCCTGGGACTCGTCGGCGCCTACCTGCCGACGCTGTGGCTCAAGAACCGCACGACCAAGCGCCAGGCCTCCATCCGCCGTTCCTGGCCCGATGCGCTCGATTTGATGCTGCTGTGCGTGGAAGCCGGCATGTCGGTCGAGCACGCCTTCAAGCGGGTCGCCAAGGAGATCGGCCTGCAGAGCCCGGAACTCGCCGAGGAAATCACGCTCACCACGGCCGAGCTCAGCTTTCTCGAAGACCGCACCCGGGCCTATGACAATCTGGGCAAGCGCACCGGCCTCGATGTCGTCAAGTCGGTGACGACCGCCCTGATCCAGGCGGATCGCTACGGCACCAGTGTCGGCACCTCACTGCGCGTGATGGCCGAGGAAGGCCGCGAGACGCGCATGATGGAGGCCGAGAAGAAGGCGGCCGCGCTGCCACCCAAACTCACCGTGCCGTTGATCGTGTTTTTCCTCCCGGTGCTGTTCATCGTCATCATCGCACCGGCAATCATCAAGATGATCGAACAGGGCTCGTTCAGCGCCTTCGGCGGGTAAGCGCGCGGACCCTTAACTCGCGCCCTTGATCAGGTCCCAGCGGTTTTGCTGGGTGAGCAGGGCCCTGATGTAGGACATGTTCGACTCGACCTGTTCAGCCGGCAATTCGCGCGCGAACAGCTCGCGGGCTTCGTCGAAGCGGCCCTGAAGACCGATCACGAGCGCGAGGTTCTGCCGGATCTTGCTCGTGGCGCCGGGCATCGCAACAGCCTTGCGCAGGTGCTGTTCGGCCTTGTCCAGCTCGTTGGTCATTGCGAAGGAGAGGCCGAGATTGGCCTCGAGCGAGGCCTCGTTCGGTGCGATCAGCAGGGCCTGGGTATAAATCTCCCGCGCCTCTGCATTCCGCCCGCTCTGGTCGAGAATGGCGCCCTTGACCAAAAGGGCATTCCACGAGGGGGTGGCGGGATCGATAGCATCGTTGGCGACGTTGAGGGCCTGCTGGAAGCGGCCCGCCGCCGTCAGCGCTTTGGCGTAGGCGATCTTGATATCGATGTCGTTGCGGAAGGCAGGGATGCCTGCCTCGAGCACCGCGACCGCCTGCTCGGGTTGCCCGGCCGCGCGCAGCGCGGCGGCGAAATAGATGACCGTGACCTTGTCCTTGGGGTTCGCCTTGTAGCGCGCCGCGAGCGCGGCAATGGAGGACCCGCTGCCTTCGATCGAGCCAGTAACGACGGGGTCGGCCATGCTGGCACGATTGGAGGCGCAGGCGCCGAGCGCCAGCGCGGCAACGCCGGCGAGAAGCACGATGCGCATCGATGTCAAAATTGTCTGGACGCGCATCACACACTCATTTGTCGTCCGGCACCAGGCTGTGCGCCCGGACGAGCAATATTTGATTAACCCTAATGCGCGGTTAAGATGCCTCATCCCCACTCGCCCCCGGTTTCATCATGGCTCAGCCGAAGACCCTTCCGCTCATTCTCATCGAGGAAGGCGGTCTGTCGCGCGCCGGGCTCACCAAGGCACAGGCGACCTGGGCGTCAGCCAATGGCTTTACCGGCCAGCGCGGCAGGCTCCTACCGCTCCCGTCCGGCACCGGCTCGCAACTGGACGGCTATCTGTTCGGAACCGGCCCGGCGGAGTCGCGCCCGGCGCTGGTGACCGGACTCGCCGGCGCCACCCTCGAGCCGCGCCGCTATCGACTTGAAGGCGCAATCGGCGACGCGACCTATGCGGCGCTCGGCTTCCGTCTCGGCGCCTATCGTTTCGACCGCTATCGCGAGAGCAGGGAGATGCCCGAAGTGCTGCTGCCCAAGGGTGTGGATGCGGCCGAGGTGGAACGGCTGGTGGACGCCGCATATTTTGCGCGCGATCTCATCAACACGCCCGCCAATGACCTTGGTCCCGTGGCGCTGGAACGCGAGATCCGCACCCTCGCGGCGCGCCACAAGATGAAGGTAAGAGCAGTCGTCGGTGACGATCTGCTGAAACAGAACTTCCCGATGATCCATGCGGTCGGCCGAGCGGGATCCGAAGTGCCGCGCCTGCTCGACCTGACCTGGGGCAGGGCGCGCGATCCGAAGATCACGCTCGTCGGCAAGGGCGTGACGTTCGACACGGGCGGGCTCGACATCAAGCCGGCCGCGAGCATGCTGCTGATGAAAAAGGACATGGGCGGCGCCGCCAATGTGCTTGGCCTCGCCCATGCGATCATGGACGCCAAGCTCAAGGTACGGCTGCGCGTTCTTATCCCGATCGTCGAGAATTCGATCTCCGACGAAGCCTTCCGGCCCGGCGACGTGCTGCGCTCGCGCACCGGGCTCACTGTCGAGATCGGCAACACCGATGCCGAGGGCCGGCTGATCCTCGGGGATGCGCTGGCGCTGGCCGACGAGGAAAAGCCCGAACTGCTGCTCGACATGGCGACACTGACCGGCGCGGCGCGCACCGCGCTGGGGCCCGACCTGCCGGCGCTCTTTTCAACCGATGACGCATTGGCACGCGATCTGGTGGCCGCCGGCCTCGCCGCCGACGATCCGCTCTGGCAGATGCCGCTCTGGACGCCCTACGAGCAGATGATGAAATCCAAGATCGCGGATGTGAACAACGCCGCGCAGACGCCCTATGCCGGTTCCGTCACCGCCGCGCTGTTCCTCAAGCGCTTCGTCCGCAGCGCCAGGACCTGGGTGCATCTCGACATTTTCGGCTGGGCACCGGAGGCGCGGCCGGGCCGGCCCTTTGGCGGCACCGACCAGGGCATCCGGTCGGTTTACGGGGTGCTGAAGCAGCGTTATAGTTGACAGTGTCACCGAATTAATGGACGTTGTCACTTATCATGGGTGACGGCCACATCGCGGACATTCGCGCCTTCAATCGCTTCTATACGCGCCAGCTCGGCCTGCTGAACGAGCATGTGGCGCGCAGTGCCTTCAGTCTCGCCGAGGGGCGCGTGCTCTACGAGATTTCGCGGCTCGGCCACACCACCGGCATCGAACTGGCGCAACGGCTCGGCGTCGATCCCGCCTACATCAGCCGGATCCTGCAGGCACTGGCGAAGCGCGGGCTTCTCGCGAGCTCGCCCATCCCCTCCGACCGCCGCCGCAATTCCATCGCGCTCACCGGGAAGGGCGATGCCGAGGTGGAAGAGCTCGAGCGGCTGAACGGCGCCGCGGTGCAGGCTCTGGTCGGGCAGGTGGATGCCGAGGACCTCGACGCGCTGGTCGCCTCGATGAAGACCATCCAGTTGATCCTGGGTGACGAGCCGCCGCCGCCCGCGCCGATCATTCTGCGCGGCCCGCGCGTCGGCGATCTCGGCTGGCTCATTTATCGCAACGGTGTCCTCTACAACCAGCAGTTCGGCTGGAATGGCGACTTCGAGGCTCTCGTTGCCGGCATCTACCAGGAGTTTCACGAGCTGCCCGACGCGCCGCCCAAGCAGCTCTGGATCGCCGAGCGCAACGGCAAGATCCTCGGCTCCGTGTTCGTCATCCCCTGTCGGGGCAGCGCCGAGTCGGCGCAACTGCGGATGCTCTATGTCGAGCCGGAGGCCCGCGGCCTCGGGATCGGAACGCTGCTGGTCAAGCAAGCCGTCGATTTCTCGCGCGGCCACGGCTATCGCAGCATCAGGCTATGGACGCAGGAGAGCCTCATCTCGGCCCGCAGGATTTACGCCGCGGCGGGCTTCAAGATGCTGTCGGCCGAACCGCATGAGAGCTTCGGCAAGGCCCTGACTGGTGAATATTGGGAACTCGACCTGAGCAGGGCACCGGCTCAGTAGCCGCGCGCCCGGTCGACGACATTGGGGAGCGGCTCGCCGGCTTCGTGGTCGCGGATGATCCGGCTGAAATAGGTCACGCCGGGATCGATGCTGCTGATCGCTGCGATATGCGGGGTGAGATAGGCATTGTCGAGGGCCCATAGCGGGCTGTCGGCAGGCAGAGGTTCGGTCTGGAACACGTCGAGGCTCGCAGCGCCGAGCGTCCCGTCGCCCAAGGCCCTGACGATATCGGCCTCGACTTGGTGGCCGCCGCGCGCCGCATTGACCAGCACCGGGCCGCCGTCGAGCTTGCGGCGCAACTTCTTGAATAGGGCGTAGTCGAGGATGCCCGTCGTTTCCGGCGTCAGCGGCAGCAGACAGACGAGGATATCCGTGCCGGCGAGGAACGCATCGAGCGCCTCGCCCGCGAAGGTCTCGACGCCCTCGATGCGCTTGGCCGAGCGGCTCCAGCCGAGCACGGTGAAGCCTACCGCCTTGAGCTTGAGGGCCGCATCGGTGCCCAACTCGCCAAGGCCCATTATGCCCACGCTGGTTTCCGATGAGGCGGGCGGATAGAGCTGTGTCCAGCGCCGCGCCGCCTGGTCGCGCTTGAAGCGGGTGCCGAGCCGCTGGTGAAAGCTCACCTGCGAGACGACGTAGTCGGTCATGCGCTGCGTGAGATCGGCATCGACGAAACGCACGACCGGGCAATCGGGAAGCCGGGGGTGCCGCAGCAGGGCGTCGACGCCGGCTCCGAGCGAGAGCACCGCCTTGAGGTTGCTCAGGCCGTCGAAGGCGCGCGCCTTGGGTTTCCAGACGAAGACGTAGTCGACCGCCTCCGGATCGTAGCTGTCGGTCTGACGCAGCACCGTGACGCCCGGCAGGGCCTCGGCGTAGCGGCGGGCCCAGGCAGCTTCGTCGAGGTCGGTCAGGTGGAGCAGCAGCGTCGTCACATGGGCCTCCAAATGAAAGAGCCGCGTCGGCTGACGCGGCTCTGAACTCTGCGCGGCCAGGAGCCTATTGCGCGGCCGGGGGCGGTTCGGAGGAGGCAGCCGACGGCTCGACCGCCGACTCGTCGTTCACCGGCGCCTCGCCGCCCGGATCGGCGGGAACGTCGGTCATGGCGCCGCCCGGCGCTTCGCTGACGCCCGTATCGGTGCCCGACGGCGTCGTGATCGCCTCCTCGGGCTCCACCGACTCGATACCCTCCTCGGTCGGAACGGGCGGCTCCTCGGTCGGAACGGCCGGCTCCTCGGCCGAAGCGGCAGGCTCGCCTTCCGCTGCGGCGCCCTCGTCCGCGGCCTCGTCGGCCGGCGCCGCGTCGTCCGGCGGCGGGAACGGCTTGGGCGAGGCCGAGAGCGTCGACAGGAAGGCGATGATGTTGGCGCGTTCCTCGTCGTTCTTGACGCCGGCGAAAGTCATCTTCGTGCCCGGCGCGAAGTCCTTGGGCGAGGTCAGGAAGTGGTCGAGATTCTCATAGGTCCAGGTGTCGCCATTGGCGTGGTGATCCTGCATGACCTGCGAATAGGCGAAGCCCGGATGGCTGCCGATCACGCGTTCGACGACATCGTAGAGGCCGGGGCCGGTCTTGTTGGCGTTGGCTTCGGTGAGATCGTGGCAGGCGGCGCACTTCTTGGCCTGCTCGGCGCCTTGCGCCGGATCGGCGGCCGCCAGCAGCGTGCCAATGCTGACCACCGGGGCCTCCTCGCCGCCGCCTCCGCCGCCTTCCCCGCCGCCCTCGGGCTCGGGCAGGGCGTAGCCGGGGCCCGTCGCCGCCGGATGATAGACCGCCTCGGCAACGAAGCCGACCCCCATCACAAACAGCAGCGTGCCCAGGATGGCACCGATGATCTTGTTGAGTTCAAACGAATCCATTGCGGTCTCTCAGCCTTCTCCGCCCCGCCTATAGACGAGGGCTGACGTGGCCGCAATTGCTGCGGTCCCGGCAACCGAGCCCCCTGTCAAAGCGGGCGCACGATAGAGCGTGGCCGCCCCTGCCGCAACCGGCCACTGCCCCCCTGCGACAATTGTCCTTGTCACCGCAAGGATATGGATTTGCGGGGCTTTGTTGACTTGCCCGCCTGTGCGGGTTCATAGACGCGGCCGTCTTGAAGCGGGGCAGATGATGGTCAAGCAGATCGCCTTCCAGGGCGAACCCGGCGCGTTCTCCCATGCGGCGGCGCACGCGGTGTTTCCCAAGGGCGAGGCAGTGCCCTGCGTGACCTTCGAAGATACCATCTCGGCGGTGCAGCAGGGCCGTGCCGACTATGGCGTGGTGCCGGTCGAAAATTCGCTCTATGGACGCATCACCGACATCTACCATTTGCTGCCGGAAAGCGGCCTGTTCATCACGGCCGAACATTTCCTGCGCGTCGAAATGAATCTGCTCGGCGTCAAGGGCGCGACGCTCAAGGACGTCAAGTCGGTGCAGTCGCTGAGCGTGGCGCTGGGCCAGTGCCGCAAATTCATCCGCAAGCACCGGCTGAAGACGATCAATGGCGTCGACACCGCCGGCAGCGCCCGCGAGGTCGCCGAGCGCGCCGACAAGTCGGTGGCCGCGATCGCCTCCCGCTTTGCCGCCGATGTGTACGGGCTCGACATCCTCGCCGAGAACATCGAAGACGCCGCGCACAACACCACGCGCTTCCTTGTGATCAGCCGCACAGCAGAAACGCCTAAAGCCGGCAAGACGAAGGTGAAGACGACCTTTGTCTTCCGCGTCCGCAACGTGCCCGCCGCGCTTTATAAGGCGATGGGCGGCTTCGCCACCAACGGCGTCAACATGACCAAGCTCGAAAGCTACATGCTCGACGGCTCGTTCACCGCCACGCAGTTCTACGCCGATATCGAAGGCCACCCCGACGACCGCAGCGTCCAGCTCGCTTTCGAGGAGCTGCAATTCTTCACCGACCACTTCCACCTCCTCGGCGTCTACCCGGCCGGCACGCCCTGAGGCGGGAGCGGGGCGACCGTATCTCGTGAGGCTTCGCTCAAGCGGCGAGCGCGCGAGGGTGATCGGCAGAAAGCGCATTCTACAATTCCTTCTCCGCCAGTTCCCGGAAGCCGTCGGGCACCGACTTCACCCCCTCGAGCACCACGTTCGCATAGCCGATCGCTTCCCAGCCGAATCGTCCCCGCACCTTGTCCATGGCTTTGTCGGCGAGCCAGCGGGAGGCGCCGCGTTTGGTACCGGGGCGGCGGCCGTCGCCGGCGAGGCCCATGTTGAGTTCGAGTTGCAGCACGGGCTGGTAGTCGAGATGCGACACCGAGACGGCGAGGAGGGTGATGTAGCGTTCGCCGATATGATCGCCGAGCGCGGTAGCGACGAGGTCTTCGGCGATCTCGGTGACGATGCCGGTGGCGGCGATGGGCGCGTCGAGGGTGAGGCTGCGGGTCACCGCGTGCATGTCGGCGAAGCGGACGCGCGCAGTGACGCAGCGGCCCGCCAGCGACTTGGCGCGCAGTCGCGAACAGATGCGGTCGGCGAGCATGCGAAGTGTCGGGCGGATGACCGACGGGATTGGCAGTTTGCGGCCGAGCGCCGCCTGCGCTCCGGCCGAGCGGGCGCGGCGGTCCATCTCGACCGAACGCGGATCGCGATTGAACGACAGCGCCTTGAGCTTTTCGCTGGCGGCAGGCCCGAGCAGGCGCTCCAGCGACTGCCCCGGCGTCGCGGCGAGTTGGCCGATGGTGCTGACGCCGATGGCTGCGAGCCGCGCCTCGGTCTTGGGGCCGACGCCCCACATCAGCCCGACCGGCAGATCATGCAGGAATTCGAGCTCGGTCGCCGGGTCGATGACGCACAGCCCGTCGGGCTTGGCGACCTGGGAGCCGATCTTGGCGAGGTGCTTGGTGCGGGCGACACCGATGGAAATGGGCAGGCCCAACTCGTCGCGCACGCGCTTGCGCACGAGCTGGGCCACTGCGGCCGGCGGGCCGAACAGATGCGCCGTGCCGGCGACATCTGCGAAGGCCTCGTCGATCGAGATGCGCTCGACCAGCGGCGTGTAGTCGTCGAGGATGGCGATCGCGGCATCGCCGAGGCGCTGATACTCGCTGAAATGGCCGGGAACGAAGATGAGATCGGGGCAGAGGCGCTTTGCATCGCGCCCGCTCATTGCGCCGCGCACGCCGAACTTCTTGGCCTCATAGGAGCAGGCGAGCACAACGCCGCCGCCAACCGCGATGGGCTTGCCCCTGAGCGCGGGGTTCAGCAGTTGCTCGACAGAGGCGTAGAACGCATCGAGATCGGCATGAAGGATGGTCGCCCGAGCTTCCATCGCGCGGATTCCGGTGGAACAAAAAGAGAACAGAACCCGCAGCCGAAGTCAAGCGCAAGCCGCGCTCCGCGCCGCTAGTTCAGGGGCGCCGAGAGCGAGACGCGGCCGCTCACGGCGCGCTGCGTGGCCGAGCCGATGCCGTCCAAGGCGGCGGTCAGGTCGAGTTGTGCGCCGCCCGGCAGGCCGAGGCCGATACCGGCTTCGACGCGCCCATGCGGATTGGTGGGTCCCGCCCCGGCGAACTCGGCTGCCGCGTCGAAGCGCAGCGCGAACTGGAACATCGTTCCGTCGCCGAGCGTGTCGCTGTAGCGAACACCCGGGCCGATGCTGACCTCGCCGCTGCCGGTCACGACGGCGGGAATGTCGACGCCGAGGCTGTCGGTGTAGGTATCGGAGCGCTCGCTTACAAAGCCCAGCCTCGCCCGCGGCACGAAGCTCCATTTGCCCGCGCTCCACTCGCCCTCGAGCGCGGCGCTGAGCAGCCAGCGCGTGGCGTCGAAGCCGTCGGTATAGGTGCCGAGCGGACTGATCTGGTTGGAGGAGCGTCCGGCGCCGGCCAGCAGGTCGAGATAGAGATTGGAGCCGAGCCGCGCCGTGACATAGGGGCCGGCGAGCCAGCCGGTGCCCGAGGCGGTGGCCGGGCCGGCCGCGGCGTCCTGCGTGAGCCCGTCGATCTGCACGAAGCCGCCGACCAGCAAATCCGGCGTCACCAGATAATCCGCCCCGAGCGCGACCCGCCCGAACCGGCCTGTGCCGGCGGTGCCATCGAACAGGGCGAAGCTGCCTTCGAGCCAGGCATCGAACGCGCTGGGCTCGCTATTGCCGGTGAGGGCGTCGATGGCGCTCAGCGATGCGGAGACATCGGCGCTGCCGCTGGCGACGATGCCCGACACATAATTGAGCGCGCCGCCGACCAGGTCGCCACCGCCGCTGCCCGCGCTGCCGTTGAGCCGCTCGATGCGCCGCCCGGCATCGGGCAGATTGCCGAGCAGCAGCCGGCCGCTCGTTTCGAGGAAATCCTCGATGAGGTCGGAGGTCGCCTCGTGCGCATTGACCAGCGCGAAGGTGCAGGTGACGGCTTCGTTGACCGCGAGCGTGATGCTGGCGGTCCGGCTGGCACTGTCGCCGCTGCTGTCGCTATCAGTGCAGGCGACGTCCATCAGGGCGTAGCCCATGCCGCTCATGTCGTCGACCGTGACGGTGTAGCTGCCGGCCGGCAGCGTGATGGCAGGACTCCGGCCGCTGCCGCCGGAGGTTGTCACCGCGATGCTGAGCGCAGCGGTCGTCGAGCTGAAGCCGAAGACCGCGTCGCCGCCGATGACGTTCACCGCGAGCGTGACCTGCCCGAGCGCATCGATTTGCTGGGTGAGTGATCCGCTGCTGGCGGCGTGATTGGCGTCGCCGCCGTAGGTGGCGGTGACAGCGTGCGCGCCGCTCGCGAGGCTGCTTGTCGTGTAGGTGGCCACGCCGCTGGTCACGGGCACCGTGTCGACGAGGATGCCGTCGATGCGGAATTCGACGCTGCCGCCCGCCGCGGCCCTATCGAGCGTCGCGGTGAAGGTCACGCTGTCACCAATTGTCGCGGGATTGACGGAAGATGTGAGCGCGACCGCGGTGGCGGACTTGTCGACCTGCTGGGTAAACGTGCCCGTGCTGCCCGTATGGTTGGTGTCGCCGGCGTAGGTGGCGGTGATGCCGTGCGTGCCTGCCTTCGCCGCCGTGACCGTGGTGCTGGCCGTGCCGCCGCTGAGCGGTACGGTATCGACCACCGAGCCGTCGACGGCGAATTCGACAGCGCCGGTAAGCGTGCCGGAACCGGCGACCGTGGCGGTAAAGGTGACATCGGTGCCCGGAACCACCGGGTCGGCGGAGGCAGCGAGGCTCGTCGTCGTCGCGGCTTTGGTGATGTCGAGTTGGATGGGCCGCGTCGTATCGCCGGCGCCATTGGTGGCGTTGGTGAAACTCAGCGTGTTGGCAAGCGTGGCGACGGGCGCGCTGCCGGCATCGAGCGTGAGGGTCACGTCGACGGTGTCGTTTGGCGCCAGCGTCACCGGCGTTCCAGGGATTGAGAGGATGGAGAAGAAATCGTCGCCGCTCTCGCTGACCGTCACGTCGATATCGGCGCCGCCGGTGTTCTTGAGCGTCCAGGTCGCGCTGGCGGGCGTGAAGGGCCCACCATGCGGGCCGGTGGACGAGAACGACGCCGGCCCGGTCACTTCGAGCTTGCCGGGGGCGATATAGGTGAAACCGTCGTCCAGGGTGCCGGTCCCCACTGGCGTCGTCACCGAAACGTCGATGGCGCCGGCAGCATGCGCGGGCAGCGTGGCGGTGATCGACGTCGCGGTCTTGGCGGTGATCGTTGCCGAGGTCGATCCAAACTTGACGCCGCTCACCCCCGTGAAGCCGGTCCCCGTGATAGTGATGCTCAGCCCGCCGGCCGTTGACCCGCTGTTGGGCGAGAGGGAGGTGATGGCCGGGGCGGGCGGGGGATTCGAGGTGCAGGCAATGGTGTAGTCGGACCTTGGGTCGACGTCGACCGAAAGCGCGGTGTCGCGATACGCACTGAACTCGGCCCGATATTTGAGGGGTGATAAGTCAGGAGTGGAGGCCGATATCCCGTCGACGCCCCCACTCCAGTTGGGACCGAACAGGGCAAGCCCTGGAAAGCCGAGGTCAAGGGTGACGAGCAAGACGTCGCCGGGCCAGAATTCCTTGTTTCCAATCCAGAGCGGGTTGGTGGCGCCAGCGACAGCCGTTCCGGTTGCCCCGTCGAGATCGGCGCAGGCGGGCGAAACCGATGGAACGGCGTGAGCGACCGTGGCGGAGGCGCAAATCGCCGTGACGGCGGCCAGCAGGATGAGCACCTGGCGGATGAAGGGAAAAAACCACTGCCTGGCGTCGGGCCCCCGGCCCGCGCGCGATCCCTGCATCCTGGACGCCCCACCGTGTCCCGGAAGTGAATCTCCCAGGATCGTTAGGTACCCAGTTTTTTCGTCACTGCCGCGCTGTCAAGGAATTGTTGCCGAATCGTGCATTTGGCCGGGAAAAAGCCGCGATGCCCGCGCAGTCGGTACGGCCGGGCTCAGTGCTCCGTGCGGAACTCGACGCCCAGTTCCTTGAGCGTGCGCCAGATGACGCGGCAGGGCTGGCGGCCATTGCCATCGATCATCAGGTCGAAGGTGTCGGGGATGCCGACGACCGAGCTGACCTGCAGCTTGGCGCCGCGCGAGGACACGTTACGCACCGTGGCGTTGATGGTGGAGCGGCCGGCATTGAACACGATCCGGGCGCCCTTGAGCGTCTTGCGGCGCTGGTTCTGACGATTGTCCGTGTCGCTTGCGGTCCACATCGATAGTCTCCTGATCGGCTCTTCTCAAAGAGGCAATGTGTGGCGATCACATCCGTTTCGCACCGATTCCGCTAATCTTTTCGGCAAATTGCGTTAGCGTGAAAGGTTAACCGAGGCGATGCATCGCAGGACCCGGGGCGGGACGGCCTTGCATGGGCGGCCATCCTGACCGATATAGGGCCTCGAGAGGTTGGTGCGGACGTGTTCCTCGCCAACCGGGTCAGGTCCGGAAGGAAGCAGCCCCAACGAGACCTTCACGGGTCGTTGCCAGCCTCTCGCCTTCTCCCCCACATTTCCATTTGTCGCGGTGGATGCCGGCGAGAGTCTTTTGCGGTTCATGGTTTGGACCGCTATATACTGCCCATGGCTGACGCGCTCTTTCCTGAAAGCGAGATGACCCCGCCCGCGCCCGGCGGCGACGCGCCCTACCTGGTGCTCGCCCGCAAATACCGGCCGTCGAGCTTTGCGACGCTGATCGGGCAGGACGCGATGGTGCAGACCCTGCGCAATGCCTTTCGCGCCGGCCGCATCCCGCACGCCTTTATGCTGACCGGCATCCGTGGCGTCGGCAAGACCACCACGGCGCGCATCCTCGCGCGGGCGGTCAATTTCGAGGACGAGAACGGCCGCCGCCCGAACCTCGATCTCGACGGCGAAGGCATCCACGACAGGGCGATTATCGAGGGCCGACACGTCGACGTGATCGAGATGGACGCCGCCTCCAACACCGGCATCGGCGACATCCGCGAAATCATCGATTCGGTGAAATACGGACCGGTGTCGGCGCCGTTCAAGGTCTACATCATCGACGAAGTCCACATGCTCTCGA
>CAZASR010000070.1:0-14239 GCA_964487765.1 uncultured Devosia sp. | reverse complement strand
AGTTGACCTTGCCGCCCTTCCTGATCTCGAGCAGCATCTGCAGCTTCTCTTCGAAGAGCGCGTCGTAGTCGTCGAGGTCGTAGCCGAACAGCGGGAAGCTCTCGATGAACGATCCGCGCCCGGCCATGATCTCGGCACGCCCGCCGGAGAGCAGATCGAGCGTCGAAAACTGCTGCCAGACGCGGATCGGATCGTCGGAGCTCAGCACCGTCACTGCGGTGGACAGGCGGATCGTTCGGGTCCGCGCTGCCGCAGCCGCAAGGATCGTCACCGGGGCCGAGGCGACGAAGTCGGGGCGATGATGTTCGCCCAGCCCGAAGAAATCGAGCCCCACCTGGTCGGCGAGCTCGATCTCCTCGAGCAGGTCCTCGAGACGCTGCTGCGGCGTCTGCAGCCGGCCGTCATTGAGGAGGTCCGGGGTGTTCTCGGCGAAGGAGTAGAGACCGATTTCCATTTGGTCAGTTCCTATTTGTTACCAAGCCTAGGTAGGGTACCGTGGGGTCCTCGCAAGAGAGAACATTGATGTAACCTGGCGCGGAGATTGCCATGGACGACCTCGATATCCAGCCTGTGACGCCGGGGCGCTGGGACGATCTGGTGCTCGTCATGAGCGGGTGCAGCTATGCCCGCAAGTGCTGGTGCGCGTATTGGTACCTGTCAAATGCTGCCTACAAGGCCGGCTGGGGCAACGCCAATCGAGCGACGCTGGAGCGACTGGTGAAGGAAGGGGCAGAGCCCGGCCTCATCGCCTATGTGGACGGCGAGGCCGGCGCCTGGGTCAGCGTGGCGCCCCGCCGCAAGTTCGACCGCCTCAACCGCAGCAAGAATTTCGCGGCGCTGGACGACGAGGACGTGTGGGCCGTCAACTGCTTCGTGGTCGCCCCGGATTTCCGCCGGCACGGCCTCATGGAGCAACTGGCGCGGGCCGCCGCAGACTTCGCCATTGCCAAGGGCGCGGACGGGGCGGAAGCCTATCCATTGGTGCCGGGGCCGAAGACATCGGCAAGCGACCTCTATCTGGGCACGGCAAGGGCCTTTCGCGCGGCCGGCTATGTGGAGGTGGCGCGGCCGCTGCCGCGGCGGCCGATCATGAGGCGCATGAGAGGGAACAAAGCCGCGGGCTGAACGCGCAAAGACCCCGGCGGGAGGGGCCGGGGTCTTTGGGTGCGCCTCGGAGGGAGCGCCGGGGCGCCAAACGCTTTTACTGGGCAGCCGGAGCTTCAGCCGGAGCCGGGGTCGTCTCGGCAGGAGCGGCGTCAGCCGGGGCCGGAGTGGTTTCCGCCGGAGCGGCCTCGGCCGGGGCGGGGGTCGTTTCAGCCGGAGCCATCGGAGTCGTGGTCGTGTCCGCCGGGGCGGGGAGCGTATCCGCCGGTGCCGGGGTGGTCACGGCCGGGGAATTGTCAACGTCAACGGTCGACGGCTGCGAATTCGCAGAGAACACCAAGTATGCGATGGCAAGGAGCGCCAGCGCCACGATGATGCCGACGAACCAGCCCGTCGAGTTGCTCTCGCGGGAATAGACAGTACGGTTCACGCCGTCATTGGAATAGACGGTATCGCGATCTGGGTTAGCCACGGGGACCTCCTTTGTTTGAGTACCGTATGGCCAGAAAACGCAATCCCGTGGGAATTGTTCCGGTTGCAGGGCTGGGCTGCAGCCAACGCGGGTTACCAAACTAAACCATTGCTGCCATTAGAGAATCTATTTTGGATCGGGATGGAACCCGGTGCCGAGATAGATTCGGGGCCGGTAGACGACCATGCCGAAGCGGCGAAACGGCACCAACTCGAGGGGTTCGAGCGTCGCAAAGAAGCGCTTGATGTAATTCACGTTCTGCCGGCTGTCCGCGACAACCAGCGCATTTTCGCCGGCGTGGGCAGCCGGATCGAACCAGTAGTCATACTGGTCGTGCCGGTCGTCGATGGCGACGACGTCCGCGTCATGCATCGCAAAGCCCAGCTGCGCGGCCGTGGTGTAGCGCGTGGTGGCAACGAATCCGATTTCGTGGGCCGTCTCGAGCTCCTCAATGCGGGCGGCGACCCCGTCCCAGCCATAGGTCGAGGAGATGGTCCAGTCGTAGCGGTCCAGCAGATTGCCGATTGGGACGATGGAGAAGTTCAGCACGGAGCCGAGGCAGATGATCGCGCCGTAAACCAGGTGCGCGTTGAACGGCCAGCGCCGCACGAACCAGCCGCCGAACAGTGGCACGGTCAGCAGGACGGCGACGATGTTCCAGTAAAAGAACACCTCGACGAAGAACGACATCAGGAACATTACCAGCGTCGACACGCCGAACACGGCGAGCGCCATCATCCGCGCCCGGTGTGCGAAGGCCTGGCCGACCGGCCGCCGGAACATCCGCACGATAGGCGCGATCAGGAAAGGGCCAACCACCAGCAGGGTGAGGATAATGAATTCGAGCGCAAACAGCGGCCGGAATGCCAACTGGCCGCCCCAGCGCTCGCTGAAATGGAAATTGTAGGAGACGAACCCGCGCTGGAAGTTCCAAAGCAGTACCGGCGCCTGCATCGCCATCGACAACAGCGCCGCGAGATAGAGGTGCGGCCATCGGCATGCACTCCGCACCGGCTTGTGCAGCACGAAGAACAGCGCGATGCCGATGCCGAGCAGCACTCCGTTGTACTTGGTGAGCACAGTAAGGCCGAGCAGCACCGCCGCGCCATAGAGCGCAGCGTAGTTGCGCCGGCCGGCCTCCCAATCCTCGGCGAAGAGGAGGAAGGCATGCGCCGTGGCGATGCACAGGAAGATCAGCAGGTGGTCGTGGAAGCTCACACCACTCATGAGGAAGAACAGAGGTGAGGCGAGGTAGACCGCGGCCGACGGCCACCACCAGGCAGCCGGATCTTCGGGCTTGAGCCGCTTGGCCCAAAGCCAGAAGATCCACAGCGTCCCCGCCAGCGTCAGCCAGGTCAGCAGGCGTAGCGTGAAGAGGTTCCAGCCCAAAAAGCTCACCAGCCCGAGCAGCCAGGCATGCAGCGGCGGGTGATCGAAATAGGACCAGTCGGGCTTCTGCCCCCACATCCAGTAATACGCTTCGTCGCCTATCGGGGGCGCCATGGCACCGAGCCAGACTTTGCACGCAAGCGCGAAGACGACGAAGATTTGCGCGAGCCGGATCGGGCGCGCGACGACCGAGCCGCCGATACCGGTCACGGCCGCGGCGCCTGTGCCGCTTGCAGCGCCCCGGACCAGACCGGCGGGCACCGGCGTTCGCGCGCGGCGGGTGCGATCAGCATGTCGAGCTGCATCATGGCCGCTCCCGGTTGGTCTCGCCTGAGCCATAGCGGATTTTCGCGACCGGGCAAGCGGCTAGGGTGGCGCAGGCTTGTAGCCTTTGCCGAGCCAGATTTCGAAGCGCCAGATCCGTGTGCCGAACATGTCGCGGACATTCACGGTCTCGAGCCGTTCGAGCGAGACGAAACGGTCCGCCAGCGCCGCCGGTTTGAAGACGCGGTCTCCGATGATCAGGGCATCGCGGGCGGCATAGGCGTCGGGGTTCCACCAGTCGTCGGTCTGCGACGGCACGTCGTTAAGGGCGATGACATTGGGATTATGCAGCACGAAGCCGATCTGGGACGAATAAGTGTAGCGCGTGGCGGCGAGGAAGGCCTCGGGATGTGCAGCCTGCTGCGCCTCGACGCGTTCGGCAAGTTCGATCCAGCCATGCGCCGCTGCCGCGCCGGTATCGCCGAAGCCGAGGAGCTTGATTGGCGTCACCGTATAGTTGAGCATCGCCACAGTGATCAGCAGCAGCCCGTAGGCGACATGTAGCGCCAGGACGATCCGCCCGCCGACAAGTCGCCACAGGATCGGCGCCAGCGCGACATAGGCGACGATATTCCAGTGCAGATAGACGTAAACGTAAACCGCGATGGCGGCCCAGCCCAGGGTCGAGGTCAGGAACACGATCGTCGACAGGCCGAGAACGCGCGACTCGTCGCCTGCCGCCTTGCGGAGCCAGGGCAGGCGGAACAGGCTGAAGAACAGCACCGGCGAGAGCAGCAGTGCCATCGTCGCGAGATAGTCGAGCACCTGCTGCGGCCGCGGCTCACCCCAGTTCGACGTCGGGCGATCGAGGACATGGAAGCGGAAGCTCGCGAGTCCCTCGGTGAGGTTCCAGTAGACGACAGGCGCCTGGATGGCGACCGCGAACAGTGCGGCGAGCCACAAATGCGGCGTGAGCAGCAACGGGCGTAACCGGGGTCGAACGAGCACCCATACGGCATAGCCGAGGCCGAGAAAAACGCCGTTATATTTGGTGAGCACCGCGAGGCCAAGCAGCCCCGCCGCCGCGTAGAGCCGCCGCCAGGCTTTCCGTCCGTCCTCCCAGTCGCCGGCGAAGCGGTGGAAGAAGTAGATCGATGCGACCACGAAGAACATCAGCAGATGGTCGTGGAAGGCGAAGCTCGACATCAGATAGACGACAGGAATCGTCAGGTAGATCGTGGCCGTATGCCAGAACCAGCCCTGGCGATCGTCCGGCGCGAGCCGCGCGCTCCACAGCCAGAAGATCCAGAGGGTGCCGGCCAGCGTCAGCCAGCTTAGCAGCCGTACCGACAAATTGCTCCAGCCGAAGATCGCCGCAACGAGGCCCTGCAACCAGCCATCCAGCGGCGGATGGTCGAAATAGGACCAGCTCAGGTGCTGGCCCCACATCCAGTAGTAGGCTTCGTCGCCCATCGGCGTGACGGCGATACCGAACCAGAGCTTCAGGGCCAACAGGTAGAGAACGACGAGCTGCAGAAGAACGAGCTTCCAGCGTGGAGTGACAGCGGCCGGCAGTGGTGCGGTCGCGTCAGTCATCGGCGAGATAGACCGCGAAATTCTGCAGCGCAGTACCCGCGTCGTCGTCGCGCGTCACGATCCCGAGCGGCGTCGCCCCATCGATAGCGGGCACCCGCGTGCCGCGCGCATAGCGGACCAGCAGGTGCGGAGCCGCCTTCAGCTCCTCGCTCACGGGCGGCATGAACTTGTAGCGGAAGCTGTTGCGCGTGTCGTAGACGGGGAGGGGATCGTCGGCCATCTTGCCATAATAGCTCAGCCAGCCCTGCATCGAGTAATCCTGGGCGTCCACCCATTGCGCGCCATTGTCGGCGGCGAGCCGCGAAATCTTCGCCTGGAAATTATCCCAGCCGTAAAAATAGTTGGTGAGGGCGAGCGCGCGGAACTCGATCACGGCAAGCATCGTGAGCACGAGGGCAAGGCCAAGCGGCACATGCAGCCATTTGAGCGTGTCGAGCGGCCAGCGCAGCCAGGCCGAGGCGGGGCGCACATTCACCGCGGCCCAGGCGCCGGCCAGCGTCAGCACCGGATAGATCGGCGCGATCCAGTTCGGGTTCACCCTTCCGAACAGGCCGTGGACGATGAAGTAGGCCAGCATCGGCGCCGAGGTCAGCAGCGGCAAGGCCAGCGGTTTCGCCCGCCGGGCGAAGAACAGCACGACCCCGATGATGACAAAGACGTAGAGGGTCGGCAGGAACTGCGTTCCCATTTCGATGAAGAAACGCAGCAGTTCGTCCGGCCTGAGCACATGTTCGGCGAGCGTCGAGCGCCCAAGCTGGAATCGGAACGATTGCCAGTTGCGCGTCCAGTCAATCCAGACGACGGGAGCGAACATGGCGGCCGCAAGGATACCGCCGGCCCACACCTGCCACAGCCGCAACCAGCCGAGGCGTTCCCGGCTGGTGAGGAGATAGAGGACGATGCCGGCGCCGAGGAACAATGCGGTGTATTTGGACAGCAGCGCCATCCCCGCGAACAGCCCCGCCACCAGCCACCAACCGGCCTTGCGGCTGCCTGTGAACTCGGCGATGGCCCAGATCGCGAGCACCCAGAACAGCGTCGAGGGCGCGTCTGGGGTCGCGATGGTGGTGGTGATCGCGACCGCCAGCGTCACCGCATAGGCAATGGCCGCGAGCGCGCCGACGCGCGCGTCGCCCACCAGCAGGATCGCGATGCGGTAGAGCGCGGCGCAGATCGGGAAGGTCGCGAGCACGAACAGGCCGCGCACGGCCCACGGCCCTTCGCCGAAGAGCGCGCGGCCGAGCCAGATCACCCATGCCACTGCCGGCGAGTGATCGTAATAGCCGAAGCCGGGATAGAGCGACCACAGCGCATAGTAGGTCTCGTCGCCGATGAGGCCGTAGCGCCCGGCAAAGACGAGCCGCGGCAGCGTCAACACGAGCACGACCAGCGCCGTCATGCCCGGCGTCGCCCAGCGCGGCGTGACCGCGCCGGTCTGTGCCTGTCCACTGTCCGTCACGCCGTCGCCGCCCGGAAAATCATGGTTCCTCATAGCGGATCGGGCCCCTGCGGCAAGTCGCGTCGGCGGTTGCGCGGTGGAAGCGGCTCGGTACTATGCGCCACCGCAGCGAGGGGGCGAGGGGTATGGTCAGTGCCGAGGCACGGGCGGAAATCGATCGCATGATTGCACAGCGGCAGCAGGCCGCGGCCCGCCCCACCCCTCCCAAAACCCTGGCGCAGGAACGCCGCGAATGGGAAGCCGCGGCGCGGCTGGCGGTACTGCCCAAGGCCGCGCGCTTCCACGGCGTCGATGCCGGCGGAGTCAAGGCCGAGTGGATGGAGATGCCGCCGGTCGCCCGCGAGCGCGTGTTCCTGCTGCTGCATGGCGGCGGTTATTCCTCGGGCTCGCCGCGCACGCATCGCAAGCTCGCCGCCAGCCTCAGTCGCGCCGCCTTCGCGCGCGTGCTGACGCCGGAATACCGGCTGGCGCCCGAGCATCCGTTTCCCGCCGGGGTGAAGGATGCGCTCAGGGTCTATGGCTGGATGCTCGAGCAGGGCATCCGGGAGGACGACATCATTGTCGGCGGCGATTCGGCGGGAGCGGGCCTCGCGCTCTCGATGCTCGTCGCGCTGCGCGACGCCGGGGCGACGCTCCCGCGAGCCGCCGTTCTGATGTCGGCGTGGACCGACCTCACGGCGTCGAGTCCGTCGCACGTTTCGCACAAGAAGCTCGACCTGCAGGTCACCCGGCAGGGGCTGCGCGAAGCGGGCCGAATCTATATGGGCGAGCGCGATCCGGCCGATCCGATGGCCTCGACGCTGTTCGCAGATCTGCGCGGTTTGCCGCCGATGCTGCTGCAGGTGGGGGGCGACGAGGTCCTGCTCGACGACAGCCGGCTTTTCGTCGAACGCGCCCGCGCCGCCGGGGTCGATGCGACGCTGCGCGTGTTCGAAGGCATGTGGCACGTTTTCCAGGTCCATGCGCCCGAAGTGCCCGAGGCGCAGGCGGCGATGAACGACATCGCTGCCTTTATTCGTGCGCAATTCGGCGACTAGTCTGCCGCCATTGGGGGAGTTGGGGTCGTTATGAGTCTATCGGAGCGGGACGCGGTCTTTACCGCGCTTGCGGACGAGCATCGGCGCGTGCTTCTGGAGAGGCTCAAGCGCAAGAACGGGCAGCCGCTCACCAGGTTGTGCCGGGGCCTGCCGATCAGCCGCCAGGCGGTCACCAAGCATCTGGTGGCCCTGGAAGAAGCCAGCCTCATCGTCACGCAGCGGCGGGGGCGCGAGAAACTGCATTTCCTCAATCCGGTACCCATTCACGCTGTTGCCATGCGCTGGCTCAGGCAGTTCGACGCGGTAAAGCTCGAGGCGCTGGCCGCGGCGCCCGAGGGGCAAACAAAAGGGCCGGGTTGACCCCGGCCCTCGATCGCTCTTTGCGGCGATTTGCTAGTTGCTTGCCGTCTCGTAGGAGACGAGCGGGGTGATGCGGCGGACCGTCACGCGGCGGTTGAGCTCCTCGGCCGCCTGCGTCTGGACCTTCAGATAGCGCTCGCCATAGCCCTGGGTCGTCAGGTTCTCGGGCGGCACGTCGTAGAAGTCCGTGAGGATCCGGGCCACGGTCGCGGCGCGCTGGTTCGACAGTTCGAGATTGTTCACATCCGAGCCCACGGCATCCGTGTGGCCTTCGATCAGGAACACTTCGGCCGGGTTCTCCTCGAGCAGGGCCAGCATGGCCTGGGCCACGTCGCTCAGCTCGTCGACCTGATCGCGGGGGATCGTCGCCTTACCCGTATCGAAGGTCAGATTGCCGATCTCGAGCCGGCGCACGCTGTCGCGGATGCGGGCCGAGCGCTTGACTTCGTCGATCGAATAGATGCGGCGCACCTTCTCCACCGGCGGCTGGCCGAGGAAGAACTCGACCTCCTCGGCGTCCGCCTCGTCGGCATCCAGCACATATTCCCGCGCCGGGATGGTGAGGCGCAGGGGCGGCAGGTCCGCACCGGCGTCGATGAAGAAGCCGTCCTCGTCTTCCGGCTGATAGGTCGCGAGATAGAACACGCGATCGTCCGGATAGACCTTGGTGCGCTTCAGCACGTCGCCATAGCGGTTGTACACCGTGATGATCTTGACGCCATTGGGACGCAGGATCGTCTCGCGGATACGGCCGTTGCGCAGCCGCTCGTAGTAGATCTCATCCCGGTCCCGATCGTAGTAGCGGTCGCGATCGATCTGGATGTTGGTGATGTAGATGTGGATGCCGATCTTGAAGATGAAGTTCGGGTTGTCGGCACTGGGCTCCTGGACAATCTCGATCTGCTGGCCGATCTCGTCCGCTTCATCGGGAATGTCGAAGCCGGCACCGGCGTCGATCGGTTCCTCCTGATCGGGCGCGGCAAAGCCGAAGTCGAACTCACCCAGTTGCTCGCCTTCCTCGGTCTCTGCGGACAGCTCCTCAGGCGGGGGCGGCTGCAGTTCTTCCTGTGCGGCCTGGTCGGTCTCGGGCGGAGCGATGGGCTCCTCGGGGGCCGGTTCCTCGGCCGCAGGCTCCTCGGGCGCCGGCTGCTCGGCACTCGGCTGCTCCTCGGGCGCCGGTTCCTCGGCCTCGACACCTTCATCGGCCGGCGGCGCAGTCGCGTCCTTCTCGCTGTCGAGAATGGGCGCGGCCTCTTCCGGCGGCACGTCCTCGGGCAGCACCTCCACCGCCTCGTCCGTCACCGGCTCGTCGGCATTGGGCAGCTCGCTGATCGGCTCTTCGGCCGCTGGCTGCTCTTCGGAGACCGCAGGTTCCTCGGAGGTGACGGGCTCTTCCGGAGCAGCCGGCTCTTCAGATACCGACGGTTCCTCTGAGACTGCCGGCTCCTCTGAGACTGCTGGCTCCTCTGACATCGCCGGTTCTTCCGACGACACCGGCGGGGCCTCGGCGGCAGGCGGCAGCGGGTTCAGCGTCAGGCCGAACTGGGCGACGCAGCTTTGCGCATCGGCAAAGCCGGCGGCGGAGCAGATCGCATTGATCTGCGCGAGCGCCTGGTCGACCTTGGCCTGGCCGTTCGGATCGCCGGCGTCGAGCTCGGCGACGCCCTCATTGTAGAGGTCGACCGCGGCGGTGAGCTGCGCCAGCACGTCAACATTGGGGTCGACGGCGGCAGGCTCTTCGCTCGAAGCAGGTGCGGCCTGCTCGGGAGCAGGCTCTTCAACTACAGGCTCTTCGGGCGCGGGTTCTTCGGCGGCAGGCTCTTCGGGCGCCGGCTCTTCAGCCACAGGCTCCTCTGGCGCCGGCTCTTCGGCAGCAGGCTCTTCGGGCGCGGGCTCTTCGGCAACGGGCTCTTCGGGAGCCGGCTCTTCAGCCACAGGCTCCTCGGGAGCGGGTTCTTCGGCAACCGGCTCTTCGGCAGCAGGCTCCTCGGCAGCAGGCTCCTCGGGCGCCGGCTCTTCGGCGGCAGGCGCCTCGGGCGCGGACTCTTCCGCGGCGGGCTCTTCGGGCGGCGGGGCTTCGTCGACCGGCGCAACGCCGCTCAGCGCGGCAATACAATCGTCGAGGCTCTGGAAGCCGGCGGCGATGCAAGCCTCTGTGAGCGCCGTCTGATTGGCCTCGCTCTGGTCGGCCTGATAGGCCTGGAACGCGGCCACGAGGGCGGGATCGGAGGCGTCCTGGGCCCGGGCCACGCTCACCGGCGCAAGGGCCAGGATCGTAAGGCTGGTACCGGTCAGGAGCCAGTTACGGAAGCTCATGATGGGTTTCCTTCTGTGGGGTCAAAGGGGTGGAGAAGTGACGCTGTCCTGCTGAACCGACGTGCAACGTTCGGTTGACCTTTCTCTGTCGACAATCCCCGCTCGGAGGCCGCAACGTGATGCGCGGCGGCTGGGTTCCATCAGGTTCCCCTGGATATCTCAGCATGCTACGGCACTTGTTCATGCTGCAGTCATCTACGCGCCTCGAAATCGCCACACGTGGTCCGGGCCTGTACGAGTTCACCCGCGAACTCACGCATTTCGTGGCGGGGAACGGCGTTCGCGACGGGCTCGTCACCGCGTTCTGCCGCCACACCTCGGCATCGCTGCTGATCCAGGAGAACGCGGACGACGACGTGAAGACCGATCTCATCGGCTTCTTCCGCCGCCTTGCCCCCGAAGGCATGGACTGGATCGTCCATCGCACCGAGGGCCCGGACGACATGCCCGCCCACATCAAGGCGGCCCTGACGCAAAGCTCGATCGGGATTCCGGTGCTCGACGGCGCACCGGTCCTCGGCACCTGGCAGGGCATCTATCTGCTCGAGCATCGCACGCGGCCGCACCGGCGCAGTATCGTTCTTTATCTCATCGGTGATTCGTAAATGGAGTTTCTGCCCTATTGGCCGCTCGTGCTGGCGCTCAGCGTCACCGGCATGATCTCGGGCGTGTTCGCGGGGCTGCTCGGTGTTGGCGGCGGCTCGATCATCGTGCCGGCGCTCGCCATCGCCTTCGGCGTGCTCGGCATCGGGGACGATGTCGGCCAGCACGTTGCGGTCGCCTCGTCGCTCGCCATCATCATCCCCACCGGCATCATGAGCGCCCGTTCCCACCATCGCCGCGGGGCCGTGGACGGAACGATCCTCAGGCTGTGGGCGCCGTTCGTCCTCGGCGGCTGCCTCATCGGCGGATTGCTCGCCGGCTATTTCACGGGCGACGTCCTGCGCGTGATCTTCGGCATCTTCGCCTTCATCATCGCCGTCAACATCATAACACCATTCCAGCAGCGGCTCATGGGTCACCTCAAGGGTTCGCCCATGACGCACCGGATCGCAGCCAGCCTCGTCGGCTTCCTGTCCGCCCTGATGGGAATCGGCGGCGGTTCATTCAGCGTCCCCACCATCGCCGCCTTCGGCGAAACCATGCACAAGGCCGTCGGCACCGGCGCCGCCATCGGCGTCTTCATCGCTATCGGCGGCACCATCGGCTTCATCATTTCAGGCTGGAACGAGATCGGCCTGCCGCCGCTAAGCCTCGGCTATGTCAACCTCATCGCGCTGGTGTTCGTCGGGGTCTTCGCGGCTCTCACAGCTCCCGCCGGCGCTGCCCTTGCTCACCGACTCGACCAGAGGACACTCAAATATGTGTTTGCGGTCTTCCTCGTCGTCGTCGGCATCAACATGATTTGGAGGGCGTTGGCCTGAGGACGGTCAGCCGCCCACCGAAGCCTCCATTCCTCTCAACGTCTCCGTATCCGGCTGACGCGCAACTGCTTTTACGCCTGGCCGAGCGGCCCAAATTGGATCGCTCGACCAGAGGGCACCGACGCCGGAGACGCTCAGCGGGGCTGTTCGAGGTCCCAGCTCACGTTCACGTCGATCGAGAAGGTCAATTGCCCGACCTCGACCGGCACAATGGAGCGATCCACCGCGGCGGCTTCCGCCTTGAAAGCGTAGGGCTGCGGGGGCTGGTTGTAGCCGGTGAGCTCGCTGATCAGTGACAGGTCGCCGAGTTCGACATCGGCGGCGTCCGCGTAGAGCTCCGCCTTCTCGCGGGCATCGGCGAAAGCGAGCTTGCGGGCTTCGTTGTAGAGCTCGCGGGGGTCGTCGACCGAGAAGCTCACGCCCGAAATCTGGTTGGCGCCCACAGTCACCGCCTTGTCGAGCACCGCACCGAGACTGGCGAGGTCGCGGACTACCACTGTCACGCCGTTGTACACAGTGTAGCCGGTGATCTTGGGCGGCAGTTGGTAGCCATTGGTGTCGCGGGCGTCGGAATAGACGTAGTTCGGACTCACCGAAAAACCCGAGGTCTGGATGTCCGCCGGATCGATCCCCGCCGCCTTGAGCGTATCGATCAACTCCTGCATGTCGGCATTGTTGGCCTCGAGCGCAGCCTTGGCCGTCTCCGCCTGCGACGTGACGCCGGACGTGACGATCGCCGTATCCGGCGCCGCCATCACTTCGCCGTGGCCGGTGATCTGCATCGACCCGTCGGCGAAGACGGGCGTGCTGAGGGCCGTTGCGAAGGTGAGGGGAATGAGGGCTGCAAGAATTCGCATCGGTCTCTCCTTGAACAAAGCCCGGCGAAGGTGCCGGGGAATACGGGTACGATTGTGACGGCAGCCGGCGGCCGATCCTTGGGCGGTTTTGGACAAAAGTCGGAGGCACGTACATCGCCGCTTGCTGGACAGCCCGCGACCGGCGGGGTACGTAGCCCCCGCGCCAGAGGGGAACTGACATGTCAGATGAGATTTTGCCGGCCGAAGGACTGCTGCTCGGACGGGTCAAGATGCCGGGCTTCAGCTATCCGCGCGTGGTGACGATTCGCGGCGGCAGGGTCATCGACATCACCTCCAAGGACGGTCCCACGGTTCGCGACATCTGCGAAAAGTCCGATCCTGCGGCCTATGTCGCTGCCGCGCCCGGGCAGGACATCGGCAGCGCCGCCGATGTCGCCGACAACAGCGCGCCGGACAAGTTCTTCCCCCACAAGCCATCCTTTCTGTCGCCGATCGACCTGCAGGCGGTGAAGGCGGCGGGGGTTACATTCGTCGTCTCCCTGCTCGAGCGCGTTATCGAGGAGCAGGCACGGGGCGACAAGGCCAGGGCCGAGGCGCTGCGCGGCGAAATCACCGGGCTGATCGGCACCGACCTCAGTAAGCTGGTCCCGGGATCGGACGGCGCCATGCAGGTCAAGCAGGCGCTGATCGCGCGCGGCGTATGGAGCCAGTATCTCGAGGTGGGCATCGGGCCGGATGCCGAGATCTTCACCAAATGCCAGCCGATGTCGTCCGTCGGCCCGGGTGCCGATGTGGGCGTGCTGCCGATTTCGGAGTGGAACAACCCCGAGCCTGAAGTCGCACTGGTCGTGACCAGCGCCGGCAGCATCATCGGCGCGACGCTGGGCAATGACGTGAATCTGCGTGATGTCGAGGGCCGCTCCGCCCTCCTGCTCGGCAAGGCCAAGGACAACAATGCCTCGGCCTCACTGGGGCCGATGATCCGATTGTTCGATGCGGGCTTTTCGCTCGACGACGTCAAGCAGTCCGTTATCGAGCTCAATGTCACCGGCGAGGACGGCTTCGTGCTCGACGGGTCGTCCTCGATGAGCCAGATTTCCCGCGCGCCGGAGTCGATCGTCGAAGCCGCCATCGGCCGGCACCATCAATATCCCGACGGCTTCGTCATCTATCTGGGCACGATGTTCGCGCCGGTGAAGGATCGCGGTGGCGTCGGCAAGGGTTTCACCCATAAGCCGAACGACATCGTCACCATCTCGACCCCGCTGCTGGGCGCCCTGCGCAATCGCGTGCGCCTCGCCACCGAATGCCCGCCCTGGACTTACGGCACCAGCCACCTGATGCGCGACCTCAGCAAGGCCGGGCTGCTCAACTAAGGACGAATAACATGGAAGACCTGCACAAGAATCTGATCGACGGCGAATGGGTTGGGGGCGAGGCCGTGCCCAACATCAATCCGTCGAACACCGACGAAGTGGTCGGCCACTATGCGCGCGCCAGCGGCGAGGACGTGCAACGCGCCATCGCCGCGGCGAAGGCGGCATTTCCGGCGTGGTCGCGGTCGGGCCTGCTCGAGCGGCATTCGGTGCTGAGCAAGACGGCGCACGAAATCCTCGCCCGCAAGGAAGAACTCGGTGCCCTGCTGAGCCGCGAGGAAGGCAAGACGCTGCCCGAGGGTATCGGCGAGGCGACCCGGGCCGGGCAGATTTTCGAGTTCTTCGCGGGCGAGGCGCTGCGGCTTGCCGGCGAGACGATACCTTCGGTGCGACCGGGCGTCGGCGTCGAGATCACGCGCGAGCCGGTGGGCGTCGTGGGCATCATCACGCCCTGGAACTTCCCCATCGCCATCCCGGCCTGGAAGATCGCGCCGGCGATTTGCTACGGCAACACGGTCGTGTTGAAGCCGGCCGACCTGGTGCCGGGCTGCTCATGGGCGATCGTCGACATTCTCCATCGCGCGGGCCTGCCCAAGGGCGTACTCAATCTCGTGATGGGCAAGG
>CAZASR010000069.1:0-14421 GCA_964487765.1 uncultured Devosia sp. | reverse complement strand
GTCGGTGATCGAGGCCGGGCTGAAATGCGTGCAGGGCAAGGCGATCGTTAACTCGATCTCTCTCAAGGAGGGCGAGGCAGCGTTCCGGGAACAGGCCCGCAAGGTCCGCCGCTATGGCGCCGCCGTCGTCGTCATGGCGTTCGACGAGCAGGGACAGGCCGACACGGCGCAGCGCAAGATCGACATCTGCACGCGGGCTTACAAGCTCCTGACGGAAGAGGTCGGCTTCCCGCCCGAGGACATCGTTTTCGACCCCAACATCTTCGCGGTGGCGACGGTCATCGAGGAACACGGCAATTACGGCGTCGATTTCATCGAAGCGGTGCAGGCGATCCGCGAGACCCTGCCGCACGTCCACATTTCGGGCGGCGTCAGCAATCTCAGCTTCTCGTTCCGCGGCAACGAGCCGGTGCGCGAGGCGATGCACGCCGTGTTCCTCTACCACGCCATCCAGGCGGGCATGGACATGGGGATCGTCAATGCCGGCCAGCTCGCCGTCTACGAGTCGATCGACCCCGAGCTGCGCGAGGCCTGCGAGGACGTGATCCTCAACCGCCGCGAGGACGCGACCGAACGCCTGCTCGATCTCGCCGAGCGCTACAAGGGCGGCGCGGCGGCCGAGAGCAAGGCCAAGGACCTCACCTGGCGCACCAGGCCGGTCGCCGAACGCATCAGCCACGCCCTGGTCAACGGCATCACCGAATTCATCGACGAGGATACCGAGGCCGCGCGCATCGAAGCCAAACGCCCACTGGACGTGATCGAGGGCCCGCTGATGGCGGGAATGAGCGTGGTGGGCGACCTGTTCGGCTCGGGCAAGATGTTCCTGCCGCAGGTCGTGAAGTCGGCGCGCGTGATGAAGCAGGCCGTAGCCCATCTCCTGCCCTACATGGAAGCCGAGAAGGCCGCGGGCGGTGATGGCGGCGAGTTCAGGGCGGCCGGCAAGATCCTGATGGCGACGGTCAAGGGCGACGTCCATGACATCGGCAAGAACATCGTCGGCGTCGTCCTGAGCTGCAACAATTACCAGATCATCGACCTGGGCGTGATGGTCCCCAGTCAGAAGATTCTCGAGACGGCTCGCGCCGAGAACGTCGACGCCATCGGTCTGAGCGGCCTCATCACGCCCTCGCTGGACGAGATGGTGCACGTCGCCTCCGAGATGGAGCGCGAAGGCTTCGACATTCCGTTGCTGATCGGTGGCGCCACGACCTCCCGAGTCCACACGGCGGTGAAGATACATCCGCAATATCACCGCGGGCCGACGGTACACGTCAACGACGCGAGCCGCGCCGTCGGCGTCGTTTCCGCCCTGCTCAGCAAGGAGCAGCGGCCGGCCTATGTCGCCGACATCAGGGCCGAGTATGAGAAAGTTGCGCGCCGGCATGCCGAGGCCGAGGCCGAAAAGCAGCGGCTGCCGCTCGCTGCCGCCCGCCAGAACAGCTTCAAGACCGATTGGAACAGCTACACGCCGCCCCGCCCTACCTTCCTCGGCACGAAAGTGTTCGAGAGCTACGACCTCGGCGAGCTCGCCAAATACATCGACTGGACGCCGTTCTTCCAGGCGTGGGAACTGCGCGGACGCTATCCGGCGATCCTCGAAAGCGAAGAGCAGGGACCAGCCGCGCGCCAGCTCTGGGACGACGCCCAGACGCTGCTGCGTGAAGTGCTGCAGAAGAATTGGTTCCGGCCCAAGGCGGTTATCGGCTTCTGGCCGGCCAACGCAGTAGGCGACGACATCCGGCTGTTCACAGGCGAGGACCGCGCTGAGGAGCTGGCAACCTTCTTTACCCTGCGCCAGCAACTGTCGAAGCAGAAGGAACGGCCCAACGTCGCCCTCGCCGACTTTGTCGCGCCGATTGGGACGCCGGATTATGTGGGCGGCTTCGTCGTGACGGCCGGGCTCGAGGAGCATCTCATCGCCGAGCGCTTCGAGCGTAAGAATGACGACTATTCGGCCATTGTCATCAAGGCGCTTGCCGACCGCTTCGCCGAAGCCTTCGCCGAGGCCATGCACGAGCGAGTGCGCAAGGAATTCTGGGGCTACGCGCCGGACGAAAATTCGTCGCCGGACGATTTGATCCTTGAGAAATACCGGGGCATCCGCCCCGCCCCCGGCTATCCGGCACAGCCCGACCATACCGAGAAGACGACACTGTTCCGGCTGCTCAATGCGAAGCAGAGGATCGGCGTCGAGTTGACCGAAGGCTTTGCCATGTGGCCCGGCTCATCGGTTTCCGGCCTCTATCTCAGCCACCCCGACGCCTACTATTTCGGTGTTGCCAAGGTGGAGCGCGACCAGGTGGAAGACTATTCCAGGCGCAAGGGTATGCCCGTGCGCGAGGTCGAGCGCTGGCTCGGCGCCATCCTCAACTATACGCCCGTGACGGAGAAGGCAGCGTGAGCACGCCCTACGACAGCACCAGCGCTTCGATCCCGGTGACCGTGGTGACCAACGCGGGCGCTTTGCTCTCCACCGAACCCGGCGCTGCTCATATCCGCCTCGAGCCGGCGCTGCACGAGCACGAGCCGGGCACGGAGTGCATCGCTTGCGCGGCCCGCGCCGACATCCGCGCCCTGCTGTTCGACCTGTTGCAGAGATCGCGGCGGCCGGGGGAAAATCCGGTGCTGTCAGTGGTGGTCGATGCGTCCGGGCGGCGCGACCCGCGACCCGTCATCGACCGGTTGGCAACGGGCGTGGTCCCGGCCTTCGGCCTTCGCGACCATACCGTGGCGCGCAGCTTCCATCTCAGCCGGGTGGTATAGCCCAGAAACGCTGTGCCTCCGGCGAGAGCCGGGCCAGGGCGGCGTCGAAAGCTGCGGCATCGACGTGACGCCTAAGCGCGGCCGCGACATTGGCGATCGACCCTTCGGGCGACAGATTGTGGTGGCGTCGCAGCGCCTGCACTTCCGCCGTCATCTCCGCCCGTGAGCCGAACGCGGCCCTTGCCTGGGACGGATCCCACCTGTCGACAAAGAGAGCGCGCACCAGCGGCGGAAGAACCTGGGCAAACGCAATTGCGTCGGCGGGCGACAGACGCCGCCGAAACGCGTGCAGGACGCCTTCGACCATCGTGTAGGACTGGTGCCGCGTCGTCATGTCGGCTTCGTCGGCCGCATCCTTGAGGAAGGCATTGAAGACGTCGACAGCGCGGGCGTAATCCGTCGGCACGGTCACGGCGTCAAATCCCGTGGCGGTTCCAACCCGTTGATGAGGCTCGCAGTGGTCACCGTGTTCGCCAGGAGGCAGGCAATCGTCATCGGGCCGACGCCGCCGGGCACGGGCGTGATCCAGCCGGCAACCTCTGCCGCCGGCGCATAGTCTACGTCTCCCACCACCCGCGTCTTGCCTTCGCCCTTCTCGGGCGCAGGGATGCGGTTGATGCCGACGTCGATCACGGCCGCGCCCGGCTTTATCCAGTCGCCCTTGAGCATCTGCGGGCGGCCCACTGCCGCCACGACCACATCCGCCTGCCTGACGACACTCGGCAGGTCCACGGTGCGCGAATGGGCGATAGTGACGGTGCAGTTCTCGCGCAGCAGGAGCTGCGCCATCGGCTTGCCCACTAGGTTGGAGCGACCGACGATCACGGCGTGCTTGCCGGCGAGATTGCCGACGAAATCGCGCAGTAGCATCAGGCAGCCGAGCGGTGTGCAGGCGACGGGCCCCGGGAGCCCGATCTGCACCTTTCCGACGCTCGCCGGCGTGAAGCAGTCGACGTCCTTGTCGGGTGAAATCGTCGCGATGACCTTGTTTGGGTCGACCTGCCTGGGCAGGGGCAATTGGACCAGGATGCCGTGGATGTTCGGATCGGCATTGAGCTTCTCGATCAGCGTCAGCACGTCGATCTCGGTCGTGTCCTCGGGCAACTCGTACTTCTCCGAGTGCATCCCGACTTCGACCGTCTGTTTGGCCTTGTTGCTCACATAGATCTGGCTGGCCGGATCGTGGCCGACGATGACCACGGCGAGGCCGGGCGTGATGCCGTGCCCCGTCTTGAGGTCGGCGACATGCGCCGCGATGCGGCCGCGCAACTGTGCGGCATAGGTCTTTCCGTCGATGATCTGTGCAGTCATGGCCACCTCGCTGATGAGGGGGCTATTTCACAGCGCCGCGCCTATCTCAACCCCATTGCCCACCAGCGCCTCGCTCACCGCCCGGGCAATCACCACCGCCTCGGCGGTATCGCCGTGGATGCACAGCGAGCGCGCCTCGGTATGCACGATCGAGTCGTCGGCCGCGACGATCTCGTGGTGCTCGGCCAGTCGAACGGCGCGAGCCGCGATCGCCGCCGGGTCATGCAGGACCGCGCCCGGCACCTGGCGTGGCACCAGCAGGCCGTTGGCCTGGTAGGCGCGGTCGGCATAGGCCTCGCGGATTGTGCGGTGGCCGAGCGCCTCGGCAATCTCGACCTGCGCCGAATTGTCGATGGCCAGCACCCCCAGGTCCTCGACGAGCCCCTCCACGGCCGCGAGGCACAGGGCCATCACCGCCGGCTCCTCCGCCGCCATGTTGGCGAGCGCCCCGTGGAGCTTGACGTAGCGCACCGGCCAATCCTCCGCCTCGGCAATCTCGACCAGCGTGCGGACCTGCTCGCGGATGCTGGCATCGAGTTCCTCGGGCGGCAGCATCAGCCGCTTGCGACCGAAATTCTCCCGGTCGGCGAAACCGGGATGGGCCCCGACGACGACGCCTCGCACCTTGGCAGCCCGTACTGTGGCACGCATCGTCTCCGCGTCACCCGCGTGGCCGCCGCAGGCGACATTGGCGGAGGAAACGATCGCGAGCAGCGCCGCATCGTCGCCGACGCCCTCGCCGAGATCGGCATTGAGATCGAGCCGGCTCATGCCCGCACCGGGCGGAAGCTGAGTTCAGTGCCCGGCCGCATCTGCGCGACGCGGTCGAGATCGGCGGCGACGATCGTCGCGAGGCGCGGATAGCCGCCGGTGGGCTGGTGGTCGCGCATCAGCACGATCGGGGTGCCGTCCCCGAGTATCTGGATGTCGCCGGGAACGATCGCATCGGATACGAGGCTGAGGCGCTTGTGGTCGCGGAACAGCCCCGCCGCATCCTCCAGCCGCACCCCCATACGGTCGAGTCCGGCAGTAACGCGAAACGCGGTCGCGATGAAGCGGTGACGCAGATCGGGCTCGAACAGATCGGCATGGAGGCCCCACACGATGCGCAGCGCCCCCTCAGCGGACGCTGCCGGGATCGTGGTCTCGGGTCGCCCCTCCTCGCCGAACGTTATCGTGTCGCCGCCTGCGAGTGCCCTCCCCTTGTAGCCGCCGAGGCCCACCGTGACGTTGGTCGAGCGGCTCCCCAGCACGGGCGCTATCTCCATCTCGCGGTCGAACCGGACATAGGCGTAATTGCCCGGCGCCGGCGGCAGGTCCACCCGGTCGCCGGCGCGGAGCTCGCGGATGTCCGGCGTCGCGATGGTCAGCGGCCCGTCCACGTCGAACGCCAGCCCCTGCGTGTACTCGATGCCGGTGCTGCCCGCGACCGGCAGCGCCGCCCCCGCTGCCGCGAACGCGGTGCGATCCATCGGACCCGAAGCGCTGATGCCGTGGCGGAGCATGCCGAAGCGGCCGGTGTCCTGCAGCGTCGTCAACGGGCCGGCACGAAGGATGGTGATGCGGGTCACATCGCCACCGTGAACTGCACAATGTCGCCCGGCACCAGCTTCGTCGGCGGCGTGGCATCCAGGTCGAAGTTCTGGAACGTTGTTCTCCCAATGACGTGCCAGCCGGTGCGGATGGGCGTTGCCGCGATCGCGGTCTGGCCCGCTGCGAACAGCACGGTGCCCGCCGGCACCATCGGCCGAACCTGTTCGCGGCGCGGCACCACGAAGACCGGGCTATGGAAACCGCAATAGACGAAGCCGGGCGCGAAGCCCGTTGCGAGCACCCGTAGCGGCGTGCCGTTATGGCGGACGACGAAGGCTCCCGGTGCCAGCCGCAGCAGGCCGCACACCTCCATCAGGTCTTCGCCGTCGAAGACAACCTCGATCGCGTGCCGGCGCCCCTCCGTTGCGGCGGGGGCGTCCTGCATCCTGAGCCGCAGTTCGCCCGACAGCCGCCAGAAATCGGTCCCGGGCCGGGTCCGGAGCAGCACCGACACCAGCCCCGGCGCGATCTCCTCGACGCCCTCGGGCAGGTCCGCCTCGAGCCGCGCGGCAAAGGCGATGGCCTGCCGGTTGGCGACCTCCGACAGGCTCGCGCCGAAGCGCACCAGCACGGCTCCGTCGCCCAGTGGGACGATGGCGGGCATCAGCGCGCCTCCAGCAGCGGCGCCACCAGCCTCGTCCAGGCCGGCTGGCAGATCGTCGCCCGGTCGTAGCGCCGGATGACCGTCTCGCGCGCCGCCCGGCGCATGCCGGTGAACCTTTCGGGGCTATGGCAGGCTTCGATCATTGCATCCGCCAACACCTCGACATCGAAGAAATCGTTGAGAATTCCGTCGACGCCAGGCGTGATCGCGTCGCGCACCGGCGCCGTATCGGAGCCAAGCACGAGACACTCGACCGCCATCGCCTCCAGCAGCGACCAGCTCATCACGAACGGATAGGTGTAGTAGACATGGGCGCTCGATAGCGACAGCGCCTCGAGCATCAGCGCGTGCGGCACCCGGCCCACGAAGTGGATGCGCGAGCGGTCCACCCGGTCGGCAACCTCCGCAAACAGCGTCTGCCCCCAGGTCGTCCCCTTGTCCGCCGGCCTGCCATAGCCGCCCTCCTCGTCGGCGCCGATGACGATCACGTCGGCTTCGGGCACTTCGGCCATCAGTCGCGGCAGGGCCCGCATGAAGATGTGGAAGCCGCGCAGCGGCTCGAAGCGGCGGTTGATCAGCGTGACCAGCGGCCGCGAACCGTCGATGATCTTGCCCCCGCCCATCGTCAGCCGCGGGTTGGGATGGCGTTTCACCATGGTGGTGTCGACCCCCTCATGGATGATGTGCGTGCGTTCGCGAAAGATTTCGGGCAGCAGCGAGGCTTGGAACGGGGTCGGTGAGACGATGGCGTCGGCCTCGGCAAAGGCCATCACCATCCCCGCATTCTTGGCATAGAGCTCATGCGGGTCGCGCTCGCGTTGCGGGCTGAATTCGGGGTCGAAGCCGACATCGCCGCCACGGCTGCGATAGTAGTATTCGGCATAGGCGATCTGCCGCGCCTCGGGGAAGATCTCGCGCATATAGGTGGTCTCGCCCCACCCCGGATGCCCCACGATCAGCGCCGGGTTCCATCCTTCGGCCTTGAGCTCGAGGGCGGCCCGTGCTGCCGCCGCGCCGCGGATCAGATCGGCCTCGGCCCGCACTGCCGCCGGCAGGATGCCATCGGTTGTGCCCCGCCGCGCCTGCCACTTGACCAGCGTCAGCCCGTCGAACCCGCGCCCGGTTTCGGAGGCGATGGCCGCCACGCGATGCCCCTCGGCATGAAGCTTTTCGGCAATGAACCCGAACTGCGCGGGAAAATTGTTATGTACGAAAAGGACATCGCTCATGCTTACGTTCTTAGCGAAGGCATGCGCTACGCGCGATAGCTTTCCGCCGGCCGCTGGACGCCGCCGTCGCCAGCGGCTAAACGCGGGCGGTCGGGCAGGTGGCAGAGCGGTTGATTGCTCCGGTCTTGAAAACCGGCGAAGGTGCAAGCCTTCCGGGGGTTCGAATCCCTCCCTGCCCGCCACGCGTC
This sequence comes from uncultured Devosia sp., assembly GCA_964487765.1. Classification (GTDB taxonomy): domain Bacteria; phylum Pseudomonadota; class Alphaproteobacteria; order Rhizobiales; family Devosiaceae; genus Devosia_A. The sequence goes on along the minus strand of CAZASR010000069.1, from coordinate 6,730 downwards.
TGCTAAGGCAACAGCACCGTCGCGCCCGTCGTCTCCCGCGCCTCGAGCGCCCGGTGCGCGCCCTGCACATCCGCGAGCTTGAAGCGCTGGTCGATCGTGGGGCGGATCTTGCCCGACTTGAGAGCCTCGAACACCATCTCGATCGAGCGGCGGAATTGCTCTTTGCCGCCCACATACGCCGCACCGGTGGGCCGCGTGACGTAGAGCGAGCCTCGCGATTGCAGCATGCTGAGGGCAACGCCCGTGACGGGGCCCGAGGCGTTGCCGAAGCTCACCATAAGGCCGCGGGGGCGCAGCGTGTCGAGCGAGCCTTCGAATGTCGCCTTGCCGACGCCATCATAGACGACATCGACGCCCCGGCCGCCGCTGGCCTCCCGCACCTTCGCCGGCCAGCCCTCCGCGCGCGAGTTGAACGCGTGATGGGCGCCATTTTCTCTGGCGCGGGCGACCTTTTCGTCCGATCCGGCGAGGGCAATAACGGTGGCGCCAAGGGCGACGCCCCACTGGACCAGCAGTGTACCGGTGCCGCCCGATGCGGCGTGGACGAGGATCGTCTCGCCCGGCTTCACCGCCCAGGTGTCGAACAGAAGATATTGCGCCGTCGTGCCCTTGGTAACGAGGGTCGCCGCGAGTTCGGTTGTGATCGAGTCCGGCAGCTTGACCACTTTGTCGGCAGTGACGGCGATCTCGTCGGCATAGGCGCCATTGCCGGAATAGAGGACGCGATCGCCCTCCTTGAGCGCCGTGACCCCCTCGCCCACGGCGGCGACGGTTCCGGCCCCCTCGCCGCCCGGCACGAAGGGCAGCGGCATCTTGTAGAGACCCGTGCGCTGATAGACGTCGACGAAATTGAGGCCGATCGCCTCGTTGCGGATCACCACTTCACCCGATTTGGGCGCCAGCGGTGCGCGCTCTTCGAGCGTCAGGACTTCGGGGCCGCCGACCTCGCGGACGATGATGGCCCGGCTCATGGCTTCTTCCTCGGGGCTGATTTCGGACGGGCCTGCGACCGCGCGCTCGCCTTCCTGGCCCGCGGCCGGGCTGGGGCTGCCGCAGCGGCCGGAGCCGGGGCGGCCGTAGCGGCGGCGAGCTTGCGGGCGGCCACCTCCTCACGAACAAGGCTGCCGGCTGTGGTATGGCGCTGCAACTCGCCGCGTGCCGCCTTGCGCTGCTTGGCGATGATGTTGACCGCCTCGACCAGCACCGAGAAGCCCATGGCGGCGTAGATGTAGCCCTTCTCGATGTGGAAGCCGACGCCGTCGGCGACGAGCGAGACGCCGATCATCAGTAGGAAGGCCAGGGCCAGCATTTTGGTCGTCGGATGCCGCGCTACGAAACCGGCGATGGGTCCCGATGCGACGAACATCAGGCCGACGGCGACGATGACGGCGGCAATCATCACCTCGACGTGCCGCGCCATGCCGACCGCCGTGATGATCGAATCGATGGAGAAGACCATGTCGATCACGATGATCTGGACGATGATGGCCGAGAATGCCGCCTTGGCGGTGCTCTTGAGCGACTCGTCATGCGGCTCCTCGATCTCGGCGTGCATTTCGTGCGTCGCCTTGTAGATGAGAAACAGGCCGCCACCGAGCAGGATCAAATCCTTCCACGAGAAGGCGTTGCCGAACAGCTCGAACAGCGGGCTGTCGAGCCCGATGATCCAACTGATGACGAGCAGCAGGGCGATGCGGAAGACCAGCGCGAGGGCGAGGCCGAGGCGCCTGGCATTGTCGGCCTGCTCCTTGGGCAGGCGTGCAACGAGTACCGAGATGAAGACGATGTTGTCGATCCCGAGCACGACCTCCATCACCGTCAGGGTGGCAAAGGCAGCCCAGACGGCCGGATCGGACAACAGTTCCATCATTCGATGAACTCCCCAAGGGTGATGTGCGCCGCAATCTAGGTGCGGGGCGGTCTGGTTGGAAGTGTCAGCAGATGCCAAATCTGCACATACTGATTGCGCCGCGACCACGCGTCGCGGAATAAATGCCTTTGTCCTCCGCTGGTTGCGAGGTGGAGCGAGTGCTAGACTTCAAGCCGATCCCTGGAGTCTGCAGATGGAACATTTCTCTCCCGTCTCGGCCAGCATCGGCGGGGCCCTCATCGGGTTGTCGGCCGCGCTGCTCTGGCTGGGCAATGGCCGTATCGCCGGCATATCCGGCATCTTCGGCAAGTTGCTGCCGCCCGCCCGTACGGTCGTGTGGCGGCTCGTCTTCCTCGTCGCGATGGTCGGGGGTGCCTTCCTTGCCGCCGTGCTGTTCCCCGCGCTTGGCAACGCACCGCAACTCGCCGCGCCGCCGAGCTGGTTCACTGCCGGCGCGCCGGTCTGGATTGCCATTTCGGGCCTGCTCACGGGCTTCGGCACCAAGATCGGCAATGGCTGCACCTCGGGCCACGGCGTGTGCGGTCTGGCGCGGCTGAGCACTCGCTCCTTCGTTGCCGTCGGCGTGTTCTTCGGCATCGCCATCCTTACCGTCACCGTCACGGGGATCGTCTGATGAGCCGCGACCTCAATCTCCTCTATCTCGCGGTCGCCGCGCTTGCCGGTCTCCTGTTCGGCTTCGGGCTCTACATCTCGCAGATGGTCGATCCGATGAAGGTGCTGCATTTCCTCGATTTCACCGCCATCCCGTCTGGTGGCTGGGACCCCAGCCTCGCCCTCGTCATGGTGTCCGCATTGATTGTCATGTTCATCGCCCTGCGCATCGGCAAGGCGCGGGGGCGGCCGACGTTCGACGTCGAGTTCCACCTGCCGGACTTCACCAGGGTCGACCGGCCGTTAGTAGTTGGTGCGGCGCTGTTCGGCGTCGGCTGGGGCATGTCGGGCATCTGCCCGGGACCGGCGATCTCGCTGGTCGCCTTCTGGCCACAGAACCTGGCGGTCTATTTGCTCGCCCTGTTCCTGGGCTCGTATGGCGGCTCGTTCTTCGTGCCGAGCGGGCGCGACGGGCGCCTCGCGCTGGCGCAATGACGCGGGCCGTCGTCGTTGGCGGCGGTCTCGCCGGGCTCGCGGCCGCCGTGGCCGTGGCGCGGGCCGGGCTCGAGACCACCCACCTCGTACCCAAGGGGCCGCCCGACCGGCGCACCTCGGCGCTCATGCTGCCATCGGTGACCTATCTCCAGTCGGCGGGGCTGGTGCCCGACCCGGCGGCGATCGGCCACCCGCTGACACACATCCGGATCATCGATGCGACGGGCCGGCTGATCCGCGCCCCCGAAACCCTGTTCGACAGCGCCGAGATCGGCCAGCCGGCCTTCGGCTGGAACTTCCCTAATGTGAAGCTGGCCGAAACCTTCGCGGCCGCGCACGAGGGCCTCACCAACCTCAGCACCATCGAGACCACGCTGGACGATCTCGACATCGCCCCGGAAGGCGCGACCCTGCGGCTCGGCAATGGCGAAACGCTCGTCGCCGATCTCGTCGTCGGGGCCGACGGCAAGAAGTCGCGCGTCCGCGAGAGCGCCGGGTTTCGCGCGCGCGAATACGGCTTCACCCAGGCCGCCCTCGTCTGCGACCTCGGGCTGGAGCGGCCGATCGGCGGCACCTCGATCGAATTTCACTACGAGAACGGGCCGTTCACGCTGGTGCCGGCCGGCGGCAACCGCGCCAATCTGGTCTGGATCGACCAGCGCGAAACCCTCAGGGCGGCGCAGGAGGGCGGCAAGGAGCATCTGGCCACGTTGTTCCGCCAGAAATCCCAGCGCCTGTTCGGCGCCATCGAGCTGCTGACGCCGGCGTTCGTCTTCCCGCTCTCGACGCTGACCGTCGATATCGCAGGCAAGGACGGCGTGGTGCTGGTCGGCGAATCCGCCCATGCCTTCCCGCCCATCGGCGCGCAGGGACTCAATCTGGGCCTGCGGGATGTGGCCGATCTCGCGGCCGCGCTCGCCGCCACCGACCTTGCCGCCCCTGGCTTCGCGCGCGCCCTCAGCGAAGACTACGCCCGCCGCCGCGCCGGCGATCTCGCTCGCACCGGAACGCTGGTCGACGCGCTGTTCCGGTCGCTGCTGGCGGATTTCCTGCCGGCCCAGGCGGCACGCGCGACGGGGCTGTGGGCATTGAAGCTGATGCCGCCGCTGCGCCGCAGTGCCTTCGACGTCGGCATGGGCGTGCGTTGAAACGAAAGGGCGCCCGCGGGGCGCCCTTTGAACTCTCGGTGCTGGCTGCGCTTATTGCGCCGGCGCGTCCTCGACCGCCGCCGGCTCTTCACTCGACAGCTTCTGGCGTGCCGCTTCTGCACGATCCTGGAGAATCTTCTCGAGCGCCGCCTCGCCCGAGGCATTCTTGGAGAACTCGTCGAAGGTCAGCGCCGCCTCGCCGTCATAGACGGCCGTGAAGCCGGCAAGGTTGATCGTGATCGTCAGATCCTCGTTCTTGCGGTTCTTTGCCGTCAGGGTGAGCTTGTTACCCTTCTTGAGGCTGTTCACATAGGCCTCGTTGATGACGAGCTGCGTCGCGCAGGACTGCGGATCGCACAGCATATAGGGCACGCGGATGGGCTTGCCGCCGTCGATCTGCCAGGTGACGCCGAACGGCAGCAGCACGCCGAGCGGCACCGCGGCGACCGCAAGCAGCCGGCTCTCCTGGCCCGGATCGTCACGCAACAGGAACGAGCCGAGGAACTGGTTGTTCTGCGTCACCACCACCTGGCGCATGATGCAGGCGCGCTTGCCGTTTTCCAGCGGGTCGCAGATCTTGAGCCAGTTCTGGTTCGGCGTGGCCGCCGAGGGCGTGCCGGCCGTGCCCGAAGGCGACAGGACTTGGTCATCTGCCGCGCCCGGGGCGGCGGCGTCCTGCGCAACGACGCTCACGGGGAGCGCAAGCGCGGCAAACGTCAGGCCGGCGGCAAGAAGCGATTTCAGATTCATCGAAATTCCTTGGGGTTCCCGAGCGATCGGGCGGCTCTTGCGGCCGCCTTGCAGTTGGTGCCCTTCAATGGGCGAATTCGGGCAATAACATGGCCTGCACAGGTTTCCAAAGCTTTCTCCGCCTGCTGTTGCCCCACTGCATGCGCGTTCGCTCACGCTGCTGTCTGACGGTCAAGCTGCACGAGATTCCCGGCACGAATTTGACGCCCGCCGGGCGAATTGGGGCACGGCGACACAAGGCGTCGCGAACCTCACGCGGCCTCCGCGGCAGCGAGCTTCGCCATGCGGTTGAGGATCGCCGCCGTTCCCTTGAGCCGCGAGGCGGCATTGGGCCAGTCGCGTGAAAAAACGAGCTTCTGGTCCGGCTTGAGCCGCACGGCCATGCCCGGATCGGACACCAGCCGCACCAGCGCCGGCGGGTTGGGGAACTCGTTGTTGCGCAGGGTGACGACCGCGCCCTTGGGACCTGCCTCCACCTTCTCGACATTGGCGGCCCGGCACAGCGCCTTGACCAGGATGACCTTGAGCAGCGCCTCGACTTCGTCGGGCAACGGCCCGAACCTGTCGATGAGTTCGGCCCCGGCCGCATCGATTTCGCGGGCGTCCTTGAGCTCGCCGAGCTGGCGATAGAGTTGCATACGTACCTGCAGGTCCGGCACGTAGTGCTCGGGGATCATCACCGGCATGCCGAGCGAGATCTGCGGGCTCCACTCGCCCTCGGCCTCGTCGTAATCGACGCCGCCATCCTTGAGGCTCGCGACGGCCTCCTCGAGCATCGCCTGGTAAAGCTCGAATCCCACCTCCTTGATGTGCCCCGACTGCTCCTCGCCCAGGAGGTTCCCGGCGCCGCGGATATCGAGATCGTGGCTCGCGAGCTGGAAGCCGGCCCCGAGGCTCTCGAGCGATTGCAGCACGCCCAGCCGGCGCTCGGCGGTGTCGGTCAGCTTGCGCTGCGGCGGCACTGTGAACAGCGCATAGGCGCGCTGCTTCGAGCGGCCGATGCGGCCGCGGATCTGGTAGAGCTGCGCCAGCCCGAAATGGTCGGCGTGGTGGACGATCAGCGTGTTGGCGTTGGGGATGTCGAGCCCGCTTTCGACGATGGTCGTCGCCAGCAGTACGTCGAACTTGCCATCGTAGAAATTGTTCATGATGTCGTCGAGCTCGCCCGCGGGCATCTGGCCGTTGGCGACGACGAAGCTCACCTCCGGCACCTGCTCGCGCAGGAACTCGGCGATATCGGGCTGATCCTTGATCCGCGGCACCACATAGAACGCCTGCCCGCCGCGATACTTCTCGCGCAGCAGTGCCTCGCGCACCGAGATGGGGTCGAAGGGCGAGATGAAGGTGCGAATGGCCAGCCGGTCGACCGGCGGCGTGCCGAGCAGGCTGAGATCCCGCACGCCGGTGAGTGCAAGTTGCAGCGTTCGCGGAATCGGCGTGGCGGTCAGTGTCAGCACATGGATGTTGCCGCGCAGTTCCTTGAGCCGCTCCTTGTGGGCGACGCCGAAATGCTGCTCCTCGTCGACGATGAGCAGCCCCAGATTCTTGAACTCGATCGATTTCGACAGCAGGGCGTGCGTGCCGATCGCGATGTCGACCTTGCCGCTGGCGATGCCCTCCCTGGTCTCGCGCAGTTCGGCGGCGCCGACGAGGCGCGAGGCCTGCCCGACATTGACCGGCAGCCCGGCGAAACGTTCCTTGAAGGTGCGGTAGTGCTGGCGGCTGAGGAGCGTCGTGGGCACCACTACGGCGACCTGCTTGCCCGACAACGCCACCGCATAGGCCGCCCGCAAGGCGACTTCGGTCTTGCCGAAGCCGACGTCGCCGCACACCAGCCGGTCCATGACCTTGCCCT
>CAZASR010000068.1:0-14746 GCA_964487765.1 uncultured Devosia sp. | reverse complement strand
CCTCTCGTGGCGGCTACCCTAGCCTGGCCTGGCAAGGAGGACGCGCATGCCCGACGTGCTGCTGGTGAGCGTGGCGAACCGGCTGCGCGACGTGCTGGGAGAGCAGGCGATGATCGCCCGGCTCGGCGGCGACGAGTTCGCGGCGGTGCTCAGCGGCCATGACGGCGAGAACGAGATCGCGATGATCGCGATGCGGCTGATCGAGACGGTGGCCGCGACGCACGAGGTTCACGGGCAGGCGGTGCGGGTGGGGGCGAGCGTCGGCATTGCGCTGGGCGAGGGCGGCACGCCACCCGACGAGCTGCTCAAGAATGCCGACATCGCGCTCTATGCGGCCAAGACCGAGGCGCGCGGCGCGTATCGCTTCTTCGAGCGGTCGATGCATATCGAACTGATGCGCAAGCAGGCCCTGCGCTCGGACCTGGCGGACGCGATCGAGCGGGGCGAGTTCGCGCTTGCCTTCCAGCCTTTGGTGGACCTCCGCACCGACCGGGTGGCGGGCTTCGAGGCGCTGCTGCGCTGGAAGCATCCGCGTCGCGGCTTCGTGGCGCCGGACGAGTTCATCCCGGTGGCCGAAGAGAGCGGGCTGATCGTGCCGATCGGCGAGTGGGTGCTGCGCGAGGCCGCGCGGGAGGCGGCGCGGTGGCGGAGCGATGTGTCGGTCGCCGTGAACCTGTCCTCGCGGCAGTTCGCCACCGAAGGTCTCGCCGATATGGTAACGCGGGTGCTCGAGGAGACCGGCCTGCCGGTGCAGCGGCTCGAGATCGAGATCACCGAGACCGTGCTGATGAGCGATTCGGAAGCGAGCCGCACGACACTGCAACAGTTGCGTGCGGCGGGCGTGAAGATCGCGCTCGACGATTTTGGAACCGGGTTCTCGTCGCTCGGCTATCTGCAGCGCTTCCCCTTCTCCAAGATCAAGATCGACCGCGCCTTTATCAGCGGGCTTCCGGACAGCGAGGAAAGCCGAGCGATCGTGGGCTCGGTGATCGGGCTGGGGCAATCGCTCGGCATGAAGGTGACCGCCGAGGGAGTGGAGACGCCGGCGCAGCTCGAATGGGTGCGCAACGGGTGCGACGAGGCGCAAGGTTATCTGCTGAGCCCGCCGGTGAGCGCGGCCGAGGTGCCCCGCGTCCTGGCGGAGCTCGAGGGCGCGCTGAAGGTCAAGCGCCTCGCAGGCTAGTGCTTGCCGCCCTCGTCGGGGGGGCGGAACGTGCCGTCCTTACCGCGCTCGAGGGTGATGACGTCGGGGCGCTTGCGCTCCTCGAGATCGCGCTTGCGGATTTCCTTTTCTTCGGCCTGGAACTGCTTCTGCCAGTCGCGCCAGATGCGGCGGGCGCCGAACCAGATGGCACCGAAGATGATCGCCAGAACGAGGATGCGGAGGAGAATGGCGGTCACAGGCCGAGCCTCGACCACAAGGCGCGATCTTCGACCGCGGCGGCGAGATCCGCAGCGAGGGCGAAGCGCGGCAGCTGGAACAGGCCGCGTTTGGGGACGATGACCCTGACGCGCACCTTGTCGCCGAAGCGGCTGCGCAGGGTTTCGTGAAGATCGCCTACCGCATCGATGAGGCCGAGCTCAAGGCCGCGGACGCCGCTCCAGAACTCACCGGTGAAGAGCTCGTCGTCAGGCAAGGTGAGCTTGCCGCCGCGGCGGGCCTTCACCCAATCGATGAACACCTGGTGGATGTCGGCCTCGAGCCGCTTGATGCGCTCGACGTCCTCGGCCTTTTCGGGGAGGAACGGGTCCATCGTCGACTTGCTCTTGCCCGAGGTGTGGACGCGGCGCTCGATGCCGAGCTTGTCGAGGGCACGGGGGAAGCCGAAGCCGGCAAAGATGACGCCGATGGAGCCGACGATAGAAGACGGATCGGCGATGATCTCATCGCCGGCGGTGGCGATGAAGTAGCCGCCCGACGCGGCCGCATCCTCGACGAAGACCAGCACGTGCTTGTCGTGCTCGCCCGCGAGGTCGCGGATACGCTTGCTGATGAGGCGCGACTGCACCGCCGAGCCGCCCGGCGAATTGACGATGATGGCCACGGTCTTGCCAGGCAGGCGGAAGGCACGATCGAGGAGCGGCGCGACAGCTTCGATGTTGAGCCGGCCCGGCCGCGCTTCGGCAGCGATGACGCCATGCAGCCGGACGACCGGAATCACGGGGCCGCCCCTGCGAAAGGGTCGTGTCAGCCAGCCGATGAAGCCTGTCGGTTCGCGCATTCGTCTCCTTCACTCACGCATCGGGGGACGCGAGACAAGGGCTCTCGCGGCCGCACCCCTCAGGCACGGGTCGCCCGCGGAATGCGGCGGAGATGTAGGGCCAGAGCGTCGCCATTACCAGTGGAGCCGGTCGCGCCCGCGCAGGATCGCCTCGAACTCGGGCCGGAAATTACGTCCGGACGCGGTGTGGACGGCGCGCGAGGCGAGCAGGGTCAGCGGCGCGCGCGAGCCCTTGATGCCGCGGATCAGAACGCGATGCGCAGCCTCGCCCTCGCGCGGAACGAGGGGCAAGACGGTGATGGCGCCGAAGCGGGCCTCGAAACTGTCGAGCAGCGCCCCGAGGCGGTCGGCAAGGTGGATGAAGATGATCTCGCCGCCGGGCGCGGCATGAGTGGCGGCGGTCCTGATCCAGGCGTCGAGGGCATCCTCCGCCATGTGGCGGGCGGTGGCGCGGCGGGGGGACGGGCGCGTGCCGGCCCCGAAGTAGGGCGGATTGGCGATGACGGAGACGTAGTGGTCGGACCGAAGCCCCGCCGCGGCACGGATACGGCCGGCAGTGGTGAGGTCGAGGGTGAGCACGCGAGCGCGGTCGAGAAAGTCGTTGGCAACAATATTCCCGGCTGCGATCGCGACGGAAATGCCATCGGATTCGACAAGGCTGGCCCGCAAGGCGGGGTGATGGGCGAGCGCCACCAGCGCGGCGGTCCCTACGCCGGCGCCGAGGTCGAGCAGATGACCCTCGCCATGGCCCACGGCGGCGCCGAGCAAAACCGAATCGAGCCCGGCGCGGAAGCCCCCGACCGGCTGGGCGATCGTCAGGCGGCCGCCCAGAAAGGCATCGCGTGTGATGTGCGGAGGTTTTACAATTTCAGCGCCTTGGGCTAGGGACATCGCGGTTTCCGGGCCGTTCGCGCCGATCATACGGGTTTGCGGGCGGGCCTCAACGGCAGAACGGCACAAGATGGTCATCTCGGCGGCGGCAATGAAGGAACAGGCGGGACTGGGCGCCCTCGACCGCCTGCTGGCGGCAACGCAAGACGAGATGGAGAAGGTCAACGCCCTGATCCTGAGCCGCGCCGAATCCCATGTCGAAATGGTGCCGCAGCTCGCGCGCTACCTGATCGAAGCCGGCGGCAAGCGGCTGCGGCCAATGCTGACGGTGGCGGCGGCGCTGGTGGTCGGCAAGGCGACGGGGGCGCAGACGAATTATGCGGCTGCCGTCGAATTCATGCACAATGCCACGCTGCTGCACGACGATGTGGTCGACGAGAGCGACATGCGGCGCGGGCGGCCGGCGGCGCGCATGATCTGGGGCAACCAGGCGAGCGTGTTGGTGGGCGACTATCTGCTCGGGCAGGCGTTCCTGATGATGGTCGAGACGGGCAAGCTCGACGCGCTGGGCGTGCTCGCCAAGGCGGCGACGATCATCGCCGAGGGTGAGGTGTTCCAGCTCAGCAAGGCGGGTGACCTCAATGCCACGCCGGAGGATTATCGGCAGGTGATCCACGCCAAGACTGCAACGCTGTTCCAGGCGGCGGCGGAAGTGGGCGCGATGGCGGGCGGGGCCGACGAAACCGGCCGCATCGCGCTGCGCGACTACGGGCTCGAGCTCGGCCTCGCCTTCCAGCTCGTCGACGACGTGCTGGACTATCGCGGCGAGAGCGGCGCGATGGGCAAGAACACCGGCGACGACCTGCGCGAGGGCAAGATGACGCTGCCGGTGATCCTGGCCCTGGCCGACGCGAATCCGGCCGAGCGCGAGATCATCACCGCCTCGCTGGGCAAGGCGGATGCGAGCGACGCGGCGCTGGCGCAGGTGGCCGCGATCCTGGAGAGGCACAATGCGCTGGGGCGGACGGTCGAGCAGGCGCAGGAGCATGTGCGGCGCGCGCGCGAGGCCCTGGCCCCGCTGCCCGACTCGGAGATGAAGTCGATCCTCAGCGACATCGCCGAGTTCTATGTGAGCCGCGCTTACTAGACGAAAGGAAGAGCATGGCCCGCCGGTCCGCCGCGCACAGCCACGCCGCTCGCGAGGCCTGGCGGGCGCTGTTCGATGCCTTCATGCTCACCCATCCCGAGCGCCAGGCGACGCTGGGGCGGTACGGCCTGACGCCCAACGATTCGCGCGCGCTCTATTCGCTCGACCGCAAGGACGGACGCGCCATCGGTACGCTGGCGAGGCAATGGAACTGCGACCCGTCCACGGCGACATGGGTGGTGGACCGGCTGGAACGCGCAGGGCTGGCGGAGCGCCGCCCCTCCCCCATCGACCGGCGGGTGAAGCTGGTGCTGCTGACCGCCAAGGGCCAACAATTGCTCAAGACCATCGACGCGGCCTTCTTCGAGCCGCCGCCTGCCATGGAGGCCCTGAGCCCCGCGGAGCTGGCGGCGCTCACGGCCACATTGGGCAAGCTCAAGGCGGCGCATGGCGACCGCGAATGATTTGATCCATCAAAATAGTTGAATTGCCAAAGCATCGTACCTACCTTCCGCCGCACGAGCGAAGGAGGGTTAAGATGGATTATGTGCCGATCGTTCTGGTGGCCATACACGCGATGACCGGCGTGTTCTGGGCCGGCGCCACCGGCGCCATGGCGAACCTCAAGGGCGCGATGGCCGAGCGGCTGTTTCCGGCGCAGATGGGCTCGGCGGGCGCCGCGATCGTCGCTGGCATCCTGCTGTTCGCCTTCTATCGTGGCTTTTCCGGCAGCACCTCGGACTGGATTCTCATTACCGGCATCGCTGCGGCGATCGTTGCGCTGATCCTCCAGATCGCAATGGTCGGCCCGGTGCGCGGCACCGGCGACGCCGCACGGCCACGCATGGCCCTCGCCAACCGCATCGCCGCCGGCCTGCTGTCGCTGACCGTCGCGACAATGGTGATCGCGAAGTATTTCTAGCCGCCGGCCGGGTTTGCGGTTATCCCGTCGGGCGAGGCTGCTCCCCCATGCATCGGACCGTCGGCGCGAAAGCGCCGCGGCCGCCCTTTCTGGAGGACAGATGCCCGAACTGACGGTCCGCCCGCTCGAGCCGGGCGAAACGAATTTGTTCCTGTCGTATCCCTTCCCGCGCGTACCGGATCTGTGGGAGACGAACCGGGACTAGTTGCTTGTCTGCTTTCTGGGGTCGTCGGTCGGGTTGACATAGGTGAGTTCGAACGGGCCTTGGCCGTGCACCTGCACCACCGTCTCGTCGCCCGTCGCCCAAGCATAGTGGTTCATGTGCGCAGGCGCCACGCCGAAGCCTCCGGCGTGAAGTTCGATACCGCTCTTGTCGTCGAGCTTGTCGCCCATGCCGATGTGGAATGTTCCCGAAACGACCGTGACGTATTCGGATGTCGGGTGCCAATGAGCGGGAATTTTGTAGTTCGCTGGCATCTTCAGGCGAACGACATAGAGGCCGCTCTTGAACGGATCCCCGGACAGCACCGCAATCTCCGCGCCCTTGGGAAATACCGCGGGCGCCGGTCCCCATTTGACGTCGCCGGCATTGACGGGCATGTCATCGGCGAATGCCGAAGCCGTCGCGATCAATGATGCAGCGAGAATGAAAGCATATTTCTTCATGGCCTCTTCTCCGTTGTTTCCACGAACAGTCGATGTCCTGTCCGGCCGTCATCAAGCTCGGCCGGAAGTCCGTCCGCTTCCACTCAACGGCGTGAAGCAAAGCCGCTACATTTTATGAACTGGATCGGTTTCAGCGGGCGCGTTACTCTTCGCGGCTCATCTGCGGAGGACGTGGTATTATGGAGCCGGCTTCCTATCCTCTCTTCTGTCCGATCGCGATGGCGGCCGAGCTGATAGAGCCGCGCTGGACCTTGCTGATCCTGAGCGAAATGTGGGCCGGCTCGACACGCTTCAGCCAGATTCACCGCGGCGTCCCCGGCATCTCGCCTGCGCTGCTGTCGAAGCGGCTCAAGGAGATGCAGGCCAACGGACTGGTCACCCGCGAGAAGTCGCCCCACGGCGCACATATCGAATATGTCCCCACCCCGCTTGCCGACAAGCTCGAACCTGTTGTCGAGGCGCTGGGGCGCTGGGCGCATGAGAACATCGACTGCAATGTCACGCTCCGGCAACTCGATCCGCAGATGCTGATGTGGAACCTGCGCCGCAAGATCAACCAGCTCGAACTGCCGCTGCACAATTGCGTCATCCAGTTCACATTGAAGGAGGATGCGAAGCAAGATGTCTACTACTGGGTGGTCATCAGGCCGGGAATGGAACCGGACCTCTGCCGCATCAACCCGGGTTTTGACGTCGATCTGTTCATCGTATGCGAACTGCGGGCACTGACCTCGGCCTGGATGGGGCATACGAGTTTCAACTCGGAGATCGATGCCGGCAGGATCACTCTCATCGGGCACAGCGGTCTGGCCCGTACGATGGCCAAATGGATGGTGAGGAGTTGCTACGCGTCCATACCGGAAGAGAGTGTTAGGGCACAGGCGACGGCCGCCTGACCACGCTCCAGGTCGCACCGGGCGAGGAAGTCGGTGCGGACACCGATTTCGCCAATATGCCGATGGCGGCAGCGTTCAGGCGCGCCGGCTTCCGCATCACCGACGAGCACATCGTTCTGACCGATGCGTCAGGATGATCCGGGTATCCAACCCGGGAGCCTCGCGGCCTGCCTGATCCACGACGCCATCTGCTTTTCGTCGAAGCCCTCCTCGGTGATGTCGAGGTAGCGGACATCGGCGTGCTTGCTTTCGCCGGGCGGCATCGGCTCGAGGGAGGTGCCGTTGAGGAAGGTGACCTTCACGTAGCGGGCATAGACATGGAAGGACAGGAACCAGCCCTTGCCTTCCATGCCGTAGTGCGGCGAGTTCCACTTGACGGCCTTTTTCACCTTGGGGACGGTCTTGACGATGAGGGCGTCGAGGTCGCGCCCGATCTTCTGTTTCCACTCCGACATCGCCGCGATGTAGGCCTGTACGAGCTCATCGCCCTCGCCCTTGGGGATTTGCGGATTACCGCCCGAGAGGAGCACGACTTTCCCGCTTTTGGCCGCCATGTGTCTGACCTCGCTCGCTTGAAGGATGGGGACTATCGCGTGGCTCCCATTGGAGGACAAGCCGCGCACCTGCGGCTTGAACGATTGCTCTGGGGCTGGGTTGCGCATTGTGATGGCGACGCGAAGCCGGCCGAATTAGCCTGCGGGCAAGAGCGGGGCGGCGGCGACCCAGAAGGCGGGCCAGGTCTCGCGCAGATCGTGCGCGGCCTGATGGGCCTGGGCACTCGAGCCGAACAGGCCGAATACGGTGGCGCCCGAGCCCGACATGCGGGCGAGCATGCAGCCCGTGGCGGCGTTCAGCCGGGCGATGAGATCGCCGATGGACGGAACGAGGCCGATGGCCGCCGGCTCGAGGTCGTTGCGGGTTTCGCCCAGCCAGAGGCCGAGCTGGGCCGGGCGGGTGAGCGGATCGCCGAGCGGAGGAAGCCCGGGATTGTCGCGGCGCTCGAGGCGACGGAAGATCTCGGCGGTAACGACAGGGACCAGCGGATTGGCGAGGACCACGTGGCAGGCTGGAAAATGCGCGAGCGGCAGCACGATCTCGCCGATCCCGCGCACTTCGGCCGGGCGCGAATAGAGGCACATGGGGACGTCGGCGCCCAGCGCGCGGGCGAGTTCCAGCAGCTCGGCGAAACCGATCCCGGCGCCTGACATCGAGGCGAAGAGGCGCAGGGCCGCGGCCGCATCGGCGGAGCCGCCGCCGAGACCGGCTGCGACCGGCAGGTTCTTGGCGAGGCGCAGGTCGATGCCGCCCGGCAGGGTACCGGGCCAGCGCTGGCGGAAGGCCGCGAGGGCGCGCAGGACGAGGTTGGTTTCGCCATTGCCGAGACCCGCGGCGAACGGGCCGCCGATCGTCAGCGTGTCCCTGGGCGCGGCACGGGCCTCGAGCTCGTCGCCGAGCGCGGCGAAGGCGACGAGCATTTCGAGCAGGTGGTAGCCATCGGCGCGGCGGCCAGTGACATGGAGGGCGAGATTGAGCTTGGCGGGCGCGGCCTCGACGAAGGTCTCAGCCATCGATCAGTCGGCGGCCTCGTCTCCCGACGGCGCCTCGAGCGGCGCGGAATCGTCTTCGGTGGGGGGAGCGGCATCGAGCCCGCCCTGGAGCTTGGGCGCGACGCGCTTCTTGACGTTGCCTTCGGTATCCATGGCGTAGGCGACCCGCCACTGGAACTTCGCTTCCAGCTTGCGGCCGACCTGCCAATAGGCATCACCGAGATGGTCGTTGATCTCGGGGTCCGCGGGACGCAGGACAGCGGCCTGCTCGAGCTTTTCCACGGCTTCGTCGTAACGCCCGAGACGGTAGAAGGCCCAGCCGAGGCTGTCGATGATGTAGCCGTCATTGGGGGCGCCCTCGATAGCCTTCTGGATCATCTCCAGCGCGCGGTCGAGGTTCATGCCTTTGTCGACCCAGCTATAGCCGAGATAGTTGAGCACCTGCGGCTGGTCGGGATTGAGTTCGAGGGCGCGCAGGAAGTCCTCTTCGGCCAGCGGGAACTGGTCGGAGCGCTCATAGGCGATGCCGCGGACATAGTAGAAACGCCAGTCGGCGGGGCTGCTGCCGCCGGTGACGGCAAGCGCCCTGGCATAGGCGTCGGCGGCGGCCTGATACTGCTTGTCGGCGCGCAGCAGGTCGCCGAGCACCGAAATGGCGTCGATGTCCTCGGGGTTGGTGGCGACGATGTTGCTCAGCCGCCTTATCGCCTCGGGCCGGTCGCCCAGCGCATCGAGATTGTCGGCGATGCGCACCGTCGCCATGGGCTTGAGCAGCGAATTGGCGGGGAGCGCTTCGTACACGGCATTGGCGAGCGCATGCTGGCCGGCGCCGTCATATAGCTGGCCGAGGACGATCGGGACCGTGTCATTGCGCGGATCGAGATACTGCGCCAGACGCTCGAGGACGAGCGAGATGTCCCGCGTGCCCTCGCGGGCGAAGGCGAGCCCGACGCTGTGGAACATCTGCGCGGCGCCCGACTGCACGCTGTCGACGAACATTGCGGGGCGCTGCCTGTGGGCAAGCTGCTCCTTGAGGGCGGAGATGACCGGATGGGTCAGGCCCTGCGCCTCGAAGGCGACGATGGCGTCGAGCGCCTCGTCGAAGCGGCCGGCGCCGGCAAGGATGCGGGCATAGGCGTTGACGATGTCGGCCGTATAGGGGTCGATGTCGATCGCCTGCGAGATGAAGTCCTGCGCCGTGGCGCTGTCACCGGCGACCTCGGCCATGATGGCGCGGTGGAAGAACAGGAATTCGTCGAGGCCGCTCCCGGCCAGGCGGTCGAGCGCAGCGGTCGCCTGGTCGTAGCGGCCGTCGCCGATCAGCGCCCAGGCCTTGAGGATCGAGCCGGTGATGCCCTCGAAGCTGTCGGCGCCGAGTTTGTCGAGGTTGCGGATGGCAGCGGCATAGCGGCGATGCTTGAGCGCCTCGGTCGCGATGACGAGCTGCGCGAGCTGGTTGGTCGGCTCGAGCTCGAGCATGCGGCGGGCGGTATCGACGGCGCGCTCAATTTCCCCATTGGCGGCGAAGGCGACGAAGGCGCCGTGGATGACAAGCGGGTTATCCCACTCCTCGGCCGCGGCCTGGGCAAAATACCGGGCGGCGTCGGGCGTGCTGAGCTGGCCCATCGCCTCCTGCCCGGCAAGATAGCTACCCGTCGCGCTGGGGCCCTGCGGGAGATCGAGAAAATCGCCCTGCGAGAGGACGGGCGCGGCAAGCAGAAAACCGGCGAGCCCGGTGGTGGCGACGAGGCGCAGAACGAAGTTCACGAGGTTTCCTTGTCTCCCTGGGAACGGCCGAGATAGCCACGGAAAGATTGTCGATTTTGCGACTGCGCCGCAAGGCCACACGGCGTTGTGAGCCCCGCGCCAGACGGGGCTTACGCAACGAAGCCGACAGGCGCAACGTTCTGGTGGGAGAGGAGGACGCATCATGGACATGTTCGACGGCTCTGCGTGGGCCCTGGCCACGGTCATCGGCGTCATCGTGCTGGGGATCGCCATCTGGTACGGCATGTGGGTCAACAGCAAGCGGACGGCAGCCGACCGGCAGCTAACGGAGGACGCGACCAGGCGGGAATACCAGGAGGAGGACGAGGACCGCCCCGACGTTCACATGCCGACCTGACGGGGCGTGGCCGGCGGTTCAATCTGGCCCCGCAACTTGTGATGGACTGCGCCACGGGTTAGGTGGCGGATGAGGCCGGCCTGCTGCCGGCACGTTTCCGTTGCAGGATTTGAGACGTGGCCAAGGACTATCCCGCGCTCACCGCGCACCACCGCGAATTCATCGCGCGCCAGCACATCTTTTTCACGGCCTCGGCGACGGCCGATTCCCACATCAATCTCTCCCCGCGCTCGACCGACATGCTGCGGGTGCTCGGCGACAATGCGGTTGTGTATCTCGACCGCACCGGGAGCGGCAACGAGACGGCGGCCCACCTGCTCGCCGACGGGCGGCTCACGATCATGATGTGCGCCTTCGAAGGCCCCCCGTTGATCCTGAGGCTGTATGGCCGCGGGCGGACCATTCGCCGGCAAAGCGAGGAATATGCAGCTTTGCTCGCCACCCATTACGCCAACACGGAGCCGCTCGGCGCGCGGCAGATGGTGCGGCTCGATTTCGACCTGGTGAAGACCTCGTGCGGGTATGGCGTGCCGTTCCACGACTATCGCAGCGAGCGGGACACCATGGACAAATGGGCCGCCAGCAAGGGCAAGGATGGCCTCGAGGCTTATTGGGAAGAGAAGAACCTGGAAAGCATGGACGGATTGCCCACGGGGCTGCTCGGCTGAGCGGGGGCTACATGCCGAAATAGTTGGGGCCCGAACCGCCCTCGGGCGGCACCCAGGTGATGTTGCGG
Source organism: uncultured Devosia sp. (assembly GCA_964487765.1). Classification (GTDB taxonomy): domain Bacteria; phylum Pseudomonadota; class Alphaproteobacteria; order Rhizobiales; family Devosiaceae; genus Devosia_A. The sequence goes on along the minus strand of CAZASR010000068.1, from coordinate 3,654 downwards.
GCGGGATCCTTGATATCGCAGGTCTTGCAGTGGACGCAGTTGGCCGGGCTGACGCGGAACACCGGCGCGCCACCTTCCTCGCGGACTTCGTAGACGCCGGCCGGGCAGTAGCGCGGCGCGGGCTCGGCGCCATAGGCGGGCAGCGTGTCACGGACGGGTACCGCCGGATCGGCGAGGCGCAGATGCACCGGCTGGTCTTCGTCATGGGCAATGTTGGCGAGAAACACCGACGAGGCGCGATCGAAGGTGAGCTTGCCATCGGGACGGTCGTAGGCGCGGACGCCGGTGGCGGTGGCGGGCCAAAGCGTATCGGCGTCGGCCTTACGGTGGCGCAGCGTGCCGAACGGGGAAAAGCGCAAGATTGTGTTCGCCCACATATCGATGCCGCCCAGCAGCACGCCGAGAACAGTGCCGAAGCGCGACCAGAGCGGCTTGACGTTGCGCACGCCATGAAGCTCGCGGCCGATGCCGGTGGCGAAGGTGCGCTCGCGCAAATCGTCGAGCCGGTCATGCGCCCTGCCCTGCCCCAGGGCAGCGGCGACACAGTCGGCGGCGGCGATGCCGGAACGAATGGCGGAATGGATGGCCTTGAGGCGCGGCGCGTTCATGTAGCCGGCGGAGCAGCCGACGAGGGCGCCGCCGGGGAACGCGATGTCGGGGATCGACTGCCAGCCGCCGGAGGTCAGCGCGCGGGCGCCGTAGGCGATGCGGGTCGCATTTTCGAGCACGCGCGCAATGGCGGGGTGCTGCTTGAAGCGCTGGAACTCGTCGAAGGGCGAGAGCGTGGGATTGCGGTAATCGAGGTGGACGACGAGGCCGAGATAAATCCGGCGGTCGTTCGCATGATAGAGGAAACCACCCCCCTGGGTGGCGTCGTCGAGCGGCCAGCCGAGGAAATGGTCGACCCGCCCCGGCTCATGGAGCGATTCGGGGATCTCCCATATCTCCTTGATTCCGAGTCCGAATTTCTGCGGCGACGACTTCGCGTCGAGGTTGAAGTCGCCGATCAGCTGCCGCGCGAGGGAGCCACGCGCGCCTTCGGCGACCAGTGTGTATTTCGCACGCAGGCCGATGCCGGCGGCGTAGCCGTGCTTCGGCCTGCCGTCGCGATCGACACCCAGATCGCCGGTGACGATACCTTCGATTGCGCCGTCCGGGCCGCGGAGAACATCGACGGCAGCGGTCATGGGAAAGATGTCGACGCCGAGCGCCTGGGCCTCGTCGCCGAGCCAGCGTACGAGGTCGCCGAGCGCGGTGATGACGCCGTCATGCGTCTGCATCAGCGGCGGCAGGATGAAGTTCGGCAAGCGGACATCGCGCCGGCGGGTGAGGACGTGGAACACGTCCCTGGTGACGGCCGGGCCGACGGGGGCACCGCGTTCGCGCCAGTCGGGGATGAGCTCGGTGAGGCCGGAGGGGTCCATGACCGCGCCCGAGAGGATGTGGCCGCCGACCTCGGCCGCCTTCTCGACCACGGTGACGGACGTCCCGGGAGATTTCTGCTTCAGCCGGATGGCCGCGGCGAGACCCGCCGGACCCGCGCCGACGATGACGACATCGGTCTCGATGATTTCGCGCTCTGCCATCGGCTCCCCGGCTCACGATCAGGCCGGGGGCCTATGGCACGCTGGCGGCGGGATCGCAAATGGCGGGCAACGGGTTCCACCCGCCCGGTCCGCGTGAGATAAGGGCGCGATGGCCGATCCCCCCGCCCAGATGTCCGAGGCAGAAGCGCTCGCGGTGCTCGACTGGTACCGTGCGGCGGGCGTCGATGTCGCCGTGGGCGAGGAGCCGGTGGACAGGTTTGCGACATCGGCCGTCGCGCCCTCGAAGCGCGCCCTGCCAGCGGCGTCGGGGCCGGCTCCTGCCCCCGTGCCCGCCGCGCCGCTGGTGACCGATCCGGCGGAGACGCGCGAGATCGCGGCGGCGGCCCAGACGCTGGACCAGTTGCGGGCGGCGATGGAAGCCTATGACGGCTGCGTGCTCAAGCATCGCGCGACGCAGCTGTGCTTTGCCGACGGCAATCCGGAGGCCCGGATCATGCTGGTGGGCGAGGGCCCGGGCGAGCAGGAAGACCGACAGGGCAAGCCCTTCGTGGGGCGCGCCGGGCAATTGCTGGACCGGATGCTGGCGGCGATCGGGCTGGACCGCACCAAGGTCTATATCGCCAATATGGTGCCGTGGCGGCCACCGGGAAATCGCAACCCGACGCCCGACGAGCTGGCGCAATGCGCGCCCTTCCTCCACCGCCAGGTCGAGCTGGTGAACCCCGGATTGCTAGTGACGCTGGGCAATGTGCCGACACAGGCGCTGTTCGGCACCAGCCAGGGCATCACGCGCGTGCGCGGGCAATGGAAGACGCTCGACGTCGGCAACTGGCAGGGGCCGGTACTGCCGACGCTGCATCCGGCATTCCTGCTGCGCACGCCGAGCGCCAAGGCGCAGGCCTGGAAGGACATGCTGAGCCTGCGTCAGGCCATGGTGCGCGCGGGCATCGTCCCACGCATTTGATGCAAATGGTCTGCCGCCGCTTCGCACATGGCTGACCTTGGACGCTCAAGCTCACCCAATTGTTTGAGACATTGCGGGGGATGTCATGGGGGCGGGTGACGGATACGGCGCCGCGGGCGGCGGCGCCGCGTGGGTGCTGCTGGCGGTGGCGATTTTCGCGCTGACCGCCGCAATCGTTCAGTTCCTCCCCTCGACACGGCGGCGCCCGGCGCGCGTCTACCATTTCGACCGCACGAAGCGCGCCGGCGAGCCGCCGCGCTCCAAATGGGACAGCGCGGACCAGCTTCGCGCGGTCATGCGGGCCCAGTTCGAGCCCAAGAAGATCATGAATCTCGAGGAATACCGGACCTTCCGGGCGGTCGAGATGGAGATGCAGGCGATCGGCGGCGGACATCGCGTGTTTGCGCAGACGTGCCTGGGGGAAGTGCTGAAGACGGATGGCTGGGCGCATGCGACGATCAACAGCAAGCGCGTCGACATTCTCGTCGTCGGGCCTTCGGGCCTGCCGGTGCTAGCCGTCGAATATCAGGGGCGGGGGCACTACCAGGCGGACGCCGCGGCGCGTGACGCCGTCAAGAAGGAAGCGCTGGGGCGCGCCGGCGTGGGCTATCTCGAAGTCGCTGCCGGCGAGACGCAGGACGAGATCCGCCGCAAGGTGCGCGAACTGCTGCTGCGCGTGGCGGCGTAGCTGCCCCAACACTGCTCCGGTAGCGAGGCAAGCGGGGCCGCGGGCGGTCGCGCCCGGGGAAATTTCTGGGTATTGACGGTCAACCCGGTAACCTTCCGATGCTAAGGGAAGCGTCATGTCATCGGTCGTCAAAATCTATGCGCTGTTCCTGGGGTCCGCATTTCTGATGTTTGCGGGCGGGTTGCAGGGCCTGCTGCTGTCAGTGCGAGGCGCCGAGGAAGGCTTCTCGCTGCTCGCCCTCGGCCTGATCGGAACGGGCTGGTCGGTTGGTTTCATCGCGGGCTCGATCACCGTGCCGCTGCTGGTGCAACGAGTGGGCCACATCCGGGCCTTCTCGATCATGGCCGCGATCGGAACGATCACGATCCTGTGCAACCTGCTGCTGGTGCAGGATATCGCGTGGATCGCGCTCAGGGCATTCTCGGGCTTCTGCTTTGCCGGCGCGGCGATGATCG
>CAZASR010000067.1:14747-15234 GCA_964487765.1 uncultured Devosia sp. | reverse complement strand
CCGGATCGTATTTCAAGATCAAGGTCGCCAGCGGCGGCAGATACAAATCCGCGTATGCCGGCATCCAGCCGTTCCCCTCCTGGCTGTGCGCAACCACCTTGCCCTGGTTGCCCGTATTGCTGCCACCGTACCAGCCGGCGTCGGTATTGACCCGCTCGCTCCACTCGCCCGCCTTGGGCATCGGCACGCGATAATTGTCGCGCGGGACGGGCGTCATGTTCGAAATGACGACGACCGGCGCCGCGCCGTTGGACCGGCGGGTCCAGGCGAACGCCGAGTTTGTGTGATCGTTGCCGATCAGCCACTCGAAGCCCTCGGGCTCGTTGTCGCGGCCGTGGAGCGCCGGCAGCTCCTTGTAGGCCGCGTTGAGATCGCCGACGAGATGGCGCATGCCCTCGTGCATGCCAGCATCGAGCAGCCACCAATCCAATGCCTTGCTCTCGTTCCACTCCTCGCGCTGCGCGAACTCCTGCCCCATGAACAGCAG
>CAZASR010000067.1:14507-14737 GCA_964487765.1 uncultured Devosia sp. | reverse complement strand
TGCCCGGCCAGCCCCACATGAAGCCGTAGTAGGCCCTCAGCGCGGCGAATTGCTGCCAGTCGTCGCCGCTCATCTTGTTGATGAGCGAGCCCTTGCCATGCACCACCTCGTCGTGGCTGAGCGGCAACACGTAATTCTCGCTGAAGGCGTAGAGAGCAGCGAACGTCATGTCGCTGTGGTGATAGCGCCGGTGGATGGGATTGCGCGACATGAAGCGCAACGTGTCGTTC
>CAZASR010000067.1:0-14497 GCA_964487765.1 uncultured Devosia sp. | reverse complement strand
GGCGCCGACACGCCCGGCCAGGCCGTCGACTCTTCCGCGATCATCAGGACGCCCGGATGCTGGCGGTAGACTTCGGCATTGACGCGCTGCAGGAACGCCACCGCCTCGAGATTGTGGTTGCCGCCAAACTGGTTGGGCACCCACTGCCCGGGCTGGCGCGAATAGTCGAGATAGAGCATCGAGGCGACGGCATCGACACGCAGCCCGTCGATGTGAAACTCCTCGAACCAGTAGAGGGCATTGTTGAGGAGGAAGGACGAAACCTCCTTGCGCCCGAAATTGTAGATCGCGGTGTTCCAGTCGGGGTGATAACCCTGGCGCGGATCGGCATGCTCATAGAGCGCCGTTCCATCGAAATTGGCGAGGCCGTGCTCGTCCGTCGGGAAATGCGCAGGCACCCAATCGAGGATGATACCGATCCCAGCCTTGTGCGCGGCGTCGACGAAGCGCTTGAAGGCCGCCGGATCGCCGAAGCGCGAGGTCGGCGCGTACAGTCCCGTGGGCTGGTAGCCCCAGCTCGGATCGAACGGGTGCTCGCTGATCGGCAGCAGCTCGATATGCGTGAAGCCCATGTCCTTGGCATAGGGCACGAGCTGCTCGGCGAACTGCTCGTAGTCCATGAAGCTGCCGTCGGCGCGCTTGCGCCATGAACCCAGATGAACCTCGTAGATCGAGATGGGCGTGCGCCGCCAATCCTTCTTGGCCCGCCCATCGAGATATTTGTGGTCCGTCCAGGGGAACGGCGTCGAATCCGCAACGACCGACGCGGTCTTGGGGCGAAGCTCGGACTGCCGCGCAAACGGATCGGCCTTGAGCGGCAGCAGCTCGCCGTCCGCGCCGACGATCTCATATTTGTAGATCGTGCCGGGCCCGAGGGTGGGGATGAACACCTCCCACACCCCCGTATCGACGCGCTTGCGCATCGGATGGCGGCGGCCGTCCCAATCGTTGAAGGCGCCGACGACCGAGACGCGCCGCGCGTTTGGCGCCCACACGGCGAAATGCACGCCGGACACGCCCTCGAACTCCATGGCATGCGCGCCCAGCTTGTCGAACAGGCGCAGATGCGTGCCCTCACCGATATAGTAGTCGTCCATCGGCCCGAGCACGGGCCCGAAGCTGTAAGGATCGTAGACATCCCACTCGCCGCCTTCATTTGCGGCATGGTAGCGGATGGGCTGGCGCCGATCGATTTCGACCTTGCCCTCGAAAAAGCCGGCATCGTCGCGCTTGAGCAGGTCGCCGAGCGACTGGCCGTCGCGCGTATAAGCGGTCACGGTCTGGGCGTGGGGGATGAAGGTGCGTGCCACCCAGATACCGTGGGGCTGCTGGAGGCCCAGGATCGCGAAGGGATTGGCATATTGCCCCCGGACGATCTGATCGACCTCATCGGGATGAGCCTGCCACTTCTCCACTACCACGCCCCCATACTACCTGACCGGAACATGCCAGATATCTTCGGCGTACTGGCGGATCGTGCGGTCTGACGAAAACCAGCCCATATGAGCGGTGTTCCGGATCGCCATGGAATACCATTTGCGCCTGTTCTGCCAGATGCGGTCCGCCTCGGCCTGGGCGGCGACGTAGGCATCGAAGTCACGGGCCACCATGAACCAGTCATGGTCGTATAGCCCGCCGATGAGATCGCGATAGCGGTTGGGGTCGTCGGGCGAAAACACGCCCGAAGCGATCATCTCGAGCGCTTCGCGCAGGGCGGGTGAATTGTCGATGGCCATGCGCGGAACCTCGGTACGGGCCCGCTTGGCCGTCACCTCGCCGGCAGTGAGACCGAAGATGATCATGTTGTCTTTGCCGACCGCGTCGAGCATTTCGATGTTGGCGCCGTCGAGAGTTCCGATCGTGACCGCGCCGTTCAATGCAAATTTCATATTGCCGGTTCCGGAGGCTTCCAGCCCGGCAGTCGAAATCTGCTCCGACAAATCGGCGGCCGGCATGATGATTTCGGCCAGCGACACATTGTAGTTGGGGAGGAACACGACCTTCAGCATTTCGCGGACGGAGGGGTCGTTGTTGACCACCTTGGCCACGTCGTTGATCAGCTTGATGATCAGCTTGGCATTCCAGTAGCTCGGCGCCGCCTTGCCCGCGAAGACTTTCACCCGAGGCACCCAGTCGCGCTCCGGATGCGACTTGATCGACTGGTACTGCGCCACCGCCTGAATGACGTTGAGCAGCTGGCGCTTGTATTCGTGGATGCGCTTGACCTGCACGTCGAACAGCGCGTCGGGGGACACCGAGAAGTTCAGCCGGTCCTTGATGGCGCTCGCGAGCCGCGCCTTGTTGGCGCGCTTCACCGCGGCGAACTGCTCCTGGAAGTTGGGATCTTCTGCGTGACGGTCGAGCTGGGCGAGAAGGTCGATATTGTCGTGGAACTCGGGCCCGATGCGCTCCGTGATGAGGCGCGTGAGACCTGGATTGCATTGCATCAGCCAGCGCCGTGGCGTGACGCCGTTGGTCTTGTTGTTGATCCGATCCGGGTAGAGCGTGTGGAGGTCGTGGAAGACCGTCTTCTTCATGAGTTCGGTGTGGAGCGCGGAGACGCCATTGACCGAATGCGAGCCGACGAAGGCCAGTTGCCCCATCCGCACGCGGCGCGCTCCGCCCTCGTCAATCAGGGAGACGGCTGCGATCTGCTGGTCGTTGATGCCCGCGACCTTGCGCGCTTCGGTGAGCACCTCGGCATTGATGGCATAGATGAGCTGCATCTGCCGCGGCAGCAGCCGCTCGAGCAGCGCGACCGGCCAGGTCTCGAGCGCCTCGGGCAACAGGGTGTGATTGGTGTAGCCGAAGGTCGCCTTGGTCAGCTCCCACGCCTGCGCGAACTTGATGCCATGCATGTCGATGAGTAGGCGCATCAGTTCGGCAATGGAGATGGCCGGATGCGTGTCGTTGAGCTGGATGGCCACCTTGTCCGGGAGGGAATGCAGATCGCCATATTGCTGCGCGTGACGCCGGACGATGTCCTGCAGCGAGGCCGAGGAGAAGAAGTATTCCTGCCGGAGCCGCAGCTCCTGGCCTGAGGGGGTGGAATCGGCCGGGTAGAGCACGCGGCTGATCGCTTCGGCGCGCGAGCTTTCCTCGAGCGCGCCGATGTGATCGCCATTGTTGAACTTGTCGAGAAAGATCGGATCGACCGGCTGCGCGCTCCACAGGCGCAGCGTGTTCACCCGCGCGCCCCGCCACCCCACGATCGGCGTATCGAAGGCTACGGCGAGGAAATGCTCTGCCGGGCGCCATTCCAGCCGGGTCGACCCGTCGGGTTCCGGCACCGGGACGACCTGCCCGCCAAAGCCGATATCGTAGGTCGATTCGCGCCGCTCGAACTCCCACGGATTGCCATGCGCCAGCCATTCCTCAGGCAGCTCGACCTGCCAGCCTTCGCTCATCTCCTGACGGAACATGCCGTTCTGGTAGCGGATCCCGTAGCCATAGGCCGGGATGCGCAGGGTGGACATCGAATCCATGAAACACGCCGCGAGGCGGCCAAGGCCGCCATTGCCCAGGGCCGCATCGGGCTCGAGATTGATGATGTCGCCCAGGTCGACATTGAGGTTTTTGAGCGCCTGCTTCACGGGCTCCATGAGGCCGATATTGCTCATGGCGTCCCGCATGAGCCGGCCAACGAGGAACTCAAGGCTGAGATAGTAGACGCGCTTTTCCGAGGTTCGCCACGTCTCGCGCGACGATTCCATCCACAGATCGATGATATTGTCGCGGACGGCGAGGATCGTTGCCTTCAGCCAGTCATGCGGACGCGCGACGATCGGGTCCTTGCCGACGGAATAGGTAAGTTTTTCAAGGATTTCGTCTTGAAGCGCCTCAGCCGTGCGGGCGCGAGGCTCCGGCCTGGGGGCGTCCAATACGACAGCGTTTTGCGGCATGACGCAATCCGATCAGCATGACGATGTCTTCCCCTCTAGTCCGGGCACCATTGCATCAAACCAGTGTAGAGAAAAGCCCTTGCCGGGTGGCTAGGAGTCCGCCTTTTCTTCCTTTTCCTGCGGGCCTTTCGAGGGTTCGCCGAGCATGACCGGCTCGGACTGGCGCTCGACCGCGCCACTCTCACGGGCCTGTTCGGCCGCATTGGAGAGAAGCAGGTCGCGGCCCGCCTGCAGGCCTCCCACGATCTGGGCGCTGAAGCGCAGCCGGTCGCGTTCGCGGACGCCGCCGATCAGCTCGTCGATCTCCTCGTCGGAGGATCCCAGTACGCGCAGGGCCTGCCCCGAAAGGGTGAGCGCGGATTCGAACATTTCGCGGATCTGGTATTCGACTCCCGCCTTGACCAGGTCGATCGCGTGCCCGCGATCGTAGGCCCGCGCCATCACCTTGACCAGCGGGAACTCGTCCCTCACCAGCTCGGCGATCCGCGTCGCCTGCTCCTTTCTGTCGATGGCGATCACCACCATGTCGACATTCTCGATGCCGGCGGCGCGCAGGATGTCGAGGCGCGTGCCGTCGCCGTAATAGACCTTGAAGCCGAAGGTCGCCGCGGCGCGGATCATGTCCGTGTCGGTATCGATGGTCGCAATCTTGTGGCCCTTGGCCAGCAGCGCCTGGCTGACGATCTGGCCGAAGCGCCCGAAGCCGATGATCAGCACGTCGCCGGTGAGGCCATCGGGCGCCTCGACGCCTTCCATCGATTGCGGCGGCGTTGGCAGCGCCCGCAGGGCGAGCATCGTCAGAGGCGTGAGCACCATCGAGATGATGACCGTGGCCGAAAAGATGTCCTGCTGGTCGGCCGAGATAAGGCCGGACCCTGCCGCGGTGGTGAACAGCACGAAGGCGAACTCGCCGCCCTGCGCCATGAGCAGCGCCCGCTCCAGCGCGCGGGCCGTTGTCGATCCGAGGAGGCGCGCCAGGCCGAATATCGCCCCGCCCTTCACCACCATATAGGCGACGACCATGATGGCGATGATCTGCCAGTTGGCGGCGACGACGCCCAGATCGAGCGACATGCCCACCGCGATGAAGAACAGCCCGAGGAGGATGCCGCGGAAGGGCTCGACATCGGCCTCGAGCTGATGGCGGAAGCTCGACGTGGAGAGCAGCACGCCCGCAAGGAACGCGCCCATCGCCATGCTGAGCCCGCCGAACTGGAACAACAGGGCCGCTCCGAGCACGACGAGCAGAGCCGCGGCAGTCATCACTTCGCGCGCCCGTGCATCGGCGAGGAAGCGGAACAACGGATTGAGCACCCAGCGCCCGATAAGATTGAGGGCGGCGACGCAGCCGATGGCAATGAGGATGCTGATCCACACCGGCGTCGCCGTGGCCGCGGCGGCCCAGGCTTGCGGCGACAGCAGCGCGACGACGGCAAGCAATGGCACGATCGCCAAGTCCTCGAGCAGCAGGATCGAGACGATCTTCTGCCCCGGCGGCGTCGCGAGCTCGCCGCGTTCGGTGAGGATCTGCATGACGACGGCGGTCGAGGTCAGCACGAAGCCCATGCCCGCCACGAAAGCGATGGCCGGCGACAGGTTCAGCAGGATGCCGACGCCGGTCAGCAATGCGCCGCAGATGGCCACCTGCAGCGCGCCGAGGCCGAATATCTGCTTGCGCAGGTTCCACAGCCGGCTTGGCTCCATTTCGAGCCCGACGATGAACAGGAACAGCACGACGCCGAGCTCGGAGACGTGGAGGATGGACTCGGGATCGGCGATCAGCCTGAGGCCGAACGGCCCGATTGCGAGGCCGGCGGCGAGGTAGCCGAGCACCGAGCCGAGGCCCGCGCGCTTGAACAGGGGCACAGCGATGACACCGGCGGCAAGGAGCGCCAATACCTGCCAGAGTTCGATGCCGGCTGCCGCGTGTTCCGCCGCCTGCTCCACCGCGTGATCCATTGCCGCTCCGTCGTGTAACGAGCGCTACAGATGCGGAGTCGCCGCAACGAGGTCAAGAAGACGCGGGGATGGCTGCCTTGCGTCGGGCGCGTTTGGGCTTGGCCATGGCCCCGAGCTGGGCGGGGCTCGGCTCGGGCGGCGGTTCGGGCGCCGGCGCATCGCGGGCATCGGCCGTAGCCCGCATCTCGAGCCGCCGCTGGACGGCCCTGGGCACATCGGCGGTGGTGGGGAACACATGCATGATCATCGACTGCACGACCAGCAGCGCCGGCACGGCGACGAAGCCGCCCATTGGCCCCCACAGCCACATCCAGAAGGCTATCGACACAAAGATGATGAAGGGGTTGAGCGTCAGCGCCTTGCCCACGAAATGCGGGAAGACGAGCTGATCCGCCGTGAGATTGATCGCCGCGTAAAGCACGACGGGCAGCAGAATGCCCACGAGATCATTGTGCGTGCCCAGGCCGACGGCGAACAGGACACCCAGCATGATGGCCTGCCCGATATAGGGGATGAAATTAAGCACCGCCGCGAGCCCGCCCCACAGCACCGGCGAGGGCATGCCGATGGCCCACATGGCGATCGCCGTGGCGATGCCGACGCCCAGATTGATGGCCGCCGCCGACAGCAGGAAGCGGCTGACCTTGGTTTCGACGTCGCGGAAGATATGTGCGGCGCGCCAGCGCATGCGCCGCGAGAAGCACAGCGACAGTACCGTGAGCCGGATGTTGTGCCGGGTGGCAAGAAAGAAGTAGAGGCCCGCGAGGAACAGCAGGATGTCGGCGAGCAGCGCCGGCGCCATCAGCGCGACGTCCTGGACCGGGCCACCGTCCTCGACCTCGACCGTCATCGTGGCGCCGCTGCCCATCGCTTCCTTGAGCTGCTCCTGCACCGCGCCCAGCGTCTCGAAAGGCCGCTGCAGGTTGACGAGTTGCGCCTGGAGCTTGCTCCACAGCATCGGCCAGCGCGCCACCCATTCGGCGATCGGCGCCGCAAAGAGCATGCCCGCCAGGGCGATCAGCCCCAGAAACAGCAGCACCACCACGCCGGCCGACAGGGCCGAGGGGACGCCGCGCCGCTCGAGCGCATCGGCAACCGGCCCGAACATCAGCCCAACGACGATCGCCAGTGAGATCGGGGCGAGGATGAACTTGCCCAGCGCCATCGCCACAGCGAAGGTGAACAGGGCCATCATCAGGATGGCCACCCGCGACGCGGTCTGCAGAATATGTTCGAACTGCACCCGATCCATCGATCTCGGCACGGCCCGGTTCAGTCGTGATGTCTTGGTGGCCACGGGGACTCCCCTCCGATCCCCATGAACCCGCAATGCCCCGCTTTTGTTCCGCGCCCGCCGTGGACGCCGCGACCGCCGCCGCCTATCTTGCCGCCGGAATCAACAGGTGAAAGCCCGAGGCCAAACCCATGCCGCGCAAGATCATTATCGACACCGATCCCGGGCAGGACGATGCCGTAGCCATCCTGCTCGCGCTCGGATCGCCGGCCGAACTCGACGTGCTCGGGATCGTCGCGGTGGCCGGCAATGTCGGTCTCGAGCAGAATGCCCGGAATGCGCTGAAGGTGGTCGAACTTTCTGGACGTACCGGTGTCAAGGTCTATGCCGGCTGCAAGCGACCGCTGCGGCGCACCCTCGTCACGGCCGAATATGTCCACGGCAAGACCGGCCTCGACGGTCCGGACCTGCCGGAACCAAGCCAGAAGCTCGAGGCGCAGCACGGGGTCGACTTCATCATCGAAACCCTGCGGCGCGAACCCGGGAGGACGGTGACCCTGTGCGCGCTCGGCCCGCTGACCAATCTCGCTATGGCCTTTGTCAAGGCGCCCGACATCGTCGAGCGGGTGCAGGAGATTGTGCTGATGGGCGGCGGCCTGTTCGAGGGCGGCAACACGACGCCGGCCGCCGAATTCAACATCTATGTCGACCCGGAGGCTGCCGACGTGGTGTTCCACTCCGGGGTTCCGATCGCCCAGGCACCGCTCGACCTCACCCACATGATGCTGGGCAGCAAGGAACGCGTCGAGCGCTTCCGCGCGCTCGGCAACCGGACCGGCGTCGCCACCGCCCAGATGCTCGAATTTTTCGAGCGGTTCGATGAAGCCAAATATGGCTGGGACGGGGCCCCGCTGCATGACCCTTGCGTCATCGCCTATCTGCTCAAGCCCGAACTGTTCCAGGGCAAGCACGTCAACGTCACTGTCGAGACGCAAAGCGAGTTGACCCGCGGCATGACGGTGGTCGACTGGTGGGGCGTGACCGGACGGGTCAAGAACGTCAACTATCTGCGTTCGGGCGACGCCGATGGCTTCTTCGAGTTGCTGTTCGAAAGGTTGGCGACGCTGGCTTGAGGCGCGCGCGCCGCTCGCATAGGTTCCGGCGTTTCCACCCGGAGCGTTCCATGCGCCCCAGCGCCGTTTTCACACTTGCCGTCCTGATGGCCGCCCCGGCCGCCGCCGCGGAGTCCGTCGCCGACCAGGCGCAGGCCGCGTTCGACATCTTTGCCGGCGGGCTGTCGCAGCCCGACTACAACCGGGCTGCCTATGGCGGGGCGACGCTCAACAATGTTGCGGGCGAGTGGGTGAGCCTCAACGGCCCGGCCCCCGGCACAGGGATCGAAACCTATGGCGCCGATACGGAAAAATTCTGCAAGAGCGCCGCGGTTCTCACCCTCGCCTCGCCGGACCCGCTCACGCTGACCCTTTCCGCCAAACCGGTCGAGAGCGCGTTCACGCAGACCTACACGCTGGTCGCCGGCTCGACCTTCTCCGAATACACCGACCCCGAAACCTATTTCACCGCGATCGGCTTGGGGGCCGAAAAGTCGGGGGCACAATACGACCAACGCCGGGCGATTGCGCTAAGCCTCGCCAATGGCGTGGTCCAGATCTATCGGCCCTCCGAGGATATTCTGGTGATCACCCGCGAGCGGGCCTATCCCACGGTCCTGGCGCGCTGCCCGCAGTGAGACAGTCATGGATTTGCTGACCCTTCTCGCCTTCACCGTTGCCTATATCGTCGCCGTGCTGGTGCCCGGTCCGGGTGTGGCCGCCATCGTGGCGCGGGCGCTCGGCGGGGGCTATTGGAGCGCCGTGCCGATGATCGTCGGCATCCTCGTCGGCGACCTGATCTATCTGGTGTTCGCGCTCTTCGGCCTGGCGGCGATCGCGACCTATTTCGGGCCGATCTTCATCGTCGTGCGCTGGGCGGGCGCGTTCTATCTGCTTTACATCGCCTGGCAGTTCTGGACCGCAAAGCCGGGCACCGAACAGCTCGGGCCGCGCAAGCAGGAGCCGTGGGTGCGTACCTTCCTTGCCGGCTTCGCGCTCACCATGGGCAACCCGAAGACCATCGTGTTCTACCTCGCGCTACTGCCGACCGTTGTGCCGCTCGACCGACCGGTCAGCGCTCTCGGCTTCATCGAGCTGACGGGGATCGTCGTGGTCGTGCTGCTCGCGATCGGCTGCGGCTATGCGGCGCTCGCCGCCTGGGCCCGCGAATTCTTCGTGAGCCCACCTGCTATCCGCCGGCTCAACCGCACGGCGAGCGTGATCATGGTAAGCGCGGCCGCGTTTGTCGCGTCGCGGGGATAGCGCGCAAGGCGGGTTAACGCACGACGGCTTTCGCCGCTTCGAGGCCCCAGGCGAGGAGTTCGTCGGCGCGCTGTGCCGTCGCCGCTTCCGTATAGCAGCGCAGCTCGGGCGCGTTGCCCGAGGGACGGTAGTGGATGACGTCGCCAGAAGTGAGCTCGTAACGCAGTCCATCGATATCCGAGACCGACTTGATCGTGCCGATCGGGGCAAGGAAACCGGGCGCATCGGCGCGGAGTCGCTCGATGAGCATCGCCGAACGGTCCTGCGGCACATGCTCGAGCCTGTCGCTGCGCGCGACCCGGGGCGGCAGGGTCGCGACCAGCTCAGACAGGCTCAGCCCCGCCGCCCGGGCGGCGCCGAGAACGCTCAGAATGGGCAGCAACGCATCGCGCGTTGGGAGCGCGGCGACGGGCGCGCCGTTGATCACGACATTGCTGCCGAGCAGCACGCCGCCATTGGCCTCGAAGCCGACGACGATGCCCTCGGCTGCAGCCATGCCGGCGATGACGAAAGGCGAGCCGACCCGGGTGCGCACGACCTGCCGAAATGTGCCCATCGCCTCGATGGATGAGTTGGAGGTGACCGGGGTGACGACCGCGTCGGCGTCGAGGAACCGCGCCGTCAGGATGCCGACGATGTCGCCGCGCACGAGCCGGCCGGCATCGTCGACCAGGAGCGGCCGGTCGGCATCGCCATCCGTCGAGACAAGGGCATCGAGCGCATCGGTCTTGACCCAGTCCGCCAACTGCGCCGCGACATCGGCGCCGACCGCTTCCGTATCGACCGGAACGAAAATGTCCGAGCGCGCGAGCGGCACGATCTCGCCGCCGAACATCGCAAGGGCATCAACAAACAAATCGCGGGCAACGGACGAATGCTGCCACACGCCGATGCGCATGCCGGTCAGGGCTCCCGCGGGCAGCAGCTTCGCATAGCGGTCGAGATAACGGCCGAGGGCCGCCGGCTCCGCAGTTGCAACCCCGTCCCCCTCCGGTGCGTCTGCCAATGCCGCCAGGATGCCGGCCTCGTCAGCTTTGTCGATTTCGCCATCGGCGCGATAGAATTTGAGTCCGTTGCGGTCCGCCGGAATGTGGCTGCCGGTGATCATGATCGCCGGTGCCTGGCGGCGCAGTGCCTCGAACGCCAGCGCCGGTGTGGGCAGTGCGCCGCAGTCGACGACCTCCACATCGAGAGCGCCGATCACCGAGCGGGCGATGTCAGGGCTGCTGGCGCGCAGATCGCGGCCGATGAGCATCTGCTCCACGGGGCCGCGGCTCCGGAGATACTGCAGGAAAGCCGCGGCGTAACGGCGGCTTTCGGCGCCAACGAGATCGGCGGCGAGACCGCGCAGGCCGCTCGTGCCGAATTTGAGCGAGTTCGTCATGGCGCCTTCTCGCATGGCACCCCCCGCCCGATCAACGCCGCCAGCTTAGGGATTTGTTAACCGGCTGGCCGCAGCCTCGGTTCATGCGGATCGAGAAGCGCACGATGAACTGGCTCCCCAAGCCCTCGCTCTATCACGAGCAGGCGGTCAAGCGCGCCAGGCAGCGCGCAGCGCACCAGACCTTCATGAGCACCAACTCGACGCTTGCGACCACCATGTCGAGCATCATGACGAACCACATGGTGGAAACCGGCAACATCATTGCCAAAGTGGTCAAGGCGCGGCTCAACCGGACCGTGTAGCTTGCGGCGTGCCGCCGGCCCGGCCAGATTGACCCCATGATGCTCATCGACTTCCTCGACCGTGACGCCGACACGGTTGCCCCCGAACTGCTCGGAACCAAACTGCTCGTCGCCGGCGTCGGCGGCCTTATCGTCGAGACGGAGGCCTATCATCCGACGGACCCCGCCTCGCACTCCTTCCGCGGTCCGACGCCGCGCAACAGGGCGATGTTCGCAGGACCCGGTCGCGTCTATGTCTACCGCTCCTACGGAATTCACTGGTGTGTCAACTTCGTCTGCCACGGCGCCAGCGCCGTGCTGATCCGCGCGCTCGAGCCGACCGACGGCATTCCGCAGATGCGGGAGCGGCGCGGGCTCGAGGACGTCCGGGCGCTTTGTTCGGGGCCGGGGAAGCTCTGCGAGGCGCTGGCGATCACAGGCGAACTCGACGGCCGCATGCTGACGGCCCCGCCGTTCAAAGTCGTGCTGCCCCCGTCCCGGATGGACGCCGCGATCGGGCCGCGCATAGGCATCACCAAGGCGACGGATGTGGCCTGGCGCTTCGGGGTCAAGGGGTCGCGCTACCTGAGCAGACCGTTCCCCAAGGCGTGACGGGACGGCGCCACTCGATTAAACTCGCTAGGCAAGCAGCCAAAGGACCGACATGCAGCCTGACCAACTGATCGCCGATCTTCTCGCCCGGGGCGACATGAATGACGAGACGACCCTGGAGCTCAACCGCATGCTCGAGGACTTTCGGGCCGGAAAGCTGGACCCGGACGACGACTCCTACCTGCGGGCGCTGCATGCGCGGATCCTGAACCTCGCGCCCGAACCGCCGGCCGTGGAGGCGGCGGCCCCGTCCCGCCTCGACGGCCTCACCATAGAGGAATGGCGCGACCGCGCCCTCAAGGCGGAATCCGAGCTCGCCCAGATCGAGGACGCCGCCCGCAACGGGTGACGGTTTGACGCCACCGTTATGCCTGCTAAGAGGCGCGCGGGGGCCCATAGCTCAATGGTTAGAGCCGACCGCTCATAACGGTCTGGTTCCAGGTTCGAGTCCTGGTGGGCCCACCACTTCTTGCCTTCGCCCCCCGTCAGAGCAGCGCGGACGCTGCGGCGATCAGCGCAAGCGCCAGCGCGATCATGCTGGGAACCATGACGGCCGCGCCCGCGAGGACGGTCAACGTTCCCCAGATTCCAATTGAACGACCCATGAATGCAGTCACGGTTCGGTCTCCTCATCGACGCCATTGGCCGAACATCACGCAAAGCGAAGCCTCGGCCATCGGCTCATCCGCGTCAAGCGCCGCGTTCGGAACCTTGACCCACCGCCTGTTGCCGACGATCAGCTGCAGGTTTTGCAATCGCCATCAAGGGCAGCGTCCTGGCCAAATGCCGCAGGCATGACGCGCGCTGGCGACGACCGATCGGACATGTTCCGCTGTTCCACTCGTTCCTGCCGATTCCCGCGGGTGAAGAGCCCATGCATCCAGCCGACCGCCCCCGCAGCGACAGAAAGCCTCGCCCAGTTGACGTTCGCGTCACGAAGGCGTGTGATAGCTGCATCACAGGTCCGCACCCCGCAGATGTTTCAGGCGCGCCGCGCGACGTGGCGGAGTGAATCAGGAGGCAGCCGATGATCGCGCATCTGACCATGGCAGAGCGACGCGCCGGGCTTCTCATCCTGCTTGTCATGTTCGCCATCGGCCTCGCGATGGCCATTGCGGGGCGCGCCGACGCCTTCGGCGTACACGGCTGGATCGTGCTGCTCGCGAGCGCCGGCCTCGCCCTCCCTCTCCTCGCGCATTCCGAAACGCCCGATCCTGACCCCGAGCGCGTGAGCCGCTATTACGACGACCCGATCAAAGTGGGTGTCGCGCTTACCATGGTGTGGGCGGTGTTCGGGATGTTCGTCGGCGTGTGGGTCGCCTCCGAGCTGGCCTGGCCACAGCTCAACTTCCAGTCGGACTGGCTGAGCTTCGGGCGCCTGCGCCCGGCGCATACAACCGGCGTCATCTTCGGCTTCGGCGGCAACGCCCTGATCGCGACGTCATTCCACGTCGTGCAGCGCACATCGCGTGCGCGGCTGGCGGGCCAGTTGAGTCCCTGGTTCGTGATCTTCGGGTTCAACCTGTTCTGCGTGCTCGCGGTAACCGGCTACTGGATGGGCATCACTCAGTCCAAGGAATATGCCGAGGCCGAATGGTATGCCGATATCTGGCTCGTCGTCGTCTGGGTCACCTATTTCGTGCTCTATCTGCGCACGCTGGCCCGCCGCCAGGAGCCGCATATCTATGTGGCGAACTGGTACTATCTCGCCTTCATCGTCGTCGTCGCGATCCTCCACATCGTCAACAATCTGGCGCTGCCGATCCAGTGGGGCGAATACAAGAGCTACACGATCTGGCCGGGCGTGCAGGACGCCATGGTGCAATGGTGGTACGGCCACAACGCGGTGGCGTTCTTCCTCACCGCGGGCTTCCTGGCGATGCTCTATTATTACCTGCCCAAGCGCGCCAACCGGCCGATCTTCTCCTACCGGCTGTCGATCCTGAGCTTTTGGGGCATCACCTTCTTCTACATCTGGGTGGGCTCGCACCACCTCCATTACACGGCCCTGCCCCATTGGGTGCAGACGCTCGGGATGACGTTCTCGGTGATGCTGCTCGTGCCCTCATGGGCCTCGGCGGGTAATGCGCTGATGACCCTGCGCGGGGCCTGGCACAAGGTACGCGACGACGCGACGCTGCGCTTCATGTTCATCGCCGCGATCTTCTACGGCCTGTCGACATTCGAGGGCTCGTTCCTCGCCATCCGTCCGGTGAATGCCTTGTCACACTATACCGACTGGACCGTGGCCCATGTGCATGCCGGTGCGCTGGGCTGGGTGGCGCTGATCACCTTCGGCTCGCTCTATACGCTCGTGCCCTCGCTATGGAACCGCAGCCGCATGTATTCGGCGGCGCTCATAGAATGGCATTTCTGGCTCGCCCTGGCCGGTACGCTCGTCTACGTCTTCGCGATGTGGAATTCGGGCATCATCCAGGGGCTGATGTGGCGCACCTATACCGATGATGGCGCACTCGCCTATTCGTTCGTCGACACGCTGGTCGCGATGTATCCTTATTACATCGCCCGGGCTTTCGGCGGCTTCCTGTTCCTGCTCGGCGCGATCGTGGGGTCGTACAACATCTGGATGACGGCGCGGCGCGGACCGGCGGCGGAAGGCGTGAGCGGTGACGTTCCCATCATGGGGCTGGCGGCCCGGAGCGCGCCCGGCCCGGCGGAGTGACGAATGGCTGAGCTGTTCCACCGGAAGATCGAGCGTACGGCCCTCGGCTTCGTCATTCTCATCATTG
>CAZASR010000066.1:0-15286 GCA_964487765.1 uncultured Devosia sp. | reverse complement strand
GGGCCAGCCCATCACCATGCTCATCCCCGAAGTCGTCGGCTTCAAGATGACGGGCAAGATCAACGAGGGCATCACCGCGACCGATCTCGTCCTCACCGTCACCGAGATGCTGCGCAAGAAGGGCGTAGTCGGCAAGTTCGTCGAGTTCTACGGTCCCGGCCTCGACTATC
Organism: uncultured Devosia sp.; assembly: GCA_964487765.1. Taxonomy (GTDB): domain Bacteria; phylum Pseudomonadota; class Alphaproteobacteria; order Rhizobiales; family Devosiaceae; genus Devosia_A. Next base: position 15,116 of record CAZASR010000066.1, on the reverse strand, counting down.
TGTCGCTCGAGGACCAGGCGACGATCGCCAATATGGCGCCCGAATATGGCGCGACCTGCGGCTTCTTTCCGGTCGACAGCGACACGCTCAATTATCTCGAAACCTCGGGCCGCGATGCGGCGCGCGTGGCGCTGGTCAAGGCCTATGCCGAAGCGCAGGGCATGCTGCGCGCCACCGATTCGCCCGACCCGGTGTTCACCGACACGCTCGAGCTCGATCTGTCGACGGTCGTGCCGTCGCTGTCGGGCCCCAAGCGCCCGCAGGACCGCGTGGCGCTAAGGGATGCGGCGACGGGTTTTGCGGACGCGCTCAAGGACATTGCCGGTGGCCGGACGGAGCGGACAAGGCTGCCGGAATCGGTGGGCGAAAGCCGCTATGTCGACGAGGGCGCGACCGGGTTCGACGACATTCCCGAGAAAGCCGGCCTGTCCGACGGCACGTTCCCGGTCGAAGGCGAGACCTTCCGGCTCGACGACGGCCATGTGGTGATCGCCGCCATCACCTCATGCACAAACACCTCGAACCCTTCGGTGCTGATCGCGGCGGGACTCGTCGCGCGCAAGGCGCGTGCGCTCGGCCTCAAGGCCAAGCCCTGGGTCAAGACCTCGCTGGCGCCGGGCTCCAAGGTGGTCACCGACTATCTCACCGCGGCCGGCCTCCAGACCGATCTCGATGCGATGGGGTTCAATCTCGTGGGCTATGGCTGCACGACCTGCATCGGCAATTCGGGCCCGCTGCCGACGGCGATCTCGGAATGCATCAATGCCAACGATCTCGTCGCCGTCTCAGTGCTGTCGGGCAACCGCAATTTCGAAGGCCGCGTGAACCCCGACGTGCGCGCCAATTATCTCGCCAGTCCGCCGCTCGTAGTGGCCTATTCGATCGCCGGCTCGATGAACGTCAATGTCGCGACCGACGCGCTCGGCACCGACAAGGACGGCAAGCCCGTCTATCTCAAGGACATCTGGCCGACAAACAAGGAAGTCAGCGATATCGTCCGCAAGGTGATCACGCCGCAGATGTTCCTTGGCCGCTATTCCGACGTGTTCAAGGGCGACGAGCACTGGCAGGCGATCGCCGTCGAAGGCGGCGAGACCTACAAGTGGAACAGCGCTTCAACCTATGTGCAGAACCCGCCCTATTTCGAGGGCTTGCGCATGACGCCCGAGCCGGTCACCGACGTCAAGGATGCACGCATCCTCGCGCTGTTCCTCGATTCGATCACCACCGACCACATCTCGCCGGCGGGGTCGTTCAAGGCCGCGACGCCGGCGGGCAAATATCTCACCGAGCGGCAGGTCGCGCCCAAGGATTTCAACTCCTATGGCTCGCGGCGCGGCAATCACGAGATCATGATGCGCGGCACCTTCGCCAATATCCGCATCAAGAACCAGATGCTGCCCGGAGTGGAAGGCGGTTTCACCAAGGGACCGGACGGCACGCAGATGCCGATCTACGATGCCGCAATGGCCTATCAGGCCGCCGACACGCCGCTGGTGGTGTTTGCCGGCAAGGAATACGGCACCGGCTCGTCGCGCGACTGGGCGGCCAAGGGCACGCGCCTGCTCGGCGTGCGCGCCGTCGTCGCACAGTCGTTCGAGCGCATCCACCGCTCCAATCTCATCGGCATGGGCGTGCTGCCGCTGCAGTTCGCCGAGGGCGAGAGCTGGCACACGCTGGGCCTCACGGGCGACGAGACGATCTCGATCGAAGGGCTCGCCACGCTGACCCCGCGGTCGGCGGTCACCGTGCGGCTCACCTTTGCCGACGGCTCGGTGAAAGAGGCGATCACCCGCTGCCGCATCGATACGATCAACGAGCTGGATTACTACCGTCATGGCGGCATTCTCCACTATGTGCTGCGCAACCTCGTGGCCAATTGACCTCGCCTCGGCGTGGATGGCGCCCCAGCGGCGGCGCTCACCCGGGCGACACATCAATTTGACTCGACGCCCGTGCGCGGCGCCGCCTAAAAAGACGGCATGAAATTGATCTCACTGCCCGCCGCGCTCCTTGCGGCCGCGCTGGCCATTGTGCCCGCGGCGGCGGGCGAAATCCGGGTCAATCCCAAGGCCGTTGTCGAGCTGTTCACCTCGCAGGGCTGCTCGTCCTGCCCCAAGGCCGACGCCAAATTCGCCGAGCTCAGGACCCGGCGCGACGTGATCACGCTCGCCTGGCATGTCGATTACTGGGATTACATCGGCTGGCCCGATACCTTCGGGGCCGCCGAGAATTCCGAGCGGCAGCGGGCCTATGCGCAAAGCTGGGGTTCGTCGCGCATCTATACGCCGCAAATGGTCGTCAACGGCACCAAGGGCGTGGTCGGGTCGCGCGACAGGGAAGTCGAGGACGCGCTGGCCGGCGCCCGGCTCGATTTGCCGGTCGCGCTCGAGCTCAAGGGCGACATGCTCAAGGTCGAGGTCGCCGCCAGGCCAGGGTATGGCGCCGCGGTAGTGTGGTTGGTCACCTATAAGGACCATGCCTCGGTGCTGATCGAGCGCGGCGAGAATGCCGGCAAGACCATCGACTATACGCAGATCGTCACCGGCAAGCAGATGCTGGGGGCCTGGGAAGGCCCCGAGGGCGCCACGCTCAAGCTGCCGCTTTCCGAGCTGGCCGCCGATGGCAGCGACGGCGCCGTGATCCTGGTGCAGTCCGACAAGGACGGTTTGCCGGGTCCGATTCTAGGCGCGGCCTCCATCCTGCTCTAGCACCGCCGGCCGGCCTCACCCTGTGCCCGCAGCAGCATGAGACAAAACTCCCGCCAGCGAGGGCGGGAGTTTGGAATGACTGTGCATGGAGATAGAAGGTGAGAGGCGCCGGGCATCATGGTTTGGGGGCTCGGTCAGCCCGGCGCCACTCACTGGAGGCAATGGTTGGAACATGCCGCCGCATTCGGGCCGAAGCGCGGAGGCTTTGTGGCGGCATTGGGATATTTCCTTAACCGGCCGGTCAAAAGCGGGCGCACTCGGCGTATAACAGGGAGCGGGTTGCGGAACGGCGCGTTTGCCCGCATCATACCGGGACCGTCACAAGGACTTTGCGAGTGTCCGAGGCCGAACCGAAGCAGCAAGGCGCCGAACTCCTCGATTTTCTGGGTCCCCATGGGGGCAGCTCCGGCGGGGGCGGCGGGCAGCCGCGGCAGCGGCCCTATGTCGGCTTCGACCGGCGCGAGCTCAACACCATCCTTAATCTCTACGGCCGCAAGGTCGCCTCGGGCGAATGGCGCGACTACGCCATCGATTTCCTCAAGGATCGCGCGCTGTTTTCGGTCTATCGCCGCGCCTCGGAGCGGCCGCTCTATGTGATCGAGAAGAATCCCAGGCTGCGCAACCGGCAGGGCCAGTACATGGTCACCATCGAGGATGGCCGAGTGCTCAAGCGTGGCCATGAGCTCGCCAATGTGTTGCGCGTGCTCGAGCTGGCCGTGGTCAGGTGACCAGCGTCCGTCGGGCGGTACCGGCGGATGCCGCTGCCATGAGCGCCGTGCTCGTCGCTTCGATCACCGAGCTTTGCGCTGCCGACCACCACCATGATCCCGTTCTTCTTGACGCCTGGCTCGCCAACAAGACCCCGGACGGCGTGACCGCCTGGTTCGGCAACAGGGGAAGTGTGCTCCTCGTCGCCGAGCGGGCTGGCGAGCTTCCCGCGGTCGGCGGCTATTTCGCCGGCACCCGGACCATCAGCCTCAACTACGTCTCGCCCCGGCACCGTTTCGCCGGCGTCAGCACGGCGCTGCTCGCCGCTCTCGAGGCCGGCCTCGGCCCCGGCGCAGCGCAGCTCGATGCAACGGGAACCGCCCGCCACTTCTACGAAAGCCGCGGCTGGGTTGCCGACGGCGACCCCATGAGGCACTGCGGCATCTTCTGCCACCCGATGCGCAAGCTGCTGGTCTGAGGGGCGAGATCACCCGACCTTGCGGCTTATGAACAGGCCCACTTCCTTGTCTGCCTCCAGCACGCCGTGGCCTCGCGCAAAGGCAGCATCGATAGCGGCGCGGAAGGCGGCGAGCTGGTCGTCAGGTGCGCGGTCGCCCGGCGGATAGGAGGTCAGCGCGAGAAATACGTCCTCGGGCGACGTGATGCGGAGGTAGGCGGGCTGGATCTCGCGCGTGACGTTGCCGAACCGGGCGCGCAAGCGCGCTTCGGCGACGTCGAAGCCGAAGACGGCGGCAACCGGCTCGACCGGCTCGCTGCCGAATATTGTGGTCAAAGCGTAGAGGTCGCGCAGATTGTTGGCGCCGTTGGTGGTGACGGCAAGGACGCCTCCCGGCTTCAGCACGCGATGCATTTCGGCGATCGCCGCAGCCTGATCGGCGACACGGTAGAGCATGTGCATGGCAAGCACTGCGTCGAAGCTGGCGTCCGGGACGGGCAGGGCGGCTGCATCGACCTCGATGCCGCTCACCCGCCACTGCCTGAGCGCGCTGCAGCGCTCGCGCGCCTCGCGGACCATCCCCTCGGATTGGTCGGCGAGGGTCAGGTCCAGCCGCCCGGGCAGATGTGGCGCCGCGGTTTGCCAAAACCACCCCGGCCCGCAGCCGATGTCGAGTACGGCATCGCCGTCGCCGAGACCGACGCGGCGCGCGACCCACTCGAACCAGCCCTCGTCGGAAATGGAGTATTGCGTATGGAGCCGCGCGCGGGCAGCGAGCTTGTCGCTGGTGCCGTACTGCGCGGCAACGCCCGAGGTCAGCACCGCCATCGTCAAAGCGCCCGCTGCATGTGGACGATGTCGAGCCAGCGGTCGAACTTGTAGCCCAGCGCCTCATAGCGGCCGATGGTGCGGAAGCCGTGCCTTTCGTGGAGGCGGATGGAGTTTTCGCGTTCCGCCGTGATCACCGCCAGCATCTGCTTGAGGCCGGCCCTGGCCGAATCCTCGATCAGCCGCTCCAGCATCGTGCTGCCGATGCCGCGGCCCACGGCGCCGGGAGCGAGATAGATCGAATCCTCGCAGGTGAAGCGATAGGCGGCGCGCGGGCGGTAGGTCGAGGCATAGGCGTAGCCGGCGACGGACCCGTCCACCTCGGCGACCAGCAGCGGATGGCCCTTTTCGGCGATGGCCGCGAAGCGACCGGCCATGTCGGCCTCGTCGGGCGCCTCCGTCTCGAAGGTGACCACGGTCTCGCGCACATAGTGGCCATAAATGGCCGTCATCGCCGCAATGTCGTCGGGGCGGTAGGAGCGGATGATCAGGTCGGACATCGGAGAATTCCAGGCAAGACAAAGGGCCGCGACCCTTCTTAGATCACGGCCCTCGTCAAAACCAATCAGACTGTGTGATGCCTGTCCTTACTGGCGCTGCTGGCCGAACAGGCGGAGCAGCATCAGGAACAGGTTCAGGAAGTCGAGATACAGGCTCAGCGCGCCCATCACGGCGCCCTTGGTGTACCACTCCTGGCCCATGCCCTCGGAATAGCTCTCCTTGATCTTCTGGGTGTCCCAGGCGGTCAGGCCCAGGAAGACCACGACGCCGATCACCGAGATCGCGAAGCCCAGCGGGCCCGACGGCCAGATCAGGTTGACGATCGAGGCGATGATCAGGCCGAACAGACCCATGATCAGGAAGGAGCCGATCTTGGTCAGGTCACGCTTGGTGGTGTAGCCGTAAAGGCTCATGCCGCCGAACATCGCGGCGGAGATGAAGAACACCTTGGCGATGGAGCCGCCGGTATAGACGGCAAAGATCGAAGCAAGCGACAGGCCCATTACCGCGGCGAAAGTCCAGAAGATCGCCTGGGTCGCCACCGGCGAGAGCTTGTTGATGCCGAAGCTCAAGACCAGCACGAAAGCCAGCGGCGCGAGCATCACCACCCACTGCAGCGGGCTCGTGAACAGCGCGGCGCCGAGCCCGGTCAGGCCGACGATCTGGCCGCTCTGCTCGATGAAGCTCTGCGTGTAGGTGAAGTAGGCGACGAGCCCGGTCACGACGAGACCGATGCCCATATAGTTGTAGACCTTGAGCATGTAGCTCCGCAGGCCTTCGTCGATCGCTAGGCCTGCATCAGCCCGGGCGGCGACTGTCGGACGGTCGAATTCAGCCATCTTACTCCCCTTCAAGGAACGGAAGACTCCGTCTGGGAGCCTTTGCGGGGGAATATGGAGGGACCGGCCGCGCAATACAAGGCCCCGCCGCTCGCCTCACCAAACTGTAATCCTTGGTACACAATGACTTAGCGCGGTCCGCTGGCGCGGCTGTCACAAACTTGCGGCGGCGATTCACTATGCTAGGCTCTGCGTGTCCGGTTGTCCGAATCGGCGCGCATACGGAGACGGGGTAGTGCCCAGGCTCTTTACCGGCCTCGAAGTCCCCTACGACGTGCAGCTTGCCCTGTCGCTCAAGCGCGGCGGCCTTCTCGGGGCCCGCTGGATCGATCCCGAGAACTACCATATCACGCTGTGCTTCATCGGCGATGTGGACAATCACGTCGCCGACGAGGTGAGCTACGAGCTCGACCGCGCGGCCAATTTCGAGAGCTTCCGGCTGCGCCTGTCGCACTTGGGAACCTTCGGCGGCGACAAGCCGCGCGCGCTCTATGCGGGGGTGGAGAACAACGGGGCGCTGCAGCGCCTTCAGGCCGCCCATGAGCGCATTCTGCGCCGGGTCGGGCTTGCGCCAGATGCGCGCAAATTCGTGCCGCATGTCTCGCTGGCGCGGCTGCGCGGCGTTTCGGCGCTCGAGGTTGCGGACTTCATCCACCATGCCGGCCAGTTCACGCCGCTCGAGTTCACCGTGCGGCGGTTCGTCTTGTTTTCGTCCAGGACATCGGTAGGCGGGGGGCCCTATCTCGTCGAACAAAGCTACTCGCTGGCGGCGGCGTGAGCCGTGCTTAACCCGCCATTAACCATCCCGGGGTGACACGAATCCCCAGCGAATCCGGCGTCAAATTGACGACAAGATTGCTGACGATCTTGTCGATTATGCAATCCGCGCCCGAGCTTTGAGAGCTTGGTAACCATACCGTGTCAGCTTTGAAGGCGATCTTCCACGGGCTGCTTCTTGTTCAGGGGTTTCAGGACATGACTTCGATGCGGCGCCGGGTCCTTTCCGGCTTGATGGCGACTGCGCTCCTTGGGGTGAGTGCGGTGCCGGTCTTCGCTCAGGCCCAGCCCACCGACCTCGGAACCTTCAATGCCTGGACGGCCTGGAAGGGCACCGACGAAAACGGGACGATCTGCTTCATTTCGTCGGCTCCGCAGGACAGCCAGCCCAAGGAAGTGAACGGCCGGCCGATCAACCGCGATCCCCCGCATTTCCTCGTCATCCACCGCGAGCGCGCGCCCGCCGTCAATGCCGACGGCACCGCGGCCAAGGACGCCAACGGCAATCCGGTCTTCCGCAAGGTGCGCAACGAGGTGCAGACGCTGGTCGGCTATCCGATGAAGCCGACCACCGACAGCTTCTTCCATCAGGCCATCGTCGACGGCAAGTCCTATCCGATGAAGTCAATCGCCGACGATCCGGCGACCAATATCGTCGACAGCGAAGCGGCCTGGCTCGCCTCTACCGACGACGAGGCGGGTTTCGTCGGCGCCATCAAGGCGGGCGCGACGCTCGTGGTCAAGGGCACCTCGACGCGCGGCACGGAAACCACCGACACCTATTCGCTCTCGGGCGTCACGGCCGCCATGCAGGCGATCGACACCGCCTGCCCGTAATCGCCGGAACGGGCGTCCGTTCTCGTCGTTGAGGGCGGCACGCCCGGCGCCAAAAACGAGGGCCATGATGCTCGCCCGTCTCGCTCCATTCGCTCTGCTGCTTGCGCTCGCCGCTTCACCGGCGGCCGCGCAATCGGTGCAGTCGCTCGGCGAATTCCGCGATTGGGCCGCCTACTCGGCCGCCGGCGGCTCCGGCGGGCGGGTCTGTTTCGCCATGAGCAAGCCCACCGACGTGACGCCGCCGATAGACGGTTACACGCAGGCCTATCTCTATCTCACCCATCGACCGGCCGAGGGCGTCACCAACGAGCTCAATCTCGTTGCCGGGTTCAATTTCGCTCCCGACCAGCCGGCGACGCTCACCGTGGGCGGCCAGAGCTTCGAGCTGTTCACCCAAAGGGACGCCGCCTGGCTGCTCGACGCCAGCCAGAGCGACAGTCTCGCGGGAGCATTGCGCGCCGGCGCGACCGTGACCATCGAGGGCACCTCGGAAAAGGGCATCCTCGTCAAGGAGACCTTCTCGCTCTCCGGCGCCACCGCCGCCAGCCGCGCCATCGGCGGCTGTTGAGGCGGCTTGAAAGCGGCAAGGTCAAGCCGTCTACCCGCACGCTTGAGCGCTTTGCCAAGGCGAGCTGCCATAGGCTCCACATCAGTCTCGACCGGCACCGCACCAGGCAACGCGCATCGCAGCCCTTCTTTGCGCGCCCGGGCGCATTATGTTATGCCGCGCGCCTTCAAACCCCGGACCCCACCCCGTTGAGCATCGCCCTCAATCTCGATCATGCGAGCACGCCCGCGCGGCCGACCGCGCCGCGCCGAACATCGCTTGTCGGCCTCTCCAGGCCCGAACTGAGAGCCGTGCTCACGGCCGAGCTCGGGCTTAACGAGCGCGAGGCCCGGATGCGCTCGAGCCAGTTGTGGAACTGGATCTATCATCATGGCGTCACCGATTTCGACCGGATGACGAACATCCAGAAGGGCGTGCGGCAGAAGCTGGGCGATACCTTCCTGCTCGACCGGCCCGAGATCGTCAGCGAACAGGTTTCGGTCGACGGCACGCGCAAATGGCTGTTCCGCTATCGCGATCCGAAGAACCCGCTGCTGCCGCCGGTCGAGATCGAGACGGTCTACATCCCCGAATCGGACCGCGGCACCTTGTGCGTGTCCTCGCAGGTCGGTTGCACGCTCACCTGCTCGTTCTGCCACACCGGCACGCAGACGCTCGTGCGCAATCTCACTGCAGGGGAAATCCTCGGCCAGATCCTGATGGCGCGCGAGCGCCTCGGCGATTTTCCGGGCGGCGTCAGGCCCGACGATGGCGGCCTCGTACCCGCCCCACGCGGCTCCGGCGGCAGCGAAGGCGACAACCGCGCCATTACCAATGTGGTGATGATGGGCATGGGCGAGCCGCTCTACAATTACGAGAACGTCAAGAACGCCCTTCTGATCGCTTCGGCCGAAGACGGCATTTCGCTGAGCAAGCGCCGCATTACGCTCTCGACCTCCGGCGTCGTGCCCTATATCGAGCCGACCGGACGCGAGATCGGCGTCATGCTCGCCATTTCGCTCCACGCCGTGCGCGACGATTTGCGCGACATGCTGGTGCCGATCAACAAGAAATACCCGCTCGAAGAGCTGATGGCGGCCATCCGTGCCTATCCAGGACTCTCCAATGCGCGCCGTGTCACCTTCGAATATGTCATGCTGCGCGATATCAACGATTCCGATGCCGATGCGCGCGAGCTGGTACGCCTGTTGAGTGGCATTCCAGCCAAGATCAATCTGATCCCGTTCAATCCCTGGCCGGGCACCAATTATGATTGCTCGTCCTCGGCGCGAATCGAAAAGTTTGCCGACATCGTCAATCGCGCGGGCTATGCCTCGCCGGTGCGCACGCCGCGCGGCCGCGATATCTTCGCCGCCTGCGGCCAGCTCAAGAGCGAAACCGAGCGGCTGAAAAAGAAGGACCGCGAGGCCCTCGCGAGTGCCTGAGCTCACCACCATCGGCTTCGATGCCGACGATACGCTGTGGGACCACGAGAAATATTTCGTGGAGAACAAGGCGCGGTTTCTCGAACTGATGGCGCCCCATGTCGACCTTCCCGACATCGGGGAGCGGCTGCACGATACCGAAATCGCCAATGTCGATCTCTATGGCTACGGCGTCAAAAGCTTCACCCTGTCGATGATCGAAACGGCGCTGGCGGTGAGCAATAGCGACGTGCCGGCCGCCGTCATCGGCGACATCGTCCAGATCGGCCGCGACATGCTTGTGCATCCGGTCGATCCCTATCCGGGGGTTCGCGAAACGCTCGAGACACTGCAGTCGACGCACAAGCTGCTCGTCGTGACGCGCGGCGACCTCGTCGACCAGGAGCGCAAGCTCGCCGCCTCGGGCCTGCTGGGCTATTTCGCGGAGATCGAAATCGTCTCCGACAAGACGCGGCTGGTTTATGACCGCATCTTCACGCGGCATGGCGATGGACCCCGCCGCGCCATGATGATCGGCAATTCGATGCGTGCCGACGTGGTGCCGGCGATCGAAGCGGGCTGCTTCGGTGTCCACATTCCGTCGGCCTATGTGTGGTCGATGGATCTCGACGCTGATCCGCGCGATGCCACGCGCTTCCGGCGCCTCGAGAGCATCGCCGGCGTCGTGCCGCTGGTCACCGAGATCGGTTGATGGGCATCACGCTTCGCCGCATGCAGCCGGGCGATGAAGCGATGTTCCAGTCGGTCGCACCCGATGTCTTCGACGAGCCGGTCGTGGTCGAGCGACTGCATGCCTATCTGCGCACGCCCGGCCATCTCATGGTGCTCGCCTTCGAGGGCGATCTCGTCGTCGGCCAGTGCGCCGGCGTTCTCCACCGGCATCCCGACAAACCCACTGAGCTCTATGTCGATGAGGTCGGCACCGCCTCGACCCATCGGCGCCGCGGCATCGCGCGGATGATGATGGACGAGCTCTTCTCCTGGGGCCGCGAGCTCGGCTGCGAGGAAGCCTGGCTCGGCACCGAAGCCGACAACGAACCCGCCAAGGCCCTCTACCGGCGCTATCGCCCGAAAGAGGACGAGGTCATCCAGTATTTCCTGTTCGATCTCTAGGCCATGCCGAGTTCGGTAACGGTCTCGACGATCATTTCGCGCAGCCAGCGATGGGCGCGCTCGGCGTCGTGGCGGGCATGCCAGAGCATGCGGATGTCGGCGGCAGGGGCGTCGACCGGCTGGCGATAGAGGTCCAGCGGCAGCTTGCGAGCGGCCGCTTCGGCGAACTGGCCCGGGAGCGCGGCAATATAGTCGCCCTCGGCCACTGCCAGGGCGATAGCTTCGAATTGCGGCATTGTCAGCATCACCCGCCGCCGGTGGCCGGCACGGCTCAGCGCCACATCGGTCGGGCCGCTCCGCCCGCCATCCACTGATCTGAGCGCGTGCGGCAGCGCGCAGTAGAGTTCCAGCGGGATCACGTCACCGGGCTTGAGGCCTGCGGCCACGAGCTCGGGGTGGCCGCGCCGGGCGACCACCAGGAAGGGCGAGACGAACAATGTGCGGCTCGACACACCTTCCTCGGCTGCGATGGCCGGTTCGATCGCGACGTCGACGCTGTCCTCGCGCAACTGCCGCGCCACGTCGCCGATCGAAGTATCGCGCAGGCGCAGCACGATGCGGGGTGCCGCCTGGCGGATGCGCTGGCTGAGGCGCGGCATCAGCAGCATCGAGACGAAGTCCGAGCCCATGATCGTGAACTGCCGCTCCAGCGTGGACGGGTCGAACGGTCCGGGCACCTCCACCATGCGCTCGATCTGGCTCAATGCCGAGCGCGCCAGGGCCGCCAGTTCCTCGGCGCGCGGGGTCGGCACCATGTCGTTGCCGCGCCGGATGAAGAGCTGGTCACCCAAAGCGTGTCGCAGCCGCGCCAGGGCCGCGCTCACCGCCGGCTGGCTGAGCCCGATGCGCTCACCCGCGCGGGTGGCGCTGCGCTCGGTCATCAGCGCATCGAAGACGCGCACCAGATTGAGGTCGAGGGCGTTGAAGTTCATGGCGCATTCGTCCGATGGATCGGGCCATATCGTCATTCGATTTCCGCCGACGGGCAAGCGGCGATACTTCGCGGGGCACTCCGGCGCTGCCGGTTTCCACCCGAAAGGACATCGACATGACTGCGATCGCTTCTGCCCTCACCGGCGTTGAAATGCTCTGGTTCGGCAATACCCTCGTCGCCCTCGCCATCCCTTCCGCCACCGGCGGCGACGGCATGTGCGTCATCGAGCACTGGCTGCCCCATGGCGACAGCCCGCCGCTCCACGTCCACCGCAACGAAGACGAAATCTTCCATGTCCTTTCAGGCACGCTGCGGCTCGTTGTCGATGGGCGTGAAATCTGGGCCAATGCCGGCCAGACCGTGCTCGCTCCCAAAGGGCTGCCGCATTCCTACCGCGTCGAGTCGGAAGGCGGGGCGCATGTGCTCACCATCACGCATGGCGCCGATTTCGAGCGCATGGTCCGCGCCGCGGGCCGGCCGGCACAGGCGCGCGTGCTGCCCACGCAGGCAACGCCCTCGCCCGAAGAGATCGAACGGCTCGGCCGGCTCTGTGCCCAGAACAATATCGATCTCGTCGGCTCGCCGCTCGCGTGAGGCTCAGCGCCGCTCGGCCCGCGCGATCAGTTCCTCGACATGGGGCCATAGCGCATCGAATGGCTCGGGCCGGGCGATGAACGTGGCACCGGTCGGAACCGCGTAGTCGGGCGGCGCGCTCATATTCATGTAGAGCAGTGTTCCATATTGCTCCGCCAACCTGGGGAACATCGCTTCATAAGCCGCTTCGTAGTCGCTGCCGCATTCGTTGCGCGGGCTGGTCGCGACAATGAGGATGGGGATCTGGGCGGCCGCAAATGCCGTGAGGATCGTCTCGAGATTGGCGGTGGTCTCGTCCACGCTCATCAGGCCGCAGTCCCAGTGTCCCGTACTCACGATCAGGACGGTGCCGGCGGGATCGGCAAGCGCCGCCTTTGCCGTTCGGGTGATGAGCCAGATCGCGGCCTTGCGGCTGTCGTCGAGATTGGGCGAGCGGGCGATTTCCCCTGCGCGCCCCGTAGCGGCCACCGCCTCCGCGAGTCGCGTCCGCAGCTCCTCCTCGGGCGGCAGATTGTAGCCGAACAGGCTGTCGTCGCCGAGCAGCACGATCCGGATCGCGTCGGCCGCCTGCGCCGGCATCGCCAGCAACAGCAGGGCGGTGAAAGGGCCGGCCCAATGAGCGGTCATCGGCACACCTCCGCAGCCAACGATCCGCCCCGGCCCGGCCGGAGTCAAGCGTCGCTCAGGTCTCGCCGCGGATCCATTCGAGCTTGTGGCTCGCGCCGTCGCGGCCGAGCGCCTTGACCAGCGCCGGCAGGATGGCGCGCAGTTCGTCTTCGAGCACGAAGGGCGGGTTCACCACGATCATGCCCGAGCCGTAGAGCTTGCCCGCGACGGGGCGCTCGACCAGGAGTTCCGCGCGCAGCATCTTGACGATACCCGTTGCCTTGAGCGCGGCGGCGAACTGCGCCACCTCGCGCGGCTCCTTGAGCGGATACCACAGCGCGTAGATGCCTGTGGCCCATTTGCGGTGCGCCTTCGCCAGCCCCTCGACCAGCCGCTGCCACTCGCCGGCATCCTCGAAGGGCGGATCTATCAGCACGAGCCCACGCTTCTCCTTGGGCGGCACATAGGCATTGAGCGCGAGCCAGCCGTCGAGCTCGGTCACCCGCGCCTGGATGTCGCCTTCGAATAGCGCCGCGAGCTTCATCACGTCGCGCGGATGCAACTCCAGCGCACTCAGCCGGTCCTGCTCGCGGAACAGTTTACGCGCGAGGAGCGGCGAGCCGGGGTAGCGCGCCAGAGTGCCGTTCTGGTTTTCGCTCCCGACCGCATCGAGATAGGGCTGGATCAATGCCCTGGGCTTGGTCGCGAGCTCCGCCTTCAGCAGCTTGCCGATGCCGTGCACCCATTCGGGCGAGCGCTTCGCCTCGTCGCCGGTCAGCGAATAGCGCCCGACACCGGCATGGGTGTCGATCACGCGGAACGCGGCGGGCTTGAGCTTCAGATATTCGATCAGCCGCGTGAGGATGATGTGCTTCATCACATCGGCGAAATTGCCGGCGTGGAAGGCGTGCCGGTAGTTCATGGCCTGGCCGTCAATGCCGCGCCTGGGCCGTGAGAATAACTGCGGCGAAGCTCGCGAACACGGCGGCAAAGCCCCAATTGAGCGCCCGCGAAACCCAGCGACTGGTGCGGAGCGCCGTGGTCAGCCAGTCGGCGGCCAGGACGACAGCGACAACCACCGGCAGCGACACGACGATGAATTCGGCCCCCAGGAACAACAGCTTGCCGCTCGTGGCGGCATCCCCCGCCGTAACGAACTGGGGCAGGAAGGTGATGAAGAACAGCGCCACCTTGGGGTTCGTGAGGTTTATCGCAAGCCCGGTGAGGTATCCGGCCCAAAGGCTCGGCGACCTGCCGGTGGCGCGGTCGACGCTCAGCCCCCCGCCGGCGCGGAGCGCCTGGATGGCGAGCCAGAGCAAATAGAGCGCCCCGGCGACCTTGAGCACGAAAAACGCGGCCGGGGCGGCGACGATCAGCGCCGAAATACCGAAGGCGACCAGCGTCGTATGAATGCCGATGCCGGTCAGCGCTCCGGCCATCGTGGCAAAGGCCTGCGGCCGGCCGAAATTGACGGCGCGCGAGATGAACAGCGCCATGTCCGGTCCCGGCGTCACCGCCAGCGCGAAGGCGGCCACGGCGAAAGCCAGGATGATCGGGGTATCGGGAATGAAGCTCATGGCAGGTCATTGCATGCCCCGCGCTGCTTGACTAGAGAAGACCGCAAATTCGCCCGCGGGCCCGGCGCCCCGCGATTCATGAGGCAGGGAACGGCCGTATGACAAATCCCATCAAGAAGATCGTGCTCTCCTATTCGGGCGGCCTCGATACCTCCATCATGCTCAAATGGCTGCAGGAGCATTACGGGGCGGAGATCGTCACCTTCACCGCCGACCTCGGCCAGGGCGAGGAGCTCGAACCGGCGCGGAAGAAAGCCGAGATATTCGGCATCAAGGACGTCCGCATCGTCGATTTGCGCGAGGAATTCGTGCGCGATTTCGTGTTCCCGATGTTCCGCGCCAATGCGCTCTATGAGGGCCAGTATCTGCTCGGCACCTCGATCGCGCGGCCGGTGATCGCCAGGCACCTTGTCGAGATCGCGGCGGAGACCGGCGCCGATGCCATCGCCCATGGCTCGACCGGCAAGGGCAACGACCAGGTGCGTTTCGAGCTCACCGCCAATGCGCTCGCGCCCAATCTCAGGGTGATCGCCCCCTGGCGCGAATGGGAGCTGCGCTCGCGCACCCAGCTGCTCGATTACGCCGAGAAGAACCAGATCCCCATCGCCAAGGACAAGCGCGGCGAAGCGCCGTTCTCGGTCG
>CAZASR010000065.1:8211-15365 GCA_964487765.1 uncultured Devosia sp. | reverse complement strand
AGCGCCCGTCGGTCGACGTCATCACCGGCACCATCAAGGCGAACTTCCCCACCAGAATCTCGTTCCAGGTGACCAGCAAGATCGACAGTCGCACGATTCTGGGCGAGCAGGGCGCCGAGCAGCTCCTGGGCAATGGCGACATGCTCTACATGGCAGGCGGCGGCCGCATCCGGCGTCTCCACGGCCCGTTCGTTTCGGACGGCGAGGTCGAAGCCGTGGTACGCCACCTCAAGTCGCAGGGCGCTCCGGACTATCTTGATTCGATCACCGAGGATGAGGAGGAGTTCGATCCGGCCTCCGCACTCGAAGATGGCGGTGGCGGCTCGGGCGACGAGCTCTACGACAAGGCCGTCCACATCGTTCTTACCGACAGGAAGGCCTCGACCTCCTACGTCCAGCGCCGCCTCGCCATCGGCTATAACAAGGCCGCCTCGCTGATCGAGCGCATGGAGAAGGAAGGCGTCATCTCCGCTCCCAGCCATTCGGGCAAGCGCGAGATCCTGGTCGGCAACAACGCGGACGGATACTGAGCGCGCCACCCCACGGCGCCAATGACGGGAGAGCGCGGTTGCCTCTCAGGCAGCTTACCCACGTATTACTATTGACTTATATAAGCATGGCCTGATATTCATCCGCCACAATGGACAAGGAGGACGCCATGCCGATCGATGCCCTGGCTTATGCTGGCGCCATCGTGCGCGATGTGAAATCGGTGGAACGCGACGGCAAGCCGGCCAAGGCGGTCATCGCCACCGCGACCTATGAGACCTCGATCGACGATCTGTGGGATGCGGTCACGAGCGCGGTGCGGATCAAGCGGTGGTTCCTGCCGATCACCGGCGAGCTCCGGCTCGGCGGACGCTATCAGCTCGAAGGCAATGCCGGTGGCACGATAACCGCCTGCGAAGCGCCGCGTTATTTTGCCACCACTTGGGAGTTCGGCGGCCAGACGAGCTGGATCGAGGTTCGATTGACCTCGGGCAGGCCGGACGAGACGACGCTCGAGCTGACCCATGTGGCGATCGTCGACGATAGCTTCTGGCCGACCTACGGCCCGGGTGCGGTGGGCGTCGGCTGGGATCTTGGCCTGCTCGGCCTCCAGCGCCACATCGAAAGCCCTGCGGCCGAGCGGCCGCCCGAGGCGGATACGACTTGGCCAACGTCGCCCGAAGCGCTCGAATTCTATCGCCGCGCCAGCACCGCCTGGGGCAAGGCGGCGGCGGCCGACGGCATGGTCAACGCCATGGAAGCGGCGGAGAACACGCGCAAATTCTATTCGGGGGAAGCACCGCCCCAGGCGATGTGATGCACGCCTTCGACGTCCTCGGCGATCCCGTGCGCCGCCGCATCCTCGAATTGCTGGCGGCGCGCGAACTTGCCTCGGGCGAGGTGGTCGAGGTCATCTCGGGCGAATTCGGCATCAGCCAGGCGGCGGTGAGCCAACACCTGAAGGTGCTCCGCGACTCCGGCTTTGCCAGCGTCCGGCCGG
Source organism: uncultured Devosia sp. (assembly GCA_964487765.1). Classification (GTDB taxonomy): domain Bacteria; phylum Pseudomonadota; class Alphaproteobacteria; order Rhizobiales; family Devosiaceae; genus Devosia_A. The sequence goes on along the minus strand of CAZASR010000065.1, from coordinate 13,876 downwards.
AGGGCACGCGCCGCATCTATGCGCTCGACACCGCGCCGCTCGAGGAAGTGGACGCGTGGCTCGACCACTTCCGGGGCTTCTGGACACACCGGCTGCTCGCGCTCCGCACCGAGGTCGCACGCGGCAAGAAGCGGCAGAAATAGCGCCGCCGCATGGAACGGAGCTTTCCCCGTCTTGCCTCATTTGCCCACTAGCGGTTAGGCAAGACGAACAGGATAGAGTTGATGCTTCGACGTTCCCTTCTGGCCCTCCTCGCGACCTCCCTGGCCCTGCCCGCGACCGTGTCGCTCGGGCAGCAGGAACCGCGCCGCCTCACAGAGGACGAGATCGCGCTGATCAACGAGATCTCCGCGCACAACTCGCAGATCCGCACCATGGCCGGCCGCTTCAACCAGATCGACACCCAGGGTTACCGCGCCGAAGGCACGTTCTATCTCGAGCGTCCGGGCAAAATTCGCTTCCGCTACGATCCGCCGTCGCGCCAGGAAATCATGTCCATCGGGCAGGGCTTTTACGTCATCGACCGCAAGGAGAAGACGCAATATGCCTATCCGCAGGACAAGGTGCCCCTGCGCCAGTTCCTCGATGACGACATCGACCTGCTGCACGCGGGTCTGGTCGCCATCAGCCAGTCCGAGACCTACCTCGAGCTGACGCTGCAGGACGAGACGCCGGCCGGCACCGTTCGCATCGCGCTGGTTTTCGACAAGGACACCAAGGAGCTGGTGCAATGGGTGCTGACCAGCCCTGACGGCTCGGAGCTGACCTTTTCGATCTATGATGTCCAAAAGGACATCGATATCCCTGCCTCCTACTTCTACCTCAACATCAACGACTACAACCGCATCGACGCGCCCGACTGAGCGCGCGGAAGTAAAAGCTCGGGCCGAGCTTGCATCTTCCCCCGGTGCCCGGCACAAGGGCGGCGTCCTTTGCGCCCTTGAGTCCCATGCCCTTCAGCCTCGCCACCTGGAACATCAATTCGGTTCGCCTTCGTATCCGGCTGGTGCTGAAGTTCCTGCGGCACTATCCGGTCGACGTCCTGTGCCTGCAGGAGATCAAGTGCCAGAACGAGCAGTTTCCGGCCAAAAAGTTCGCTAACGCCGGCTATCCCTACCAGGCCGTACACGGCCAGAAGGGCTATCACGGCGTCGCCATCGTCTCGCGCCACCCGCTGACGGACATTTCGAGCCGCGTGTTCTGCGAGATCGCCGATTGCCGCCACGTTTCGGCGAGCGTCGACGGGGGCAACGGACCGCTGGCCGTGCACTCCATCTATATCCCCGCCGGCGGCGACGAGCCGGACCCCGAGATCAATCCCAAGTTTCGGCACAAGCTCGATTTCCTGCGTGAGCTCAAGCAGTGGTTCGGGGACGACCAGTTCAGGCAGGGCCAGCTCATCTGCGGCGATTTCAACATCGCGCCGCACGCGGACGATGTGTGGAGCCACAAGCAGCTCCTCAGGGTCGTGAGCCACACCCCGGTCGAAACCCAGGCGCTCGACGAGCTGCTGGTTGCCAATCACGGTTGGGTCGATCTCGTGCGCAAGCACCTGCCCTATGGCACCAAGCTCTCCTCCTGGTGGAGCTATCGGGCGCGCGACTGGGAGAAGTCCGATCGCGGCCGTCGCCTCGATCATATCTGGGCCACCGCCGACATCGCCGCCCGCACCACCAAGGCCGAGATCATCCGCCCGGTACGCGGCTGGAGCAGCAAGCCATCGGATCATGTGCCGGTAATCGCCTACTTCGCGTAGGCGGCGCGGCTACCGGCCCGAGCCGATCCTGGGTTTTACCTGCTCGATGGCGCCCAGATAGTTGGACAGCTCGGTTCGGATGCGGTCGGCGGCGCGCTGCGCCAGATCCGGCGCCTGGTTGGCGAGCTTCAGGAAGGCCGAGCGCGGCACGAACAGCGTCTCGACATTGTCAATGGCCTTGACGGTAACCGTGCGCGGCTTGGCGAGGATCAGGGACATCGCGCCCAGCAGCGCGCCCTGGGTGGAAATGACGAATGGATCGGAATCGTCGCCGCCCTGATAGGTCGCGACGGTGCCGCTGACCAGCACATGTGCGCCCTCCGGCACATCGCCCGCCGCGTAGATCACGGCGTTGGGGCGCCACCTCTTGCGCTCGCTGGCAAAGGCGAGCAGCCGACGCTGTTCGGCGTCGCAGACCGTAAAGAAGTCCGCGCGCCCCAGGATCGTGGTCGCGTCGTCGAGCTGCATGCGTGACCGTTACCAGTTAACCGGCCGCCGCCCGCGGCCTCAAAGGCTCTGATATAGAGCACGCCATGATCTTTGCGCGAACGGTTTTCGTGCGTTTGGTGACCACGGGCGGGGGAAAGCCGCCCGGCCGGCCTCAGGGAACCAGCCGGTAGCCTCCCTCTTCGGTCACGAGGAGCCGCGCGTTGGAGGGGTCGCGCTCGATCTTCTGACGCAGCCGATAGATGTGCGTCTCGAGCGTGTGGGTCGTGACGCGGTTATTATACCCCCATACTTCCTTGAGCAGCACGTCGCGCGTGATGGTCTTTGGCCCCTGCCGGTAGAGATATTTGAGGATCGAGGTTTCCTTGTCGGTGAGCCTGACCTTGCCCCCGTCCTGGGCCTCGAGCAGCTTGTTGGCTGGCTGGAAGCTGTACGGGCCGATGGTGAACACCACGTCCTCGCTCTGGTCGTGCTGGCGCAGGGCGGCGCGGATGCGTGCGAGCAGCACGGAAAAGCGGAACGGCTTGGTGACGTAGTCGTTGGCGCCCGATTCGAGGCCGAGGATCTCGTCCGAATCGCTGTCGTGGCCGGTCAGCAGGATGATCGGGCTCTTGAACCCGTCGCGCCGCAGGATTTTCACGGCCTCGCGCCCATCCATGTCGGGCAGGCCGACATCGAGCAACATCAGGTCGACATGGGTTTCGCGCACCATGCGGATCGCATCATTGCCGGTGGCGGCCTCGATCAGCTCGAACTCCCGATAATGCATGAGCTGATCCACAAGCGTTTTCCTCAGGTCGTCGTCGTCATCGACCAGGAAAATGCGGCGGCGGATCATGACAGGCTCCCGGAAATTCACTCAACGTGAGTTAAGCCGGCACTCGATGACCGGCCAGTCACAAGATGGTGACGCAGATGGTAACGCGCCAGTGAGCGGAGAAGTTTCGTTTCGCCTACGGCTTGGGCCGGCGACCGAAAAGGGCCGAACCAATCCGCACATGCGTTGCCCCCATGGCGATGGCCGTTTCGAAATCCGCGCTCATCCCCATCGAGAGCACCTTCGCGTCCACCTGCGCCGCCAATCCCGCCATCTGGGCGAAATAGGGCCCCGGCGGCTCGCCTTCGGGCGGGATCGCCATCAGCCCGTCGATCGCCAGGCCATGCACCTCGCGGCACCTGGCGACGAAGGCGACTGCCTCGGCCGGCGGAATCCCGGCCTTTTGGGGCTCTAGCCCGATATTGACCTGGACCAGCAGACGTGGGGATTTTCCCGCACGCGCCATCTCGGCCTTGAGCGCAGCCGCGATCTTTTCCCGGTCCACCGTCTCGATCACATCGAACAGCGCCACCGCCTCGCGCGCCTTATTGGACTGCAGGGGGCCGATGAGATGCAATTCTATGCCATCATAGAAGGCCCGCAATCCGGGCCATTTGGCCGCCGCTTCCTGCACCCGGTTCTCGCCGAAGAGGCGCTGGCCGGCCTCGAGGAAGGGCCGGATCGCGTCGGCGTCGAAGGTCTTGCTAACGGCAACGAGCTCGACCCGCTCGGGCGGCGGCCCGAACCGGCGCTGCGCCCGCTCGATGCGCGAGAGGATGTTTTCGAGCCGCTCGGCCGCCTCGGTGTGTGCCATGCTGTTGACCGTTCACCGGTTTAGTGTAGAGGGTCCGCTACCGCAGAAAACCCCGGCAAAGCAACTCTTTGCCGCGCCAAGGACGTATCGCAAGTGAAACCGATCGAGCGCTACAATCCGCGGGTCGAGGAGCCGCGTTGGCAGCAGGCCTGGGAGGACAGCAAGTCCTTCGAGGTGAACAATGACGATCCGCGGCCGCCTTATTACGTGCTCGAGATGTTCCCCTATCCGTCGGGCCGCATCCATATGGGCCATGTGCGCAACTACGCCATGGGCGACGTGATTGCGCGTTACCGTCGGGCGAGGGGCTTCAACGTGCTGCATCCCATGGGCTGGGACGCCTTTGGCCTGCCGGCGGAAAATGCGGCCAAGCAGACCGGCGCGCATCCCAAGACCTGGACCTACGCCAATATCGAGGCGATGAAGAAGCAGCTCAAGACGATGGGGTTGAGCTTCGACTGGTCGCGCGAATTCGCCACTTGCGACGTCGACTACTACGCCCAGCAGCAGAAACTGTTCACCGGCATGATGCGGGCGGGACTGGTCACCCGCAAGAAATCCAAGGTCAATTGGGACCCGGTGGACGAAACCGTGCTCGCCAACGAGCAGGTGATCGACGGCCGCGGCTGGCGCTCGGGTGCGCTGGTGGAACAGCGCGAATTGACTCAGTGGTTCTTCAAGATTTCGGACTATGCCGAGGACCTGCTGAAGGCGATCGACGGCCTCGACGGCTGGCCCGACAAGGTGCGCATCATGCAGCGCAACTGGATCGGCAAGTCGGAGGGCCTGCGGCTCTTGTTCGAAATCGTTGCGAACGACAAGACCGCCGCGCCGACCATCGAGGTCTTCACGACCCGTCCCGACACGCTGTTCGGCGCCAGCTTCGTCGCCCTGTCGCCGGATCATCCGCTGACCGGCGAACTGGCGGCGACGGATCCGGCCCTCAAGGCATTCGTCGAAGAGTGCCGCCGCCAGGGGACGGCGACGGCAGATATCGAGCGAGCCGAAAAGCAGGGCTATTTCACCGGCTTAACCGTGAAGCATCCACTGAAACCGGGCGAGACGCTCAGGGTCTATGTCGCCAATTTCGTGCTGATGGACTACGGCACCGGCGCCATTTTCGGCTGCCCCGCCAGCGACCAGCGCGACCTCGATTTCGCCCGCAAATACGGCCTGGCCGTGATCCCGGTGGTGCTGCCGCCGGGTGCCGATCCTGCCACCTACCAGGTGGATGACGAGGCCTATACGGGGCCGGGCACGCTGTTCAATTCGGGCTTCCTCGACGGCCTGACGATCGACGCGGCCAAGGCGAAGATTGCCGAACATTTCGGCAGCATCCAGATCGGCAACCGCGCGCAGGGCGTCGTGGAGACGAACTATCGATTGCGCGACTGGGGCGTTTCGCGCCAGCGCTATTGGGGCGCGCCGATCCCGGTGATCCATTGCGAGGAGCATGGCGCCGTGCCGGTGCCCGACGACCAGCTGCCGGTCGTCCTGCCCGACGACGTGACCTTCGACCGGCCGGGCAATCCGCTGGATCACCACCCGACCTGGAAGCATGTGCCCTGCCCGATCTGCGGCAGGCCCGCGCGCCGTGAAACCGACACGATGGACACTTTCGTCGATTCATCGTGGTATTTCGCGCGCTTCACCGCGCCCCACGCGGACGCCCCGACGGTGCCGGCCATCGCCGACCGCTGGCTGCCGGTCGACCAGTATATCGGCGGCGTAGAACACGCTATCTTGCACCTGCTCTATTCACGCTTTTTCGTCCGCGCGATGCACAAGACCGGCCATCTGGGTCTCGACGAACCGTTCAAGGGCATGTTCA
>CAZASR010000065.1:0-8201 GCA_964487765.1 uncultured Devosia sp. | reverse complement strand
CTTATCGCGACGAGAAGGGCGAGTGGGTGCTGCCTTCCGAGGTCGCGCTCGAGGGGATGGGCGACACGCGCCGCGCGCGGCACGTGACCACCGGCGCACCGATCGAGATCGGGGCCATCGAGAAGATGTCGAAGTCGCGCAAGAACGTGGTCGATCCCGACGAGATCGTGCGCACCTATGGCGCGGACACGGCGCGCTGGTTCATGCTGTCGGATTCGCCGCCCGAGCGCGACGTGCAATGGACCGAGGCGGGCATCGAGGGTGCCGGCCGCTTCCAGCAGCGCGTCTGGAAGCTGGTGCATGAATCGATCGAAATCGCGGCCTTGCCGGCTTCCCGCGAGACGCCCGCCGGCGACATCGAGGCCATCCGCAAGCTGACGCACCGTGCGGTGCAGGCGGTCGGCGAAAATATCGAGGGGCTGCGCTTCAACAGCGCCGTCGCCCACATCTACGAATTGAGCAACGGCCTCGCCAAGCTCGCGGCGGCGCTCGAAGCCGCCCCGTCGAGCAATGGCGCGGCGGCGCTGACCGATGGGGTGATCAAGCTGATCCAACTGATCGCCCCGATGATGCCGCACCTCGCCGAAAGCTGCTGGGTAGCGCTCGGCCAGTCCGGAATGGTGACCGACGCGCCCTGGCCCGAGGTCGATCCCGCCCTGCTGGTCGACGACACGGTGGTGATGGCGGTACAGGTCAACGGCAAGCGCCGCGGCGAGATCAGCGTGGCCAAAGGAGCACCCAACGACGCCGTCGAGAAACAAGCCTTGTCTCTGGACGCAGTTGCCCGCATGCTGGACGGTAGGCCGCCACGCAAGGTGATCATCGTGCCCGACAGGATCGTCAATGTCGTCGCTTAGCCGGGCGCTCGGGGCCGCCGTGCTGGCCGTGGCGTTGGCGGCGCCGCTGGCCGCCTGCACCGGATTGCGCCCGGTCTACAGCGATGCCGGCATCGGGGCCGAGCGCGTTGCGGTCACCTATGGCGCACCGCGCAACCGGCTCGAGCAGATCATCTACCAGGACCTGGCGCTTCGTCTCGGCAAAGCGCAGGGGGATGTGCCGATCGTCACGGTGTCGGCTTCGTCGCGCTCCGCGGCGCTCACCAGCGATGTCGTCGCGCTCGCCCAGCGCCAGGTGACGGTGACCGCGACGCTCACCGTTCGCGCGCCGGATGGCCGCGTGCTCTTCTCCGGCGTCCGCTCGCAGACCGCGGATTTGACCCACGGCGCGCAGGTCCTGGCCAATGAGCAGGCGACGGTCGCGGCCGAGCGCCAGGCCGCCTTGCTCCTCGCCGATACGCTGCGGCTTCAGATCATCGCGGCATTGTCGAAGTGACGGCGCTCAAGGCGCACGAGGTCGAGCGCTTCGTGAAGCGTCCCGACCTCGACCAGGGCATCCTGCTCGTCTACGGGCCCGATACCGGCCTGGTGCGCGAAACCGCACAGCGTCTGGTCCGCCATTATTCCGGCTCGAGCAGCGACAGCATGGGACTGGTCACGCTCGACGGCATCGAGATCGACGCCGATCCCGGCCGTCTCCTGGTGGAAGCTAGAACATCGTCCTTGTTTGGCGAGCGCCGGATCGTGCGCGTGCGCAATGCCGGCAGATCGGCCACGGTGCCGCTGGGCGAGCTGGCGGCGGATCCTTCGGGATCGATCGTCGTTCTAGAAGCGGGCAATCTGGCGCCGCGCGACGCGCTGCGGGCGCTCGTCGAAGGCGCCCGGACCGGCCGCGCCTTGCCCTGCTATGCCGACAGCGACGAGACGATCCTCAAGCTCATCAGCGAAAGCTTCGCCGATGCCGGCATCCAGACCGAGCCCGACGTGGCGGCGACACTGCGCGACCAGCTTGGCAACGATCGCGAAGTCACGCGGCGCGAAATCGAAAAGCTGGTGCTTTATGCGGACCAGAGCAAACGCCTGACGCGCGAGGATGTGCTGACGCTGTGCGCCGACAACGCCGCGCTGGTGCTCGACGAAATTGCCGATGCGATCGGTACGGGGCACGCGGAAAAGCTCGACATGGCGCTGTCGCGCGCCTTGGCCGCCAACATCAATCCGCAGCAATTGCTGTCGGGCGTGATGCAGCATTTCACCCAGCTACGCCGCTGGCGGACGGTGGTCGACAGTGGCAAGAGCGTCCGCGAGGTCCTCGACGGCGCCCGGCCGAGGCCGCATTTTTCCCGCCGGTCGGCGATGGAGCAGCAGTTGCGCCTGTGGAACGACGCGGCGCTCGCGACGGCAACAACGCGGCTGCACGATGCGACCGGCGAATCGCGCAGGACTTACGGCCGGTCCGAAACCATCGCGCGCCGGGTTTTCCTCGCCCTTGCGACAATGGCCGCGCAGCACTGACCGGAACGGATCTTTAGCTGCTCGTGAGGCGGGCGAGGACCGAATCGAGCTGTTCGAGAGTGCGGTAACGGATTTCGAGCTTGCCGCCATTGTCCCGGTGGTCGATCACCACCTTGAGGCCCAGATGGTCTGAAAGCTGTTTCTCGATTGCCAGCGTGTCTGCGTCCTTGGGGGCCGGTTCGGTCGGCGCCCGCTTCGCCGGCGTCCCGCCTGCCTGAGCTAGCCGTTCGGCCTCGCGCACAGACAATCCCTGCTCGACGATCTGCCGCGCCAGCCCGGCCGGGTCCTCGGCGGTGATCAGCGTGCGGGCGTGGCCGGCGGTGAGTTGGCCGCTGGTCACCATGTCGCGGACGTCGCCCGGCAGCTTCAGGAGCCGCAGCGTGTTGGCCACGTGTGAGCGCGACTTGCCGATGACTTGCGCAAGGTCTTGCTGTGTATAGGAAAATTGCTCGATGAGCTGCTCGTAGCCGAGCGCTTCTTCGAGCGGATTAAGATCGACGCGCTGCACGTTCTCGATGATCGCGAGCTCGAGCGCTTCCTTGTCGTCGACCTCGCGGATGATGACCGGGACGTCGTGCAGCCCGGCGCGCTGCGCCGCTCGCCAGCGCCGCTCGCCGGCGATGATCTCGAAGATGTTGGGATCTTCGCTCGGACGGACGAGCAGGGGCTGCATCACGCCTTTTTCGCGAATCGAACTGGTGAGTTCATCCAGCTGATCGGCATCGAAATCGCGGCGGGGATTGGAACGGTTGGCGATGATGAAATCGAGCGGCAGCCGCTTCTGACTGGCGGTTGCCGCGTCGGTGACACGCGGCGCATCGATGGGCGGCATGTCGCCGATGAGAGCGGCGAGGCCGCGGCCGAGTCGGTTGGGCTTTTCTACCATGGGCGCCTCACGCAGCGTTCAGTTGCCGCTCGCGGCGGATGACTTCGGTGGCGAGCCGCAGATAAGCCTGGCTGCCGGCACATTTGAGATCGTAGAGCAGGGCGGGCTTGCCGTAGGACGGCGCCTCACTCAGGCGGACATTGCGGGGAATGACCGTCTCATAGACGAGGTTGCCCATGGTTCCGCGGACGTCCTGCAGGACCTGCTCACTGAGCGAGTTGCGGCGATCGAACATGGTCATCACCACACCCTGAATTTTGAGCCGCGGGTTGAGCGTCGTCCGGATTTGCTCAATGGTTTGAAGGAGTTGGCTGAGGCCCTCGAGCGCGAAGAACTCGCACTGCATGGGCACCAGAACCGCATCGGCGGCCACCAGCGCATTGACGGTAAGCAGGTTCAGCGAGGGCGGGCAGTCGATGATGACATAGCTCACGGCCTGGTCCTCGATCCTCAGCTCAGCCAACGCCTTGAACGCATTGCGCAATTTGAAGGCACGGTCGGGCTGCTGGCTGATCGTTTGCTCGACCCCGAGCAAATCCAGCGTCGAGGGCACCAGAGCGACCCGCGGCACATCAGTGCGCATGGCCGCCTGCGCCACGCTCGCATCGCCCACCATGAGGTCGTAGGACGAAACGTCCCGGTCGCGCCGGTCGATGCCGAGCCCGGTCGAGGCGTTGCCCTGGGGGTCGAGGTCGATGATGAGCACGCGCTCGCCAATCGCCGCCAGTGCGGTGGCGAGATTGATCGCCGTGGTCGTCTTGCCGACCCCGCCCTTCTGGTTCGCCAGTGTGATGATGCGTGCTGCCACGCCCGGTCTCCCGCCGCTAAGCGGCTGATTTGGCTCGCAAGTTCGTGATCTCGAGGATTACGCCCCCGGCATCGGACTCGCTTGGGTGAACTAGCACATCGAAATCGAACTGTTGAGCCGCCGTGTCGAGTTCTTGACGGTAATTGCGCCCTTTGTGGAGCAGGAGATGCCCCGCAGGGGCGACAAAAGGCTGCGCAAGTTTCAGCAATTCCGGCAGCGGGGCGAGCGCGCGCGAGGTGACCAGGTCGTATGTTTCACGTGAATCAATCTGCTCAGCACGTTGTGCTGCGACGGTGACCGGAAGGTCGAGTTCGCGGGCCACCGTGCGCAGGAACGCCGCCTTCTTGCCGACCGGCTCGACCAGGGTGAATCGCCGTTCTGTTCCACGTGAAGCAATGGCCATGGGAATGGCCGGAAAGCCGCCGCCGCTGCCCAGATCGATGACGGCGCGATCGCCATCGCGAACGAGGGCCATGAGCTGGAGCGAATCATCGATGTGGCGCGGCCAGAGTTCGTCGACTGTTTCACGTGAAACGAGATTCTGGACGGCGTTCCATTTGCCCAGCAGGGCGGCGTAGCGCTCGAGATCCTGCTGCTGGCTCATCCGGCCAAGCGCAGGGCGCCGCGGCGGATAATGGCGAGGAGGAGGGTGGCGGCCGCCGGCGTCATTCCATCGATTGCCTGCGCCTGCGCCATGGTCGCCGGCCGGAGGTGGGAGAGCTTCTGTCGCAACTCGGCCGACAGTCCCGGAATCACGTTATAGTCCAGCCAGTCCGGCATGACGAGGCGCTCGTCCCGCCGCAGTGCCGCAACGTCCGCCTTCTGCCGCTCCAGATACACCGCGTACTGGGCATCGATCGCAAGCTGGTCCAGCACCGGCGCTTCGATCTCGCCCGCCGCGGGCCAGACGTGACGGATGTCGGCCGTCGTCACGTTGGGATAGGCGAGCAGATCGAAGGCGCTGCGGCGGTGCCCGTCGGCATTGACCACGATTCCGTGCTTGCGAGCCTCGCTCGGCGTAATCGTCAAGGCGTCGAGCAACACCCGCCCACTGTCAAGCGCCGCGACCTTCGATTGGAACACCGCTTGACGGGTCGCGCCGACAAGTCCCGTCGCAATGCCGAGCGGCGTCAGGCGCTGATCGGCGTTGTCGCTTCTCAGGTGCAGGCGGAACTCCGCCCGCGAGGTGAACATCCGGTAGGGCTCGGCCACGCCGCGCGTGATGAGGTCGTCGACCATGACGCCGAGATAGGACTCGGTGCGCGACAGCACGATCTGCGCCTCGCCCCGGGCGCGCAGGCCGGCATTGGCCCCCGCCAGCAGGCCCTGCGCCGCCGCCTCTTCATAGCCCGTCGTGCCGTTGATCTGCCCGGCCAGATAGAGTCCTGGCAGGCGCTTGAGCTCCAGCGTCGCCTTGAGCTCGCGCGGATCGACATAGTCATACTCAATTGCGTAGCCCGGCCGGATGATCCGCACATGTTCCAGCCCCGGCATCGTCCTGAGGAACGCCTCCTGTACCTCCGCGGGGAGGGAGGTCGAAACCCCGTTGGGGTAGATCGTCGAATCGTCGAGGCCCTCCGGCTCGAGGAAGATCTGGTGGCTGTCGCGGTCGGCGAAGCGCACGACCTTGTCCTCGATGGACGGACAGTAGCGCGGCCCCCGGCTTTGGATTCGCCCCGAATACATGGCCGAACGATGGATGTTGTCGCGGATGATGCGGTGCGTTTCAGCGGTCGTCCGCGTGACGTGGCACGTGACCTGCGGCGTCGTGATCGCCGTCGTCAGCGACGAGAACGGCTCCGGCGGATCGTCCCCGGGCTGCTCTTCGAGGACGGAAAAGTCGATCGTCGTCCGATCGAGACGCGCCGGCGTACCTGTCTTCAGCCGGCCGAGCCGCAAACCCAGGGCTTCGAGCCGGGTCGACAAGCCCAGCACCGGCTTCTCGCCGACGCGTCCGGCCGGGATCGTCTCCTCGCCGCGATGGATCAGGCCCCTCAGGAACGTGCCCGTCGTCAGCACCACCGCCCGAGTCGAGAAACGCCGGCCGTCGAGCAGGACTACTCCTGTTATGTTGCCGGCCTGCACCACAAGGTCGTCGACTTCGCCCTCGATGATGGTGAGGTTGGGTTGCGCCGACAGGGCGGCCTGCATCGCCTGCTTGTAGAGCTTGCGGTCGGCCTGGGCGCGCGGACCTCGCACCGCCGGGCCCTTGCGGCGGTTGAGGACGCGGAACTGGATGCCGGCCGCATCAGCCACGCGACCCATGACGCCATCCAGCGCGTCGATCTCGCGCACGAGATGGCCCTTGCCGAGCCCGCCGATGGCGGGGTTGCAGCTCATCTCCCCAATGGTCGAGAACTTGTGGGTGATCAGCGCCGTCGGCACGCCGAGCCGCGCGGCTGCCGCCGCGGCCTCGGAGCCGGCATGTCCGCCCCCGACAATGATCACACCGAAATCAGTCATGGCGCGCGGTGTAGTCGAGTGCGGGCGGACAATCAATGACGCCCGCTACTTCCTTCCGGGGGCAAGGGGTGGCGCGTAGCCCGCGGGGATCGAATGTTTCACGTGAGTCACTTGCCGATACAGAAGCTCGCGAACAGCCGGTCGAGCACCTGCTCGGTGTCGATGCGTCCGAGCAACCGCTCGAGCGCCAGGCTGGCCTGCCGGAGGTGCTCGGCGGCGATCTCGTCCGTGGCACCCTCCGCGAGGAAACGGTCCAGCGCCTCCTGAGCCGCGGTGAGGGCAATCAAATCGCGCTCGCGGCTGACGAGGGCAGGCTGCCCGGTTCCGGCGGCCGCCTCGGCGAAGGCTTCGAGCGCCGCGAGCAGCTCGCCGATACCTGCGCCGGTGCGCACCGACAGGACATGCTCCGCCGGCAGGGAACCGAGATCGGCTTTCGTCCCTACGGTCCACAGCGGCGCCCGTTGCGGCGGGTCGAGCGGCGTGACGTCGGGCGCCACCAGCCACAGGATCAGATCGGCGCGAGCGATCTCAGCCTCGGCCCGGCGCACCCCTTCGGCTTCGGCGGCGCTGTCGCTGACCCGTAGCCCTGCCATGTCGACGAGGATCACCAGCCGGCCCCCGAGATCGAGCGCGATCTCGCGCACGTCGCGCGTGGTCCCCGGCTCGTCGCTGACAATCGCGAGGTCCGATTTGGCGAGCGCATTGAGCAGCGATGATTTGCCGACATTGGGCGGGCCGGCCAGCGCAACCCGCAGCCCCTCGCGGACGATGCGGCCCCGTGCGACGGATTCGGTCGCCTCCCGCAGTTCCGCCGCCAACGCCTCGATGTCATGAATCATGTTATGTGGCAGCTCCGCCGAGACATCCCCCTCATCGGAGAAGTCGAGCCGGGCCTCGACCTCGGCGCGCGCATCGAGCAGCGTCTCGCGCCAGCCCACGACCCGCTGGCCGATGCCCCCGGCGAGCCGGGCGACCGCCTGCTGCCGCTGGGTTTCGGTTTCCGCCTCGATGAGATCGCCCAGACCCTCGACTTCGGTCAGGTCGAGCTTGCCGTTGAGAAAGGCGCGCCGGGTGAACTCCCCGGCTTCGGCGAGGCGTACCCCGGGCAGTGCCGCGATGCCCCGCAGCAAGCGGCGGACGACGGCCGGCGACCCGTGCACCTGCAATTCCGCGGTATCTTCTCCGGTAAAGCTTTGCGGCCCCGGCATCCAGGCGACGAGCCCGGTATCGATGATCTCGTCGGCGAGCGCGACGCTCCGCAGGACGAGCCGCCGCGGCTCGATGTTACCGATCGAAAGCCGCGCGAGCACGGCGCCCGTATCGGGGCCGCTGAGACGGATGACCGCGACGCCCGCGGGCAGGGCGCCCGAACTGAGCGCAACGATGGTGTCGGAGTCACCCACCGATTGTCATCCCGGGCCTGACCCGGGACCCAAGCCGCCGCTCGCGCAAGGTGGGAGTTGGCTCCCAGCTCTCGCGGGGATGACACCCGGTGCGTGCTGGAGCCATCAACGACCCCCAAAAACCACTTTATGTGTTCATCGAATCGAAGAAATCGGAGTTCGTCTTGGTCTGCCGGAGCTTGTCCATCAGGAACTCCATGGCGTCGACGGTGCCCATCGGATTGAGGATGCGGCGCAGGACATACATCTTCCTCAAGATGTCGGGTTCGACCAGCAGCTCTTCCTTGCGG
>CAZASR010000064.1:0-15556 GCA_964487765.1 uncultured Devosia sp. | reverse complement strand
CCCATGCTCAATGGCTGGTTCCGCGGCGAGCGCACCGGCTCGGGCACCATCGTGTGGAAGGCCCGGCAGATGTATGCGACGGGCGAGATCAACTACACGCAGATGATCGACATCGTCGCGTCGTCGGCTCCCTCGACGGGCTATTGCAACACGATGGGCACCGCCACCACTATGAACTCGCTGGCCGAGGCGCTCGGCATGCAGCTTCCGGGCTCGGCCGCCATCCCGGCGCCCTATCGCGACCGCCAGGAGATGAGCTACCGCACGGGGCTCAGGATCGTCGACATGGTCAAGGAGGATCTCAAGCCCTCCGACATCCTCACCAGGGACAATTTCCACAACGCCATCGTGGTCAATTCGGCCATCGGCGGCTCCACCAATGCGCCGATCCATATCAGCGCCATTGCGCGGCATATCGGCGTCGACCTGCCGCTCAAGGAGTGGGAGACGGTCGGCCACAAGGTGCCGCTGCTGGTCAATCTGCAGCCCGCCGGCGAGTATCTGGGCGAGGATTACTACCATGCGGGCGGCGTGCCCGCCGTCGTCAACGAGCTGATGAAAAAGGGGCTCATTAAAGAGAACGCCCCCACCGTCAACGGCAGGACAATCGGCGAGAACTGCCGCTCGGCCACCATCCAGGACGCCAAGGTCATCCGGCCGATCGATGATCCGCTCAAGACCGATGCCGGCTTCGTCGTGCTCTCGGGCAATCTGTTCGACAGCGCCATCATGAAGACCTCGGTGATCTCCGAGGAGTTCCGCGAGCGCTATCTCAGCGATCCCGAGCACCCCGGCATGTTCGAGGGCAAGGCGGTCGTGTTCGATGGCCCCGAGGACTATCACCACCGCATCGACGATCCCTCGCTCGAAATCGATGAGCACACCCTGCTGTTCATGCGAGGCACGGGGCCGGTCGGCTATCCGGGCGGGGCGGAGGTCGTCAACATGCGGCCCCCGGCCTATCTCATCGAAAAGGGCGTCACCTCCCTCGCCTGTATCGGCGACGGGCGCCAGTCCGGCACCTCGGGGTCGCCGTCGATCCTCAATGCTTCGCCCGAAGCGGCGGCGGGCGGCAACCTCGCGGTGCTGCGCACCGGCGACCGGGTGCGTATCGACCTCAACAAGGGCGAAGCCGACATCCTGATCTCGCCCGAGGACCTCGAGCAGCGCCGGGCCGACCTTGCCGCGGCGGGCGGCTACAAATACCCCAGGCACCAGACCCCCTGGCAGGAAATCCAGCGCGGCATTGTCGACCAGCTCGGCGACGGCGCCGTCCTCAAGCCCGCCGTCAAATACCAGCGCGTCGCCCAGACCGCGGGACTGCCAAGGGACAATCACTAGCCCGGCGCAAGCGGCCCCACCCACCACGCTATGCGTGCTTCCCCTCCCCCACGGCTTCGCCGCGAAGAGGGATCGGCCTCGGTGGACAAGGCCACGGTGCCATTCTCCCTCCTCGCCCGAAGGGGCGGGGTGGGGGGACCGACGTAGCCGGTGGGCGGGGCGCCGCTGGCGCCGGATTCGTCAATCGTAGCGGACCGCCCGCCGATTGCGCCACCCTCCGCTTTCGCGTATTTCCCGCCTGAACGCCGCGGGGGAGCCGATGCCGGACATTCTCGACTATTGCAAGGACCGCAAGGTCGCTTCGTTCAAGGCGGGCACCGTGCTGGTCAGCGAGGGGAGCGACGATCGCAAGCTGTTCGTGCTCGTCGACGGCCAGGTCGAGGTGCTGCGCAAGGATACGCAGGTCTCCTATATCGAGGAGCCGGGCTCGGTGTTCGGCGAAATGAGCGTGCTGCTCGACATGCCTTATTCGGCCACCGTCAAGGCCCTGTCCGATGTCAGGGCCTATGTGATCGACGACCCGATTGCGTTCCTCGGCGGTCAGGCCGAGATCGCCCTCGAGCTGGCGGCCCTGCTGGCGCGCCGGCTCTATTACACCACGTCCTATCTCGTCGATCTGCAGCAACAGGCCGCCGGCCGCCGCGAAGATCTCGACGTCGTCGACAAGATTCTCGCCCAGCTCGTCCAGTCGCCCGACGAGCCCAAGGGTCGCAAGAAGAAATAGGCGGCACGGAGCCGGGGCGTGTGGCCGCCTGTCTGGGGGCACCGAGAGCACCGCAATCCCGATCTCCATTCCCAGCTTCGCCGGGATGGCACCGAGGGCCGGGCTGCATGCGGGGGAACTGACGCGCGCGTGAGCCGCGCGACTGGCACCTACACCAGCCCCATCGCCTTTAGCACCACGAAGATCATCGCCGCATAGGTAAGCTGGTGACAGATCTGGTCGATGCCGTGCAGCACCCAGAAGCGGCGCGGCCGGCTCTCGACATGCACGCCGGCCGAATAGTGGATTTTGGCGTAGTCGAGGCCGTAATGGAGCACGAACTCGGCGGCGACCAGCGCCAGGGCCAGCCCGACGGGCGTTCCCACGACCAGCAGCACCAGCAGCGACAGGCCGGCATGGATGCCCGCATGGGCGTAGCCGCCGGGCTGGAACACATTGCCCTTGCCCGCCAGCATCCAGCCGGGCTGCAGGAAATAGTCGGCAATGTAATGCTTGAGTTCGAGCCCGATCATGAGCCCGAGGAAGACTCCTGCCATCCCTATCCTCTCCGGCCCCCCAGCCGAAGCAGGAATGCCAGGCCAGCATCCCCGAGGCCACCCTTCTGCCGCCGGCACCATTGCAAGAAGCCTCGTATTCCGCAAGCGCCGAAGATTCGTCGCAATGGGCCCTACAATGCTATGGTTCAGGGTCGGTTCATGGACGCAGGCGCAGGGCCCGGAGCCCAAAGTGCCCGCGGATGAGGGGTGAAACGAATGCCCAAGCTCCAAGCTCTCGTGCTGGCCGCGCTCATCGTCGCGGCCGTGCCCTCGATGGCCCTTGCCGCCGGCGCCGGCAGCGCCATGGGGGTCAAGCAGCAGGCCGCGGCGCGGCTTGGCGCCGACACACGTACCTTGCGCGTCGGCTCCGACATCTTCATCGGCGATCTGGTACAGACGGGGGCGAACGGCCAGGTGCAGATCCTGTTCGCCGACAGCACCGAACTGGTGCTGGGCCCGTCCTCGGCGCTCACCATCGAGGACTATCTGCTGCGCAATGACGGCTCGGCCGGCAAGCTTGCGGTCGACATTTTGTCGGGCGCCTTCCGCTTCGCCACCGGCGACAGCGCCAAGAACCGCTACACCATCGGCACGCCAACCGGCACCATCGGCGTGCGCGGCACCGAGTTCGACGGCTGGATCGGCGCCGACGGCGTCCCCTATGTCATCCGCCATGGCGGCACGGTGATCCTGTGCGACGCGGCCGGTCAGTGCGACACGCTCGATAACACCTGCGAGGTCGGCCGCATCGCGGGCGGCGTCGAAATCCTCGGCGACTCGCGCCTGTCGACCGGGGCGACGCGCGCCGCCTACAAGCGCTGGTTCCGCTACACCGAGAACCAGGCGCCGCTGCTGCGCCAGTTCTGGTTCGCCAATGCGCGCGATTGCCTCAACGCCCCGCCGGGCGGCCCCCCGGCCTATGAGGACGATTCGCGCACCAGCCCGGCGCCGCCCGACACGCCGCCGCCGCAACAACCCGATCCGCCGCCGCCGCCGCCGCAGACCGACCCCACCCCGCCTTGCACCATCCGCCCCTGCCCGTAGCTAGAACGGCGGTCGCCAAGTTCGGGCATCTGGGCTAAACGGGGCCATGCTCAAGCGGCGGCTGCTGCCGACATTGCTGGGTCTGGTGCTGGTGGGGCTGCTCGCGCTCATCCGGCTGGGCGATCCGCTGCCGGTCGCCGCCATCCGCGACATGGGGTTCGATTTCTACCAGCGGCTGCTGCCGCGCGCCGGCGCCGACAGTCCGGTGCGCGTCGTCGATATCGACGATGCTTCGCTGGCCCGGCTCGGGCAGTGGCCATGGCCGCGCGCGCTGCTGGCGACGCTCACCACGCGCCTCACCGAGCTGGGCGCCGCGGCCATCGGCTTCGACGTGCTGTTCCCCGAGCCCGACCGGCTGGGCCCCGACAATGATGCCGCCTTCGCCGCGGCGCTCGGCGAGGCCAGCACCGTGCTCGGCTTTTCGGTCTCCTCCACTGCGCCGCCGCTGGCGCTGCCGCCCAAGGCGCCCATCGCCATTTCCGGCAGCGATCCGGCGCCGGCGTTGCCGCCCATCACCGGCGCCGTGGTGCCGCTCCCGGTGCTCACCGACGCGGCCGCCGGGCTCGGCGGGCTCAGCCTCAATGCCGAGGACTCGGCAGGCACCGTCCACCGCGTGCCGATGCTGTGGAGCGACGGCACGCGGCTCTATCCGGCCCTCTCGCTCGAGGCGCTGCGCCTCGCGCTGGGCGTGCCGACGCTGGTGGCGCTCGGCGACACCAGGGGCGGCCACACGCTCGAGGGCGTGCGCGTCGGCCCGTTCACCGTCGCGACGACAGCGGGCGGCGAAGTCGTGCTCTACGACCGGCCCGACACCCCGGCGCAGACGATCTCGGCCGCGGCCGTGCTCGGCGACGACTACCGCTCGCTCCGCGACGAGATCGAAGGTCGTATCGTGCTCGTCGGCACCTCGGCGGCGGGCCTGCTCGACCTGCACGCGACGCCGCTGTCGCCCAGCCGGCCGGGCGTGCTCATCCATGCGGCGGTGATCGACCAGATCGTCTCCGGCCAGTTCCTGAGCCGTGCGGACTGGGTGCAGGGGCTCGAGCTGCTGATCATCGCGGCAAGTGGCGCGCTGCTCGTCCTCGTGGTGCTCAATCTCGGCCCGCTCGCGGGCCTGCTCGTGGCGCTGGCGCTGGTGGGGTCCGTCGCTGCCACGTCCTATGCCGCCTTCGCGACACGCGGCTGGCTGATCGATGCGACCTACCCCGCCGCCGCATCCCTGCTCATCTATGCAACGATGGCCTATTTCCAGTTTTCGCGCACCGAGCGCAACCGACAGCAGCTGCGCCGTGCCTTCGGCCACTATGTCGCGCCCGAGCTCCTTGCGCGCATCGAGGCGAGCGCCTCCGAGCTCAAACTCGGCGGCGAAGCGCGCGAGATCACGGTGATGTTCGCCGACATGCGCGGCTTCACCGCTTTCACCGAAGCGCATCAGCCGGCCGAAACGCTGAGCATGCTCAACACGCTGTTCGGCGCGCTGGGCAAGCAGATCGTCGATCGCTCCGGCACCATCGACAAGTTCATCGGCGACGCCATAATGGCGTTCTGGAATGCGCCTCTCGACGTGCCCGACCATGCCCGGCGCGCCGCCGAGGCCGCGCTCGCCATGCGCGCCACACTTGCATCGCTCAATGCCGAGCAGCAATCGGGTGGCATCGCCGTCGGCATCGGGCTCAGCACCGGCGAGGCGCTGGTGGGCAATATGGGGCTCGAAAGCCGCTTCGACTATTCGGCCATCGGCGACAGCGTCAATGTCGCCTCCCGCGTCGAGGGCGCGAGCAAGCTCGTTGGCTTCGACATCGTCGCCGCCGATGCGACACGGCGCGCGCTGCCCGATCTGGCCTGGCTCGAAGCCGGCACCGTCGCGCTCAAGGGCAAGGCGCAGCGCCTTGCCATCCACATTCTCGTGGGCGATGCGGCGCTGGCGCAATCGCCGGCCTTCATCGCGCTCCACGAAGCGCATCGCAACTGGCTCGGCGGCAGCGGCGATCTCGCCATCTGCGCCAAGCTCGCCGCGCATGTCGATCCTGGCCTCGCGCGCTTTTACGAACTCATCCCCGGCCGCGCCGATGATTTCGCATCGCCCGCATAGGCCTGCCGCATCTCGTCGATCTCGGCGAGCGCGCCATTGAACGCACTCCAGTCGTCGCGCTCGGCAATGGGCGCCCACAGCGCCTCCATCTCGTCGATCAGCATTGTGCGCGGCGCCTGTCGCGCGAAATAGGGATGGTCGAGATTGGCCGCAGCCCCCGGTTCATAAGCCGTCATCGCCTCGCGCACCGGCGCGAAGCTTTCGCCATCATAGGCATTCGCCACCGGGCTCTGCCCCGCACGCGCCGTGCTCAGCGTGCCGCCGCGCCAGTCGAACCAGAACTGCTCGTAGCCGATCCGGCTTTCGTGCAGGAAGGCAAAGATGCGGACCACCAGCTCGGCGTCCGCTTCGTCACCGCGCGTGACCAGCGCCAGCCGCCGTAAAGCGGCGTTCCACATGGCGCGCTGGAAAGCCGGCCAGAAGCTGTTGAGCGCGGCTTCGAGCGCGGCGTGCTCGCCCAGCGGCAGCAGGCACTCGGCCAGCCGCGTCAGGTTCCAGGCCATCGCATCGGGCTGCCGGCCGAAGGCGTAGAGGCCGGTGCTGTCGAAATAGGCGGCGGTGAAGGCGGGGTCGTAGGTGGGCAGGAACCGCCACGGGCCATAGTCGAAGCTCTCGCCGGTGATGTTGATGTTGTCGCTGTTGAGCACGCCATGCACGAACCCGGCCGCGATGATGTCGGCGCCCGTCTTTGCCACGCGCTCGGCCGTCTCGCGCATCAGCGTCTCGGCCGGCGCGTTGCCGCCATCGGTGCCGAAATAGGTGCGCAGGCTATAGTCGAGCAGCCGCTTCATGCTGTCGGTGTCGCGCTGGAAGGCCAGCCGCTGGAAGGTGCCGATGCGGATGTGGCTGTGGCTCAGCCGCACCAGCACGCTCGCCCGCGTCGGCGAGGGCTCGTCATGGCGCTCCAGTTCCTCGCCGGTCTCGATCAGGCTCAGCGATTTGCTGGTGTCGACGCCCAGGGCCTCGAGCATCGCGGTCGCCAGCACTTCGCGCACGCCGCCCTTGAGCGTCAGCCGCCCGTCGCCGCCGCGCGACCAGGGGGTCCGTCCCGACCCCTTGGTGCCAAGATCGAGCAGCCGGCCCGTGTCGTCATGAAGCTGGGCGAACAGGAAACCGCGCCCGTCGCCGAGGTCCGGATTGTAGGTCTGGAACTGGTGGCCGTGATAGCGCAGCGCCAGCGGCGTGCCGAGCGAGCCGGCAATCGGCACGAAGCGCCCGAAATGAGCGATCCACTCCTCGTCCGTCAGCCCATCGAGCCCCACCGTCGCCGCCGCCCGCTGGTTGCGATAGCGCAAGATGTGTTCGGGAAATTTCGCCGGCTGCACCTTATCGAAGAACTGCTCGCCAAGGGTGGCGTGGGCCGTGGAGGGTTTTGGCTGCATGACGGCCCTCACCCGGCGCTTCGCGCCACCGTCTCCCCGGCAGGGAGAGGGGCCGGTGGAACCGAAGGTTCAGTCGTCAGCCCCTCTCCCCTCCGCGGAGAGAATGCCTTGCGCAGCAAGGCGGGTAAGGGGCCGACCGTGTACACACACCTCACCGCTTGAACACCCCCACCAACTCCACATGCGTCGACCACGCGAACTGATCCACCGGCGTCAGCTTCTCCAGCCGATAACCGCCGGCGATCAGGATCGCTGCATCGCGGGCGAAGCTTCGGGGCTCGCACGACACGGCGACCACGACCGGCACCTTCGATCGCGCCAGCTCGCGTGCCTGCGCCTCCGCGCCGGCCCGGGGTGGGTCGAACACCACGGCGTCCATGTCCTTGAGTTCCACCGGCACCAGCGGCTCGCGAAACAGATCGCGCGCCTTGGCGGTCACGGGCTTCAGTCCCTTGGCGAAGCGCAGCGCCTGGCCCAGCGCGTCGATCGCGGCGCGGTCGCTGTCGGCGGCATAAACCCGGGCGTGCTCCGCCAACCGCAGCGTGAACGGTCCCATGCCGCAGAACAGATCGGCCACAATCTTCGCCTTGCCGACCCCGTCGAGCACGAGCGCGGCGAGGCTCGCCTCGGCCATCGCCGTCGCCTGGAGAAAGCTGCCGATGGGGATCTCGACGCTGGCGCGGCCCATTGTCACTGCCGGCGGCACTGTCTGCAGCACCAGCTCGCCATTGAGCGACAGGCGGGCGAGCCTCGCGCGCTGCGCCAGCAGCGTCAGCCTTTCGGGCTTCAGCCGCCGCTGCGTGCGCACGGCAACATCGAGCCCGGTGTCGGTCGCGGTGAACGCCACGTCGCAGTCGCCGATCGTCGCCGCAATCGGCCGCGCCAGCGCCGGCGCGCGTTCCTGGAGCTGCGGCACGAGAATCGGGCAGGCCATGATGTCGATCAGCGCGTGGCTGCGCGCTGCCATGTATCCCACCGCCCCGCCCCGCGCATGCAGCGTCGCGCGCCGCCGTCCGTCGCCATGCGCCGCGATGGTGGGCTCCAGCGCCGCCTCGAGGCGCTGCGCGCGCAGCGCCTCTTCCACCAGCCCGCGCTTCAGCGCGTCATAGCTGGCGGGGCCGAAATGCTGCAGCGTGCAACCGCCGCAGGTGCCGAAATAGGGGCAGAAGGGGGTGGCGCGGTCTTCGGGCGGGTCAGGCAGCATCCCGCCTTGTAACGTATTCCAGCACGCTTGCCAGCGACACGAAGGGAATGCCCGCATGCTCGCTGAGGCCGGTGGCGCAGGTCGACACCGTCGACACGCCCACCCTGCACTCGGCTGGAATATCGTTCTTCATAAAGCGCGTGGCCCAGGCGTTGAGTTCGGGCGCGAACAGGCCCTTGTCGCCGGCATAGCCGCAACAGCTCACCGTCTCGAGCGGCGCCACCGTGTCGGCGCAGGCCGCGGCCACCGCCATGATCGCCGCCTGCTCCTGCATGCGTTGGGCCGAGCAGTTGTGGTGCACCGCCACCGCCGGCAGCCTGCGCTGCACGGTGAGGCGTGGCAGCACTTCGGCCGCCAGGAACTCGGCGCTGTCGGCCACCGTCACCGTGCCGTGGTGTTCCTTCAGATGCTTGGCGCAAGTCGAAGCGTCGGTGAGCACCCGCGCGCCCGCTGCCGCGAGCGTTTCGGCCAGCCGGTTGCCGACCTCGCGCGACTGGTCGGGGAAGCCTTTGCTGAGGAAGGGCTGACCGCAGCATTGTCCGTCGAGCCCATCGGGCACGATCACGTCGAAGCCGGCGCGCTCGAGCAGCGCCATCATCGCCTCGGGCGCCGGCCGCAGGTCGTAGGGCGTGGGATTGGCGCCGAACATGCGCGTCGGGCAGGCGGGGAAATAGACAACCCGGTTGTCCGGCTGCGTGGCAATCGGCACGGGAAAGCCCGTCTGCTCCGGGTTGTTGCGGAGGTTCGCCCCGGCCCTGCCCCGTGGCGCGCCAGGTCCGGGCCGCAGCGCCGGGCTCACCCGGGGTGTCCCCGCAACCTTGCGCATCGCGCCCGCAATCGCGTCGGTCGCGCCATCGCCGATGACGCGGCGGCTCAGCGCCTGCGCGCCGATTCCCGTGCGGAGTCCGGTCTCGATGGCGCGCGTGTGCCGCGCCGCCATTGCAGCCTTGCGCCGGTCCGCATCGGTGCGCCGTCTCGCGCGCTCGCCGATCACCATGGTGCCGGTTTCGATCCCCACCGGGCAGCGGCCGGCGCACACATTGCCCGCGGCGCAGGTAAACAGCCCGGCATAGCCGAAGCTCTCCTCCATTGCCTTCAGCCGCTCGTCGTCCTCGCCGGTGCGCCGCAGCCGTGCCATTTCGCGCGTCGTGACGATGCGCTGTCGCGGCGACAGGGTGAGCTGCGCGCTCGGGCAGGCCGGTTCGCAGAAGCCGCATTCGATGCACAGATCGATGATCGGGTCGGCCAGCGGCATCAGCTTCAGGTTCTGGACATGTACCCGGGCATCGGGCGTGATCAGCACGCCCGGATTGAGCAGCCCCTCGGGGTCGAAGAGCGGCTTGATCTTCTGCATGATCCGATAGGCCGCCGCACCCCATTCGCGCTCGACGAAGGGGGCGATGGCGCGGCCGGTGCCGTGTTCGGCCTTGAGGCTGCCGCCATAGCGCACCGATACCAGCTCGCTCAGCGCCTTCGAGAACAGGTCGAACTTCTCGTCCTGCCCGGGGATCGAGAAGTCGTCGCCCATCTGGAAATGAAGGTTGCCGGCGAGCGCGTGGCCGAAGATCACTGCATCCTCATAGCCATGCTCGTCGAGCAGCACGCGCAGATCGATCACGAAGTCGGCGAGCCTTTCGATCGGCGCCGCCACGTCCTCGGTCAGCATCGAGGTGCCCTTGGGACGCGCCGCGCCGGCCGAGGCGAAAAAGCCCTTGCGCATGTCCCACAGCGCATGGCTGCGCTCTTCGTCGGGCGAGAAGTTGAGGTCGATCGCGCCTTCCTCGCGCAGGATCGCTTCGGCCTTCCCGAGCTCGAGCGCGAGCGTTTCGGCGTCCGGCGCCGTCACGTCGATCAGGATCACCGGCGAGTTCGGCCCGAGCAGCGGCACGAAGGGAGCGATGACTGGCAAATGCTCTACCGTCGCCAGCGCCCGCCGCTCGATATATTCGGCCGCCGTCACGCCCTCGGTCGACTGGACGCCGCCATTGGCGAGCCGCGTGATCGCCCGACCGGCGCTGTGCGGATCGGGAAAGGGGATCAGCCCGGTCAGCTTGAACGGATGCTCGGGGATGGTGCGGTAGGTCACCTCGCTCACGAAGCCGAGCGTCCCCTCCGAGCCGATCACCAGATGGACGAGGATGTCGATGGGGTCGTGGAAATCGACCAACGCATTGATCGAATAGCCCACCGTGTTCTTGATGCGGTATTTGAGCCGGATCAGATCGACCAGCGCCGCATCGGCCGTCACCTCATGATGCAGGCGATGGAGATTGTCGAGCAGGCCGGCATGGCTCTCGCGGAAGGCCGCGACCGATGCCGCATCGCCCGTATCGAGCACGGTGCCGTCGACCAGCATCAGCCGCATGCGCGCGAGCGTGTGGTAGGTGTTGTAGGCCACCCCGCAGCACATGCCCGACGAGTTGTTGTTGACCACGCCGCCGATCTTGCACGTCGCCTGGCTGGCGGGGTCGGGGCCAAGCTTGCGGTTGAAGCGCTTCAGCACGCGATTGGCGTGCGCGACGATCACCGCCGGGCCGAGCGTGATGCGATCGCCATTGTCCAGCACGTCGAGCTGCTTGAAGCCGTCGCCGAGTACGGCGAGCACGCCCGTCGTGATCGCCTGGCCGCTTAGCGACGTGCCGGCGGCGCGGAAGGTCAGCGGCAGCCGCTCGGCGCGCGCCGCGGCGATCACCGCGCGCACTTCGTCCTCGGAGTTGACGATCACCACCACCGCCGGCACCAGGCGGTACTGGCTGGCATCGCCCGAATAGGCATAGGTCATGAGCGGATCGGTCATCACGCGGTTGGGCGCGATGGTCGTGTCCCTGAGCCGGGCGCGGACGCCCTCGGCGGCGGCGGTCCGGTCGACGGCGACGGGGGAGAGGTCGTTCATGGCTGACGTGTTAGTCCGATTTGCCCGCAAAGGGGAGTCGCTTGACCCCTCGTGCCCTCACGGCAGCGGGTCGATCGGCGTGATCGCCTCGACCGGCTTGACCGGCCTATCGGCATATTTGTTGAGCACCGGCAGTTGCGCCGCGGCGAACAGGATGGTCAGCGGCATGTTCGCCCACACCTTGAACGCCACCCAGAAGTCGGTGCTCTGCGTGCGCCACACCACCTCGTTCACCACCGCCAGGGCCAGGAAAAACAGGCCCCAGCGCCAGGTGAGAATGGTCCAGCCGGCGGGCTGCAGCTTGTAGACGTCGCCGAACACGTAGCGCAGCAGCGAGCGCCCGAACACCAGCCCGCCCAGCAGCGTGACGCCGAACATCGTGTTGATGATGGTCGGCTTGAGCTTGATGAAGGTCTCGTCGTGGAAGGCGAGCGTCAGCCCGCCGAAGATCAGCACCAGAATGCCCGTCACCAGCGGCATCACCGCCACGCGCTTGAGCAGCAGCCAGCTGAGGATCAGCGACACCACCATCGCCGCCATGAAGCAGGCGGTGCCCACGAAGATATCGAAACTGGCATTGGTCAGGAAGAACACCACCAGTGGCCCGAGCTCGAGCGCCATCTTGATGAGCTGAGGCTTCAGCTCGTCCCAGCTCGGTTCGTTCGGTTTGCTGTCGCTCGTCATTTCACATCACCCACGATCGCCCGGGCGAAATCGCCCGCCGCGAACGGCTCCAGATTGTCCACACCCTCCCCCACGCCGACAAAGTGCACCGGCAGGCCGAATTTCCGCGCGATCGCCACCAGAATGCCGCCGCGTGCCGTGCCGTCGAGCTTCGTCATCACCAGCCCCGTGACGCCCGCCCGCTTGCCGAAAATTTCGACCTGGCTGAGCGCATTCTGTCCCGTCGTCGCATCGAGCGTCAGGAGCGTGGCATGCGGTGCCGTGGCGTCAACCTTCTTGATCACGCGGATCAGCTTTTCCAGCTCTCCCATCAATTCATCGCGATTCTGCAGCCGTCCGGCGGTGTCGATGATCAGCAGATCCGCCCCGGCAGCCTTGGCCTCGGTCATCGCATCGAAAGCGAGGCCCGAGGCGTCGGACCCGGCAGGTCGTGCGACCACGGGAGCCCCGGTGCGCTGGCCCCAGACCTGGAGCTGCTCGATCGCCGCGGCGCGGAACGTATCCCCGGCCGCAAGCATCACCGCCTTGCCGGCGGCCCGGTAGAGGCTCGCGAGCTTGCCGATCGTCGTGGTCTTACCCGAGCCGTTGACGCCGACCATCAGGATCACGAAGGGTTTCGCGCCGTCGATCACAAGCGGCCGGGCCACCGGGCCGAGCACCTTCTCCACCTCTGCGGCGAGCACGGCCCGCACTTCCTCGGGCGCGATGTCGCGGTCGAAGCGGTCGCGGCGCAGCGCTTCGGTCACCGCCGAGGCCATCTCGATGCCGAAATCGGCCTGGATCAGCACGTCCTCGAGCTCGTCCAGCATCGCCTGGTCGAGTTTCTTTTTGGTGAAGACGGCGGCGATCCCGCCCGTGAGCTGGTCGGACGAGCGCCTGAGGCCCGAGGCGAGGCGCTGGAACCAGCCCTGCTTCGTCGCGGAAGACGTCGGAGGAAGTGTTTCCGGCGGGCCGGGGCTGTCGTCGGGCGCGGTGGCCGGTGCAGGCGGCGGCGTTGGGGCCGGCGTTTCGGGGCCGCCGAACAGCCGCTTCAGGAACCCGGATTTTTCTTCCGCCATCAGGCCGCATCCTTCAGCGCTTCGCCGACCAGGCCCGCCTCGCTCAGCCCGGTGACGCGTACGGGAACGAGCTCACCCGAGCTGCGGCCGGGGACTGCAATCGGCACGAACTGCTCGGTGCGACCGCTGCCGTCGCGCTCGACGAGTACCGTTTCCGCCGCGCCGACCCGGCTCGTACATAGCTTCCTATATTGGCGATCGCCCAAAGCCCGCAGGCGCGCGGCGCGCTCCCGGCGCACGGGCTTTGGCACCTGCGGCATCCGCGCCGCAGGCGTGCCCTGACGCGCGGAAAAGGCGAAGACGTGGAGGTAGCTGAGGTCGGCCTCCTCCACGATCCGCAGCGAATTTTCGAACATCGCTTCGGTTTCGGTGGGGAAACCGGCAATGATGTCGGCCCCGAACACGACCTCGGGTCGCAGCGCCCGAACCTGCGCGACGAAGGCCAGCGTGTCGGCCCGCTGGTGCCGGCGCTTCATCCGCTTGAGGATCAGATCGTCGCCCGATTGCAGGCTCAGATGCAGATGCGGCATCAGCCGCCGGTCCGATGCTATGGCGTCATAGAGTGGCTGATCCGCCTCGATCGAATCGATGGAGGAGATGCGCAGTCGTGGCAGGTCGGGCACATGGCGCAGTATCGCCTGCACCAGCTTGCCCAAGGAGGGCTGCCCCGGAAGGTCAGCGCCATAACTTGTAATATCGACGCCCGTCAGCACCAGCTCGCGGTAACCATTGCCGACGAGCCGCTTGACCTGCTCGACCACGGCGCCCATCGGCACCGAGCGTGACGGGCCTCGGCCATAGGGGATGATGCAGAAGGTGCAGCGGTGGTCGCAGCCATTCTGCACCTGGACGAAAGCACGGGTCCGCCCGTCCATGCCCTCGATCAGGTGCCCCGCCTGCTCGCGCACGGCCATGATGTCGTTGACCTGCACCTTGTCGTTCAGTTTCACGCCAAACGCCATCGGCAGATAGCTTTCAGCCTTCATCTTGTCGGCATTGCCGATCACGAGGTCGACTTCGGCCATGTCGGCGAACGCGCGGGCGTCGGTCTGCGCCGCGCAGCCGGTAACGATGATCTGGCGCGCGGGGCTGTCGCGGCGGGCCCTGCGGATCGCCTGCTTCGCCTGGCGCACGGCTTCTTCAGTCACGGCGCAGGTGTTGACGATCAGCGCGTCCGACAGGCCGGCTTTTTCGGCCTCGGCCTTCATCACCTCGGACTCGTAGGCGTTCAGCCGGCAGCCGAATGTCAGCGTCTCGACAGCCATCAGGCGACGACCTTGTCGCGCGTCCAGGCGCCCGTCGCCGGGTCGAAGCTGCCGGAGAATTCGTACTCAGCCGGCCCAGTCAATATAACATGTTCATCAGCACGCCATTCGACGGTGAGATCGCCTCCCGGCACGGTAATCGTGGCCGTGCGGTCGGCTCGGCCGGTGCGCACGGCGCTCACCAGCGCGGCGCAGGCGGCGGTGCCGCAAGCGCGCGTCAGCCCTGCCCCGCGCTCCCAGGTGCGCACAATGAGGTGCGTGGAGGAGATCACCTGCGCGATCGAGATATTTGCGCGCTCGGGAAAGATCGGATGGTTCTCGAGCAGCGGCCCAAAGCGGTCCAGCGCATAGCTCCAGACATCGTCGGGGACCCAGAAGATGGCGTGCGGATTGCCCATCGAGGCGACCGAAGGCGTGTGCAGCACCGGCGCATCGATCGGGCCGATCTGGAGCTCGATGCCGGTCGTGTCGGCAAATTCCTCGGCCAGCGGAATCTCCTCCCAGCCGAAGCGCGGCATGCCCATGTCGACGCCGATCGTCCCGTCGGCATGCTCCTCGCCGGTCAGGATGCCGGCGAGGGTCTCGAACACGAACTGCCTGCGGCCGGTCTCGGCGCTCAGCGCCTGCACCACGCAGCGCATGCCATTGCCGCAGTTCTCCGCCAGCGACCCGTCCGAATTGATCACTTCGATATAGCTGAACGTGCCCGGCGTATGCGGGTCGTGCAGCGCCATGATCTGGTCGAACTTGGTGGCGGGGTCGCGGTTGATGGCGATGGCGGCCGCCGGCGCGATGCGGTCGGCGCGGCCGCGCATGTCGGCAACGATGATCTCGTTGCCGAGCCCGTTCATCTTGAGGAATGGGGCGCTGCTCATCGGGCGGCCTTCGTGACTTTGCGGCCCCGTATATGGCGGAACTGGCCGGCAATTGCCAGTGGAAGCCTCGTCGCGGCGCTGTCCGGGCGGCCCGGATCGCCAGGGCTTCCTTGACTCGGCGGTGCTTCGCCCGTATTCACGCCCCCGACTTCGCTCAGGCCTGACCTGAACCGCCGACCGGGACCCGCAAAGGTATAAAGAGATCCCCAAGGCAAGCACCCCGCAGCGCGATGCGCCCCGGGGTGTGTTTGGCGTTTGGCGCGAGCGATCCCACATCCGGGGGCTCAAGACCCGGAAGGAAAATGAATGTTCGAGAGCCTTAGCGAACGGCTTGGCAAAATCTTCGAGGGCCTGACGGGCCGCGGTGCGCTCAATGAAGCGGATGTCGATGCGGCGCTGCGCGAAGTGCGCCGGGCGCTGCTCGAGGCCGACGTGTCGCTCGAAGTTGTCCGGGCGTT
>CAZASR010000063.1:0-15654 GCA_964487765.1 uncultured Devosia sp. | reverse complement strand
ACCTTATGGGGGCGGACAAATGATTCGGAAGGCCCACGAAGCCGCGCCCACAGCCCGGAACCTCATTGCGAGTGAACGCGCACGACGCCTGATTTGCCGCACACGCCAAAAATGAAGGAGGGGATGTCTCCATCCCCTCCTTCAGGTTCGTATCTGGGGCACCCTACTGTGCCGGAGCGCTGCTGCTGGCGGCGCTCTCTTGAGCCGACTCATTGGGAGCCGGGGTGACCGGCAGAGCCAGTCCAGGATCGGTTGTGGTCGTCTCGTCGAGAGCCGGCCCGGTCGTCGTCGCCTCGTCGGCGGGAGCCGCTTCCGACGGCGCCGTGGTCGGCAGCGGCAGCGTCTCGCCCCCGCCCATCTGGCTCAGCGCATCGAGCACCGTCGCGGGCGTCGCCTCGCCCGGCGCGGCGGCGGAATCGAGAATGTCGGAGGTCCGGCGGTTGAGTTCGGCCATGATGGTGAGGCCGATCGCCGTGGCAAAGAACAACGCCGCCAGAATGGCGGTCGTGCGCGTCAGCAGGTTCGCCGAACCGCGCACCGTCATCAGGCCGCCGGCATTGCCGCCCATGCCGAGCCCGCCGCCTTCCGACCGCTGCAGCAGAATCACGGCGATCAGCGCGAGCACGATCAGCAGGTATGCGACGAGGATGACGTTTTCCATTACCGGGCGGACTTTCGGATCGAATTCGGGGCGCGTCTTATACGCGATCGCCAGCAAATGCCAGCCGCTTGCGCCAATAGTTTGTCGGGTCGGCGGTCTTATGCGGCCGAGATAATGGCGAAGAAGTCATCCGCCAAGAGGCTTGCGCCGCCCACCAGCCCGCCATTGACGTGCTCGATGGCCAGGATCTCATGTGCATTCGCCGGCTTCAGCGATCCGCCATAGAGCAGCCGGATAGTCTCGCCCCTGGTTCCGAAGCGCTGCACGAGCTGTTCGCGCAGGCTCCTGTGCATCTGCGCAATGTCGGCCGCGGTGGGGGTCAGCCCGGTTCCAATCGCCCAGACGGGCTCGTAGGCGACGACCACGTCCAGCGCCGCGGCCTGCTCGGGCACCGACGCGGCAAGTTGACGGGAAACCACGGCTTCCGCCTGCCCCGCTTCGCGCTCGGCCCGCGTTTCGCCCACGCAGATGATCGGCGTCAGGCCGGCCGACAAGGCGGTCTGCGCCTTGGCGTGCACTAGGTCGTCCGTCTCGCCATGATGCGCCCGGCGCTCGGAATGGCCAACAATCACCATTAGCGCGCCGGCATCCGCGAGCATCGGCGCGCTGATATCGCCTGTGTGGGCGCCATAGCTTTCCACATGACAGTCCTGCGCACCGACGACGATGCCCGCCGGCGCCGCGATGCGGTTCATCGCCGCGATCAGCGTCGCGGGCGGGCAGATCGCGACCGTGCAGCGCTGCGCGCCGTCCGCGGTCAGGTGGCTCGCCAGCTTTTCCACCTCGAACAGGCTGGCGCGCAGCCCGTTCATCTTCCAGTTACCGGCGACGAGGGGGGTAATGTTCTGAGCCACTTGGCGGAATTCCTTGCTCTTGCGCGGGAAGGGAGTTTGCCATAACCCCTTCGCACCGAAACGTCACCGCCTGGAACGCCTGAATATGCTCCACTTTATGCGCCGGTTCGCCAATACGTGGCCCGGTAAAATCCTGGGCGCGGCCCTCGTGGTCGCCATGGCGGCCTTCGGCGTGCCTTCGATCCTCGCGACACTCGACGCCAACACGCTTACGACCGTGGGCGACGAAGACATCACTGCGGTCGATTTCCAGCGGCTCTACGAGCAGAACCTCAACGCGTTCGCGCAACAGACCGGCCAGCTTCCGACCAACGAGCAGGCGATTCAGTTCGGGATTCCGACGGCGGTCCTCAATCAGCTCGTCACGAACGCGGCCATCAACCAGTTCGCCCTCCGCAACGGCATCGGCGTCTCCGACGAGAAGCTCGCCGAACTGGTGCGCCAGGACCCTTCCTTCTTCGGCGTGCTCGGCAGCTTCGATCGCTCCATCTACGACCAGGTCCTGCGCAGCCAGGGTCTGACCAGCGAGCAGTATCTCGAGATGCAGCGCAAGGCCGCCCGCCGCCAGCAGGTCGCGATCGGCCTGTTTGCCGGCAGCCAGATTTCCGACACCGGCCTCAACCTGCTCAACCGCTACCGCAACGATCTGCGCACAGTCGAATATTTCACGCTCAATTCGACTGGCTTGCCCGAGATTCCGGCACCGGCCGACGAGGACCTGAGCGCCTATCTCACCGAGCATCAGGCCGATTTCCGCACGAAGGAGACGCGGACCGCGGACATTCTCGTGCTGAACCTCGAGACGCTTTCGGCCCTCCCCGACTATCAGCCCACCGAAGACGAAATCCGAGCCGAGTATGACCGTGTCAAAGACACGCTAACCCAGCCCGAAAGGCGCTCCATCAAGCAGGTCTCCCTGCCGGACGCCGCCGCGGAGAAGGTCTTCACGGATGCCCAGGCAGCAGGTACCGGGTTCGACGAAGCACTTGCCGCGTCTGGCCTCACGGCCGTCGACATCGGCACGCTGGCCAGATCGCAGATCAACGACACGAACCTCGCCGACGCGGCGTTCGGTCTCGCCGAAGCGGGTGATTTCACTATTATTCCGGGCATCGGTGGCAAGCGGGTCGTAGCCGTTACCGCTATCGAGCCGGGCGGCACCATCGCCTATGAAGACGCCAAAGCGGACATCGCGAAGCGCCTCGCCAGCAACAACGCCAAGAACGCCTATGTCGATATCCAGGATCAGGTCGAGGAACTTCGGGCCGCATTCCGGCCGCTCAAGGAGATCGGCGAGCGGTTCGGCCTGCCGGTCACGACGGTCAGCCTGACCGCTGGCGGGACCGAGCTGTCGGCCGTCCCCGGTCTTGCCGAAGCCGACCGCTCGAAGGCGGCGCAGACCATCTTCGCGGCCGAAGTCGGCAAGCTCAGCCCGACCGTCGCCTACAACGCCAACAACAATCTGTGGTTCGAACTCTCCGATATTGAGGCCGCACGCGACCAGACGCTCGATGAGGTCCGCGACGCGGTTACCACGGCCTGGACCGACGCCAAGATCAACGAATTGCTCAAGGCCGAGGTCGACGAGATCATCGCGGCGCTCGATGGCGGCAAATCGTTCGAGGAGGTGGCCACCGAGCGCGGCCAGATCGCCAGCATATCGGCTCCGATGACCCGCGACGGTGACGGCACGCCGCTGTTCAACCAGAACGTTGCGACGAACATCTTCTCGACTGGCGAGAATACGCATGGCTGGGCGATCAATGGCGACGGCGACTATGTTGTCTACCACGTGACCAGCGTAACGCCGCCGACCACCGAGCCGGGCCGGGATATCACCGATTTCCTCACCAACGCCACGCGCGATGGCCTCTACGCCGACTTCATCGCCGGCGTGACCGACGAGATGTGGCCGCCGGGCGTGCGCAACGGCGCCTACCAGCGCATGCTGACCTTGCTCACCACGACGCAGTGATGCGATGGCGGACCAAACCTTCGACCGCTTCGCCAGGGGGTATGACGCTGGGCGCGCCCAGATCGTGTTTCAGCGCGTCGTCGCCGACCTCGAAACGCCCATCGGCGCTTACCTGAAGCTCTCCGAAGGTCGGCAGAATACCTTCCTGCTCGAGAGCGTGCAGGACGGCGCCACCAAGGGCCGCTACTCGATGATCGGGTTCGATCCCGACATCATCCTCAAGGTCGAATCCAGTCAGGCCAGCCTCAACCGGAATGTTCAAGCGGGCGACGCCTTCGAGCCGGTGAGCGAACCGCCCCTCGAGGTCCTCCGCGCCCTTGTAGCGGAGAGCCAGGCCGACATCCCCGAGGGCCTGCCCTCCACCGCGGCCGGCATCTACGGCTATCTCGGCTACGAGATGGTGCGGCTGATGGAGCGCCTGCCCGATCGTCACGGTCCCGGCCTCGGCCTCCCGGACGCGCTGCTGATGCGTCCGACGGTGCTGGCCATCTTCGATACGCTCAAGGATGAACTCTATCTGACCGCGCCGGTCTATGTCCGTGCTGGCACCAGCGCGAAGCAGGCCTGGGAAGGCGCGCGCGCCAAGATCGACGAGGCCATCGGCCGTCTTGGCCGCACCCTGCCCTATGCGGGCGTCCCCGCCGGTCACGACACAGTCGCCATCACGTCAAACACCACGGTCGCCCAGTACGACCGCATGGTGCAGGACGCCAAGGAATACATCCGCGCCGGCGACATCTTCCAGGTCGTACTCAGCCAGCGCTTCGAGGCCGACTTTTCCTTACCGCCGACGGCGCTCTATCGGGCGCTGCGCCGCACAAATCCCTCGCCCTACATGTATCTGCTCGATTTCGGCGGCTTCGCGGTCGTCGGCTCGAGCCCGGAAATCCTGGTGAAGGTCGAAAAGGGCAAGGTCACCATTCGGCCGATTGCCGGCACCCGCAAGCGCGGGGCCACGCCGACCCGCGACAAGGAACTGGCCGACGAGCTGCTGAGCGACCCCAAGGAGCTTGCAGAGCACCTGATGCTGCTCGATCTGGGCCGCAACGATGTCGGCCGGGTGGCGAGGATCGGCACGGTGAAGGTCACCGACAAGTTCTTCCTCGAATACTATTCCCACGTCATGCACATCGTCTCCAACGTGGTGGGCGAGCTCGACGCCTCGAAGGACTTCGTCGATGCGCTCGCGGCCGGTTTCCCCGCGGGCACCGTCTCGGGCGCCCCCAAGGTGCGCGCCATGGAGATCATCGATGAGCTCGAGACCGACCGCCGTGGTATCTATGGCGGCTGCGTCGGCTATTTCGGCGCCGACGGCACGATGGACACCTGCATCGTGCTGCGCACCGCGATCGTCAAGGACGGCAAGCTCTACGTCCAGGCTGGCGCCGGCATCGTCGCCGACAGCAAGCCCCAACTCGAGCAGCGCGAATGCGAAAACAAGGCCCGCGCCCTTTTCAGCGCGGCGGAAGAGGCTTTACGGTATGCGGGTGAAGCAAGGATAGGTCAGTGATGATCCCAGTGCCCTTCCCCAGCCACGGTGTCATCTCCGCGGAAGCGGGAAATGCCGTTTGGCGATGGCGTGCCTGACCCCGCACAATTCCCGCTTTCGCGGGGAACGACCCGGTGGTTAGAACCAAACGCGAGCAAGGAACCGGCAATGCGTCTCCTCGTCATCGATAATTACGACAGCTTCACCTACAACCTCGTTCACTTCCTCGGCGACCTCGGCGCGCACAGCCAGGTGTTTCGCAACGACAAGATCACGCTCGACGAGATTGAAGCGATTTCGCCCGAAGCCATCGTTCTTTCCCCCGGCCCCGCCACTCCCAACGAAGCGGGCATCTGCCTGTCGCTGATCGATCGCTTCAAGGAGACGACGCCCATCCTCGGCGTGTGCCTCGGCCATCAGGCCATCGGCCAGGCCATGGGCGGCGAAGTCGTGCGCGCGCCCGAACTGATGCACGGCAAAACCAGCCGGATCGATCACACCGGCAAGGGGCTGTTCCGTGGGCTCAACTCCGGCTTCGAGGCGACCCGCTATCACTCGCTGACGCTGCGACCCGAAACGCTGCCCGAGGCACTCGAAGTCACGGCCACGACAGCGGGCGGTTTGATCATGGGTATCCAGCACCGCAAGCTGCCGCTTCATGGCGTGCAATTCCATCCCGAAAGCATCGCTAGCGAAAACGGCCATGCGCTGCTTCAGAATTTCCTGAATCTCGCCCGCGATTTCGGGCTCAAGAGGGCCGCGTAATGGACATAAAGGCCGCGCTCAACAAGATCGGCGCCCGCCAGGATCTGACTGGCGAGGAGATGCGCTCGGTCATGACTTCGATCATGAACGGCGAGGCGACGCCGTCGCAGATCGGCGCCTTCCTCATGGGGCTTCGCGTAAAGGGCGAGACCGTCGGCGAGATCGCGGCCGCCGTCTCGATTCTGCGCGAGAAGATGGTCGCCGTGGAGGCGCCCGAGGATGCCATCGATATCGTCGGCACCGGTGGCGACGGCAGCGAAACGCTCAACATCTCGACCGCCACAGCCATCGTTGTCGCCTCGTCCGGGATTCCTGTCGCCAAGCACGGCAACAGGGCGCTGTCGTCGAAGTCGGGCGCCGCGGACGTGCTCATCGCGCTCGGCGTCAAACTCGACTTGACGCCCGAGGCCATTGCCCGCTGCATCCGTGAGGCCGGCATCGGCTTCATGTTTGCGCCGGCCCATCATCCGGCGATGAAGCATGTCGGCCCAAGCCGCGCCGAGCTTGGCACGCGCACGATGTTCAACCTGCTCGGCCCGCAGTCGAACCCGGCGGGCGCACGCCGCTACATGCTGGGCGTTTATTCCAAGCAGTGGGTGGAACCGGTCGCCGCAGCCCTGCTTGCCAACCGCGCGGTCTCGGCTTGGGTCGTTCACGGCCATGGCGGGCTCGACGAAATTTCGACGACCGGCCCGACCTTCGTCGCCTCGATCAAGGGCGGCAACCTCACGAGCTTCGAGATCAACCCCGGGGACGCCGGGCTGCCTCGCGCCGAACTCGCCGATCTCAAAGGCGGCGATCCGGACTACAATGCGAGCCGGCTGACTGCGCTGCTCGAGGGGGCGCGCGACCCCTATCGCGATATCGTCTTGCTCAATGCCGCGGCCGCCTTCATCGTTGCGGGCCGCGCCGATACGCTGAAGCTGGGCGCGGACCTGGCCCGCCAGGAAATCGACTCGGGCCGGGCCAGAGCGACGCTCGAGCGACTGGTGAAGGTATCCAACGGCTGATGTCCGACATCCTGCAACGCATCGAGGCCTATAAGCGCGAAGAAATCGCCGCCGCCAAGTCGCTGCGCCCGTGGAACGAGGTGGTCGCTCAGGCTCATGAGGCGCCGCCCGTGCGACCATTCCTCTCCGCGCTCAGGGCCAAGCGGCAGACCGGCAGCTACGCGCTCATCGCCGAGGTCAAGAAGGCAAGCCCGTCCAGGGGCCTGATCCGCGCTGATTTTGATCCCGGCGAAATCGCCCGCGCCTACGAGGCAGGCGGCGCCGCGTGCCTCTCGGTTCTCACCGACCGCCCGAGCTTCCAGGGCGCGCCGGACTATCTCATCGAGGCCCGCGCGGCGACGCAGCTGCCGGTCCTCCGCAAGGACTTCATGTTCGAAACCTACCAGGTCGCCGAAGCCCGTGCCTGGGGCGCCGACTGCATCCTCATCATCCTCGCCGCTATCGGGGACGACGAAGCGCGCTATCTCCTCGACGCCGCGGCCGAGTGGCGGATGGATGCCCTTGTCGAAGTGCACGACCAGATCGAGCTCGACCGCGCCCTCGCCCTCGACGCCGGCTTCATCGGCATCAACAACCGCAATCTTCGCACATTCGAAACGACGCTCCAGACATCTGTCGACCTCGCGCTTGGAGTCCCCCGGGGCGTCCACCTCGTTGCCGAAAGCGGCATCGCCGACCATGCCGACATTGCCCGGCTCCACGAGAGCGCCGGCATCGGCACCTTCCTCGTTGGCGAGAGCCTGATGCGTCAGGAGGATGTCACGCAAGCGACCCGCCTGCTGCTTCTGGGTGAGCAAGAGGCCACGCCGTGACCCCCAAGCTCACGCACCTCAATGCGCGGGGGGAGGCCCATATCGTCGATATCGGCAACAAGCCCGTCACGGCCCGCCGCGCCGTCGCCCGTGCCGTACTCGAAGCGCAACCGGCCACCATCCAAGCCATCATGGGCGCGACGCTCAAGAAGGGCGACGCGCTGGCCGTGGCTCGCATCGCCGGCATCATGGCCGCGAAGAAGACCGCCGAACTCATCCCCCTCTGCCACCCCATCGCGCTCAGCAGGGTCGAGCTCGACATCACCGCCGAAGGCAACACGCTCGTCATTCTCGCTTCTGCCGAAACCACCGGCCGCACCGGAGTCGAAATGGAGGCCATGACCGCCGCCTCGATTGCGGCGCTCACCCTCTACGACATGGCCAAGGGCATCGACCGTGCGATGCGCGTCAGCGCCGTCGAGCTGAT
Organism: uncultured Devosia sp.; assembly: GCA_964487765.1. Lineage (GTDB taxonomy): Bacteria > Pseudomonadota > Alphaproteobacteria > Rhizobiales > Devosiaceae > Devosia_A. Next base: position 7,661 of record CAZASR010000063.1, on the reverse strand, counting down.
GGAGAAATCGGGCGGCAAGTCCGGAGACTTCCGGCGATGATCAGCGTCGATGATGCGCTCGACCGGATTTTCACGCGCATCCCGACGCCGCTGCCCGAGACAATTCCTCTCGCCCGCGCCCACCGCCGCGTCCTGACGCGCCCGCTCGTCGCCCAGCACACCCAGCCGCCCTTCGACGCTTCGGCCATGGACGGCTACGCGGTGCGCAGCGCCGATGTGGTTCCCGGCCAGCCGCTGTTTCTTGCCGGAACCAGCCAGGCCGGCGCCCGCTTCACCGGCATGATGCAGCGCGGCGAGTGCGTGCGCATCTTCACCGGCGCCCCCCTCCCTATCGGGGCCGACGCCGTCATTATGCAGGAGCAGGCCACTGCCCGCGGCAACCAGGTGAGCTTCGAGAACGTACCGCGGGTCGGCCAGTCGATCCGGCGCAAGGGCTTCGACTTCATCGCCGGCCGCGAGTTGCTTCCCGCCGGGGTGCCGCTCACTCCAGCCATGCTCAATCTCGCCGCCGGCGCCAACGCGCCCGAACTGACCGTCGCGAAACGCCCCAAGCTGGCGATCCTAGCGACCGGGGACGAACTCGTCGCCCCCGGCACCGAGATCGGGCCCGACCAGATTGTTGCCTCCAACTCCTATGGGCTGATTCCTCTCCTTGCCCCCTATGCCGAAAAGGTCATCGACCTCGGCATCGTTCCCGACGACAAGCGGCAGTTGGAGAACGCCGTTCTGGGAGCGTTCGACTACGGCACCGATGTTCTCGTCACCACCGGCGGCGCCAGCGTCGGCGAGCGCGACTATGTGCAGGAAGTGCTGCGCGACCTCGGCGTCAATCTCGATTTCTGGAAGGTCCTGATGCGGCCGGGCAAGCCGCTGATGTTCGGTACGCGCGGCAAGACCCTCGTCTTCGGGCTTCCCGGCAATCCCATCTCCGCCTTCGTCACCGCGGTCGCACTGGTGCGGCCGGCGCTGAAGCTGATGACGGGCCACACCGATCCGTTCTGGCCCGTCATGGGGGTTCCTCTCGGCGCCGACCTTCCCGCGAACAATGAGCGCCGCCACTATGTGCGCACCAGGCTCACGCGCAGCGATGCCGGCTATCTCGAAGCCTTCCCCATTGCGGAAACCGACAGCAATCACTCGAGCTCGCTGGCAGAAGCCGACGCCCTCATCGTCCAGCCCGAAGACAGCCCCCTCGTTGCCGCCGGCGAGATCGTCGAGATCATCCCCCTCACCCTTAACGGGTGATACCCCAAGCAAGAGACTCGGCCTATCGTCGAGGCGGGCGCTTTGCCCGCTTCGAGGGGGACCAGAATGAAAAGCCTACCGTTCTACTTCATCTTTCTAGCCGTGCTCTTTGCGCTCGGCGGCATGGCCTATGGCATGTACATGGCAGGCAGCGAGGACCATCTCCTGGCTCCGGCGCACGCCCACAACAACCTGCTGGGCTGGGTCACCATGGCCATTTACGGCCTCTATTATCGCGCCGTTCCCGCTGCCCTCACCCGCCTCGCGACGGTCCACTTCTGGGTGGCGCTCGTGGCCAATCTTCTCTTTCCGTTCGGAATTGCGCTCGCCATCCTCGGCACCACGCCGCTGCTCGCGGCGATCGCTGGTGGTCTCGAGATCATCGCCATGCTGATCTTCGCCTATGTTGTCTTCCGCCATCGCGCGGGGCTCATGGCCTAAAATGAAATGAACGAATGAGGACTGGCGCCGCCCACTACCGGCGGTGCCACTCCCATGCCCACTTTGCCTTGGGGCGCTCGCATTTCCCGTAACGCTTCCTTCACCTGAATCTTGCAGAACATAGCCAGAACGCCTATAGATCGTTCGGTCTTTGTTCCGATTCTCTCCACGGGGTGACAGCGATGCTCACGCGCAAGCAGCACGAACTTCTGATGTTCATCCACGAACGCATGAAGGAGAGCGGCATTCCTCCGTCCTTCGACGAGATGAAGGACGCGCTCGATCTGCGCAGCAAATCGGGCATCCACCGGCTGATCACGGCGCTCGAAGAGCGGGGCTTCATCCGCCGCCTGCCCAACCGGGCCCGAGCGCTGGAAGTCGTCCGCCTGCCCGATTCGATGAATCCGTCGCTCGGAGGCAAGAAGGCTCGCTTCGAGCCGGCGGTCATCGACGGCAGCCTCGGTCGTGTCTCCGCTCCACCGACCCGCTCGGCCCCGTCGATGCCCGGTATGTCCGAGGTCGGCCGTCCGGTCGCGGTTCCCGTCATGGGTCGCATCGCGGCAGGTACGCCGATTTCCGCTATTCAGGAGCAAAGCCACAGCATTGCCGTTCCGCCCGAAATGCTCGGCGGCGGCGAACATTTCGCTCTCGAAGTGCGCGGCGACTCCATGATCGAGGCGGGGATTTTCGACGGCGATACGGTCGTCATCAAGCGCCAGGACACGGCCGCCACCGGCGAGATCGTCGTCGCCCTCGTCGACGACGAGGAGGCTACCCTCAAGCGTCTCCGCCGCCGCGGTAACTCCGTCGCCCTCGAGGCCGCCAACCCCTCCTACGAAACCCGCATCTTCCCCCCGAATCGCGTCAAGGTCCAGGGGCGCCTGGTGGGCCTGCTGCGCAAGTACTGAGCATCGCGCCGGCCCTCCACTCGCCGCGTGTCATCCGGTGCGCGGCAGTGCCTCGCCTCTGTCGTCATCGCCGCGCCGCCCAGATGGATGGGCGCGTCTGGGTACTTGAAACATCGAGGCTACGCGCCCGGGGCTACCGACATCCTCGTCCCCGGAGGCTCATGACCGATAGCGGCATTGTCATGCCCAGCTTTTCGCATCCGTGCCCTCCCCTCGCGCGCCGCGATGCACTAGGGTCGCCGCGCTGAAGTTGCGGAGTCGCGGGTGACTTTGAAGACTGAATGGGTGGCGGTCGATTGGGGCACGTCGAATGTGCGCGCCTGGGGCATCGCCGCCGATGGCGGCCACAGCTTCGCGGCCGAGGCCGATCGCGGGATGGGCAAAGTCGCACCAGCGGACTACCCGGTGGTGCTCGCCGAACTGATCGGCGACAGGGCCGAGCCGGGCGCCGACACGATCATCTGCGGCATGGCCGGCGCGCGGCAGGGCTGGCTCGAGGCGCCCTATCTCGATACCCCCGCTGACCTCACCCGGCTCGCAGCCGGGGCCGTCAGTCCGGCGGGCACCGCCTACGCCGCGCGCATCCTTCCGGGCGTCTGCCAGCGCACCTCAGGCCATGAAGACGTGATGCGCGGAGAGGAAACCCAGCTCCTCGGCCTCCTTGCGTTGCGCCCGGGCTTCGAGGGCACGGCAATCCTGCCGGGCACGCATTCCAAGTGGGTCGAAATCCGAGGGGGCCGGATCGTCCGCTTTTCGACCGCCATGACCGGCGAGCTCTACGAGGTCCTCTCGCAGCATTCGGTGCTGCGCCACTCCTTCACCGTTGGCCCTGTCGACGGACCCGAGATCGAGGACGGCATCGTTGAAGGCATGCGCGCGGGGCTCGAAAGCCCTGCCCTCGCGACGGCGCTGGTTTTCCGTACCCGCGCGGCGGCTCTGCTCTCCGGCAAGGGCGCCGACTGGTGCTCGGGCTACCTGTCGGGTCTCCTTGTTGGCGTCGAGATCGGCGGCCACCGTGACTGGCTCGCGGCCAGCGTGCCGGTCCCGCTGGTTGGCTCGGCCCGCTTCGGCCGGCTCTATGGTGCGGCGCTCGAGTTGATCGGTTTCACCGGCACCCCTATCGACAGTTCGGACGCCACCATTGCCGGCCTCGTCGCCGCAAGGGAGCAGGCATGACGGGTCACCGCCAGATCATTGCCATCCTCCGCGGCCTCACGCCGCCCGAGGCCATTAACGTCTGCCGTACCCTGTGTGACGCCGGGATCAGCCTTATCGAGGTTCCGTTTAATTCTCCCGAGCCGCTCAAATCGATCGAAGCGGCGGGCAGGGCGCTCGCCGGCCGCGCCGAGATCGGCTGCGGCACCGCGCTCAGCGTCGAGGACGTCGAGAACACCAAGGCCGCCGGCGGCAGCTTCGTCGTCTCCCCCGATACCAATGAGGACGTCATCCGTCGCACCCGTGCCCTTGGAATGGCCTCCTACCCCGGGGTGTTCACCCCCACTGACGCCTTTCGCGCTATCCGTGCCGGCGCTACCGGACTCAAATTGTTTCCGGCCGAAGTGCTCGGGCCCCGTGGCATCCGCGCCATGAAGGCGGTGTTGCCCAAGGATTTGCCGGTCTTCGCCGTGGGCGGCGCCAACCCCGACAATTTCCGGGAATATTTCGACGCGGGCTGTGCCGGCTTCGGCTTGGGCAGCTATATCTTCAAACCAGGTATGGATTTGGGCGAAATCGAACGGCGGGCCCGAGCCGCCGTCGCAGCTTACGACGAGGGACAAGACAGATGACCGATACGGCCGAACTCTTCATCGACAGCCGTTGCGAGCTGGGCGAAGGGCCGTTCTGGCATCCCCTGCAGGAACGGCTGTTCTGGTTCGACATCTTCAACAAGACGCTGTTCTCGGCGACCGCAGGCGGCATCATGGTCGACCGCTTCACGTTCGATGCAACCGTCACGGCCGCCGGCGTCATCGATAACGACAATCTCGCCGTCGCATCGGCCGCGGGCATCTTCAAGCTTACGCTGTCGACCGATACCCGCGAATTGCTGACGCCGCTCGAGCCCGACAGCACAAGCACGCGCACCAATGACGGGCGCGTCAATCAGGCGGGCGGCTTTTGGATCGGCACCATGGGCCTCAAGGACCCAAGCAAGGTGGCCGCCGGTTCGCTCTATCAAATTCGCGGCGGCGAGGTGACGAGGCTGCTCTCGGACGTCTTCATTCCCAATGGTACGTGTTTTTCGCCCGATGGGCGCACCGCCTATTTCGCCGATACGAAGGTGGGGACGATCCGCAAGATCGCCATCGATTCCGAGACCGGCCTGCCGGTCAGTGACTGGGAGCCCTTCGCCGACACCAGCCATCCGGGCGGCCCGGACGGCGCGGTCGTCGATGCCGAGGGGTTCGTCTGGAGCGCCCGCTGGGACGGCTCCTCGGTCATCCGCTTTGCGCCCGACGGACGGGTCGACCGCGTGGTGAAGGTGCCGGTCAGCCGCCCCACCTGCCCCGCCTTCGGCGGCAAGGACCTGAAGACCATGTACATCACCTCGGCCCGCGAGGGCATGACCGCCGAGCAGCTGGCGGCCGAGCCGGCTTCGGGTGGCGTGTTCGCCATCGAGGTCGATGTGCCGGGCCTGCCGGAAAACCTGTTCAGGGCCTGATCCGCCACGGTTGCTCGAGGCTACCCACAGCCGGACGCACCTCGAACGACCGTGAAGCGGCGTTCCAGCGCAACCAATGGACACCATGCTCTCGCAGCTCGTCGCCGTCGATCACCACGCCCGCCGCGCACCAGCTCGGCGCCTCGATACGCGTCACGATCAGATCGCGCCCGCATTCCTCCACAAATCCGGCGGGGTCGTCGACGATCGCGTAGCTGAATCCGGCACTGCTCTCGCCGATGCACGCGACGCTGTCGCACCTGACCGGCGCCGGGTTAGAGATCGGCTCTGTGTAGGTTTCGCGCCATACATCGAGCGCAAAGCTCCTGCGCTTGCCGTCCGCCAGCTCCAGCCCCGTTAGGCCACGCACGGCCAACGCCTGCGTCGTATCGGAAATCAGCACATCGGGCGGCCTGTCGATCGCCAGGAGAAGCACCAGTGGTCCGGCCAGGACCGGTCCCAGCAGCCGCCACCGGTCGCGCAGGAATGCGAACCAGGCAAGCGCCACCAGCCCGATTAGCAGCGCCCAGGGCGTCAGCAGGGGGCTCGCGCTCAGATGCGTCGACCAGCCCGCCACCAGCCGCGCCATATCGAGCATCCGCTCGATCGACCATCCCATCGCCGTCAGGAACACCCCCTCGACGCCGAACGGCATCGCCAGCACCGCCAGTACAGCGGCCGGCATCATGACGAAGCCGACGAGCGGCAGGCTCAGCAAATTGCCCAGGACACCCAGAGGCGAAGTCTGCTGGAAGTGGTACACCGAGAACAGTAGCGTCGCCGCTCCGGCCACGAGGCTCGTGACCACCACGCCCTTGCCATAGGTCCATATATGGGTGAGTGGCCCCGCCTCCCGCCGCCGCTCGTTCCGCAGGTTCTCATAGGCGCCCACGAGCGCCACCACCGCCGCGAAGGACAACTGGAAGCTCGGCCGGAACACACTTGCCGGGTCGGTCGCAATCACGATCAGTCCGGCGATCGCGACATTGCGCATGGTCAGCGCTCGCCGTCCGACCAGCACGGCCCCGAACACCAGCAGGATCATCAGTGTCGAGCGGAAGGCCGCGACATTGCCGCCCGAGATCGCAAAATAGAGCACCGCCGCGGCAATTCCCGCCACCGCCGCCACGCGCTTCACCGAAACGCGCGTGGCAAGGCCTTCCCAGCCGGAGAGCAGCAGCCGCAACGCCGCGAACACGCCACCCGCCACGATCGTCAAGTGTAGCCCGGACACCGAGAGGACATGCGCGATCCCCGCCGTCGCCATCGTCTCGCGGGCGTCGTCGGTCACCGCGCTCTGATCGCCATTGACGATCGCCCTGGCAATCCCGGCCGCGGGTTGCGTCAGCGCTGCATCGACCCGCGCCGAGATGCCGCGCCGGATCGCGTCGATCATGTGCTCCGGCGTCGTCTCGCTGCCGGACCCGACGATTGCGGGCGGTTGCGTGGAGCTTCCATAGCTGCCGATTCCCTCGAAATAGGCGTGGAACTGCGTGTCGAACCCACCTGGATAGATCGGCCCCGGCACGGGCGCAAAGCGGAACGGGCCGGCGATGATGTCCCCGGGCGACAGGTCCGGTCCGGACCGCACGAGCACCCGCGCCCGCCGCACCGGCAGCGCCCGGCTTTCACCCGTCGGCGTAATGGCCGACACGACAATGCGCTTCTCGTTTTCGGTCTCGGACAGGATCTCATCGACGCGCGCCTCATAGGTCCCGTAAGCCGGCCGCTGCAGCATCTGCGTGCCGAACAGCGCGCCGTGGATCGGCAGCAGACAGAAGCCGAACCACGCGGCGGCGAGCGCGGCCGTCGCCCTCGCCAACGCAACCGATCGCACGGACACCATGAGGCCGATGCCGAGCGTCACCCAGACCGCGATCAGCAGTGCAGGTTCGGGTGCCGTCGGCAGGTTGGCAGCCGCGACCAGCCCAGCAATCGCTGCAAAGGGCAGCAGCACGAAGCCACGCCGCTCCGCAAGCGCCTCGCGCAGCGATGCCAAAAGCCCAGCCGATCGTGCCTTCGTCCGGACCGCTCGCGGTGGCAATATCACCGGAACCTGCGGCTCGGTCGGCGCGCCAGTATCGCGCGCGCCGTAGAGGGTTTCCGCCATCGAGCCCCCTGCCCTTGCGATCCCCGGGGGCCATGCTACACGGAGCCCGCCGCAATCACAAAGACCGCCATGTCCAAGAACGTCGTTACCCGCTTCGCCCCGTCCCCGACCGGCTATTTGCATATCGGCAGCGCCCGCACGGCCCTGTTTTCGTGGGTCTATGCCCGAAAGATGGGCGGCGACTTCCTACTCAGGATCGAGGACACCGACCGCGAGCGCTCGACCGAGGGCGCGGTTCAGGCGAGTTACGATGGGCTGACCTGGCTTGGACTCAACTGGGACGGCGAGCCGACGC
>CAZASR010000062.1:0-15899 GCA_964487765.1 uncultured Devosia sp. | reverse complement strand
CGGTGACATAGAGCTCGTCCTCGGCGCGGGTCATGGCGACATAGAGCTTGCGCCAATATTCGGCCTTCTGCGCCTCCTCGGCATCCTGCCGATGCTGCAACGTCTCGCTCACATGCATCGCCTTGCTGGAGGCATGAATGAAGAGCGGCGGCTCGTCGCGCATGAAGATCGCGCGGCGGTCGCGACCCTCCTCGGTGCTCGCCGCATCCGCAAGGATCACGATCGGCGCCTCGAGCCCCTTGGCGCCATGCACGGTCATCACCCGCACGCCGGCGCCCTCGTCAGCGAGCTCGCGCTTGATCGTCACATCGCGCGAACGCAGTTCCGCGAGAAAACCAACGAGCGATGGCTGCTCGGAACGTTCGTGCTCGAGTGCGAGCTCGAGGAACGCGGTGACGACGTCGTCGATCTCCGAACCGAAGCGCGCCCGGAACTTGCGCAGGCCGCCATGTGCGTAGAGAACGTCGCTGTAGAAGTTGAACGGCCGCTCGAAATCGAGCCGGCTGCGCCATTCGCGAAGCTGCTCATAGGCGGCGCGCACGGAGGGCATCTGCGAGCGCTTCATGGCATCCCACAGGCGCTCATTCTCGCCGCGCGGCTGCGCGATCTCGAACAAATCCTCTTCGCTGACGTCGAACAGAGGCGAGCGCAGCAGCGCCGCAAGTTGCAGATCGTCGGCGCTGTTGGACAATACGTCGCCCAGCGCCATCAAATCGAGCGTGCCGATGTGAGTGGTCACCGCAAGCCGGTCTGCCCCGGGCGTGGGAATTCCCTCTCGGATCAGGGCCCGGATGATCTCGTGGAAGAGAACGCTGCGCACCTGGACGAGGATCAGCACGTCGTCCGCCGTCACCGGCCGGCCGCGCGGCCCGAGCGGCCGCTTGCCGTCGATCCAGCCGCGAATTTCGCGCGCAATGCGCTCGGCGACGCGGCGTGGCGCGCTCTGCGTCTGAATCGATGGCGGTTCGGTCGGCCAGTTGTCGGGATCGACTATGTCCTCCGCCTCCTTGACCGGCGGCCATAGGGTCACAACCCCACCCGTGTCGGCGCGGGCCGTGTCGTGCGCGAAATCGGTCTCGAGCACGCCTTCGCGCAGGTCCGGCTGCGCAAAAACCTTGTCGACTGCGCCCAGTAAGTCGGGCAATGTGCGGAAACTGTAATGCAGTTTCAGCGGCTTGATCTCAAGGTCGACCACCTTGGCGCTGAAGCTCCACTGCCGCCCGGCATCGATGAATACCTGGGGGTCCGCGCCCTGAAACGAAAAGATCGACTGCTTCTGGTCGCCCACGGCAAACAGCGTGCGCGGGCGATCGGCCGCCGAATTGCCGCTGAAGAAGTCGTCGACCAGCGCGCCGATCACCTCCCATTGCTGCGGATTGGTGTCCTGGCCTTCGTCGACGAGGATGTGGCTGATCTGGGCATCGAGCTTGAACAGAACCCACGGCCCCTGCGCGTCGTCGCGCAGCAGGCGCGCCAGCTTTTCCACGAGGTCATCGAAATCGAGCAGCGAGCGGGCGCGCTTGGCGCGCTCGTAATGCGCCGAGATGGCCGCGATGATGTCGAGCATCGCCTCGCTGCGCTCGACGAGTTCGGCCCGCATGCGCTCACCGTGCATGAGTTCGAGCCGCAGCGCTTCGTTGGCGAGCCTCTGTGCGACGTCGGGGATGAGCACCGCCGCAGCCTTTTTGAGCAGCGTCCTGCGCGCGGTGCACTCCTTGGTGAGGTAGGCCTGGTAGAGCGCCTCGGTATCGGGATGCGCCGGATCGATCCGCGCCAGCCTGTCGACGAAGCCGTCCCCTTCCGGGTCGGGCCGCACGAGATTGAAGACGGCGGCGTGATCGGCGGCGCTCGGCCCGTAGCCGCGGACAATCTCATGCAGCACATCGTCGATGCTGGGCGGGTCGCCGGCGAGCCGGCGGATTTCGCGCTTGGCGTGCGGCACGTCCGCCAGGATCTTGCGCAGGACGCGCTGCTGGTTGAGCGCCTCGGTGATCGCCGTGCTGATCTGGAAGTCGCTGAGGAGGCCGAACAGGGTCTCGACCGCCAGCGCCTCGCCGCTGCCCCGGAGCCCCGCCGCCAGCACCTTCTCGCGCGCCTCCATAAGCATCGCGTCGCGCTCGAAATCCTCGATCACCGTGAAGTCGAACGGCACGCCCGCCTCCTTGGGGAAGCGATGCAGCACCGCCTCGCAGAAAGCATGGATGGTCTGGATCTTGAGCCCGCCCGGCGCCTCGAGCGCATGCGCAAACAGTGCCCGCGCGCGCCGCAGCTTGCCGGGCCCCGGCGGCTCGCCCTCGAGCCCGGTGAGATCGGCGCTGAGCTTGTCGTCGTCGAGCAGCGCCCATTGCGCCAGCCGCTCGGCGACGCGGCCGCGCATCTCCGCCGCTGCCGCCTTGGTGTAGGTGAGGCAGAGGATTTCCTCGGGCGCCACGCCGCTTAGCAGCAGGCGCAGCACGCGCGCGGTGAGCACATAGGTCTTGCCCGAACCGGCATTGGCGGTCACCCAAACGCTGCCGCGCGGGTCGGACGCCTCGCGCTGCCGGCGCGTAATCGCCTCGGGCATGGGTTCGCGCAGGCGGCGGCGCTCGCTCATGGATCGTCCACCCCTGCCGTGAGCGTCCATTCGTCGGTCCGCGCCAGGTGATCGTAATCGCCGGGGAACGACTTCCGTCCGGTAATCACGCGCGGCCTGATGCGTGCTGTCATCGGCAGGTCGTCGCGCAGCAGGAAGGCGTCCACATGCCCTTGCAGCCGCCGCTCGATCTCGTCGACGGCCTGCATCAGTGTCATCCCCTTGCGTAGCCGGAATGGCATGATCTGGAACGCCGCGGGACCGAGCCCGATCTTGATGTAAGTGAGCGCCGAGGAATCCCGCCGGGCGATACCGGGGAAGGTCCCGGCGCGCGCCATCGCCGCTTCGAGCAGCAATTGTGGCGCGTCGAACTCCTTCATGTCGGCCGGCGCCGGCACGCCGCCGGTCTTGAAGTCGATGATTTCGAGCGTGCCGTCGCTGAGCTGGTCGATGCGGTCGGCCTTGCCCACGAGCTCGAACCGCGACGGCATGATCCAACGCCCCTTGATCTCGGCGGCCCGCGACGAGACGAGTCCGGTCCGCCCACGCTCATAGTCGAGGAACATTTCGGCGGCGCGGCGGAAGCGCCTCAGCCAGATGTCGCGCCGCTCTCCGATCGCGTCGAGCCCCGCGAACTCTTCGGCCGCCATGCTCTGGAGCACATCCAGCGCGTCGTCGCCGCGGAAGCTGTGACCCTCGCGCACGAAGCGCTCGAAAACCTTGTGGATCATCGAGCCGCGCTCCTTCGCGTCGGGCTGCGCGCCGAGGGGATCGAGCCGCTGCAGCCGCAGCACGCGGCGTGCATAGATGTCGTAGGGCGACCGCATCAACGGTTCGACTTCGGTGATGCTGAGCTCGCGCGGGCGATGCTGGGCCGGCGGCCGCGGCACGGGCCGCGCGGCGGGGCGCGGTCGGCCGGTGTGATCCAGTCGCGCCGCCTGGCTCAGCCAGCGCGCGCCGCGCTCCCGCAGCACCTTGGCACGATCCTCGTCGATGAAGGCATCGAGCCGCTGCACCAGCCGCGAGGCGAGGGCCGGCGACGTGCCGATGCGCGTGGCAAAAGCGATGATCACTTCGCGATTGCCGAGCGCCATCTCGAAATCGTGCGCCGCCTGTCCCTGCTGCCGCTCGGGCGGTTCGAGGCCGATCGCGATGCGCATGCTGCGGCTGAGCCATGGGCCCGGGTCCGCGGCGGCCGGCCAGATGTCCTCATTCACCCCCGCGAGGATCATGAGATCGGGGTTCATCAGGCGCGCTTCGAGCTCGCCCCAGATGTGGATGTCATCGCGCCGCCGCTCGCCCGGCTGCACCTTCTCGCCGGCCATCAGCGCCGCGAGGACGGAATCGAGGATGACCGGCGGGAATGTCGCACCGCCATCGCCGGCGCTGCCCAGCGCCGCGGCCCAGGCGCGGAATTCGATGATGCCCGGCACCTCCGCACCGCCGATGAGCCCGATGATTGCCGCATCGAGGGCGCGGGCGAGGGCCGGCGCATCGATCTCCGGCGCTTCGAGCAGATCGCAGAGCGGCTGCAGCGCTGCCCCCAATGCGCTGAGCACCACGGGCAGCTCGTCGTCGCCCTCCTTCGCAAGCGCCAGCAGGCCTTCGAGGCCCTGCCGGGGACGCGTGCCGCGCAGCTTGAGGTCGAGGCGGTTCGCCTGCCTGCGAACGTCGAACCGGTCGAGCCCAATGGTGACCGCGGCATTGCGCAGCAGCGCCACCGTGTCAATCGGCGCGTATCTGTTCACCGCGACCGCCAGTGCCTGCCGCGCGAGGCGTCCGGCCGAGGATTGGAACAGCGGCGTGCCGGCCGGATCGTCCACAACGATGCCATGCCGCTTGAGCTCGGCGGCGATTCGGCGCGCCAGCATCTGGTCCCGCGACACGATGCCGACGCTACGATCCTCCGCCAGCGCCTGGCGGGCGGCGAGCGCCACGGCCCGCGCTTCGAGATCGAGATTCGGGGCCGCGATGATCGACATGGTCGCGAGCGTCGCGTCGAGATCGGCCGCGATCGCCTCGCGCGCATCGGTCCAGCCGGTCGTCTCTGCCGTTGGTGCCAGGGCATGCCGCACGGCGATCGTGCGCGGTGCGTCGCCGGCAAGCTCCTCGACGTCCGCGATGCCCGCGCCGAGCGTGCGCAACAGCCTGGCGAGCCCATATTGCGGGTGGCCATGCGCATTGACGCCCTTGACCAGCATCTCGTGCTGGCCGGGCGTTAGGCTCGTATCGAGGCCCGGCAGCACCACCTTGCCGCGCGGCAGGTCGGCGATGGCCTTGAGCAGCGCCGCCGTCGCGGGGATCGAGCCGGTGGAGCCTGCCGCGATGACGGGGCGCTCGCCATAGAGCATCGGCGCGGTCGCCGCCTGCTTCATGAGCTGCCGGTTGCGCCGTTCGGCCTGGTCGATCTGCCCGCGTTCGGCGAGGATCTTCGGCCAGGCGGCAAGAGCCGGCTCCAAGAATTTGAGGACGTCCTGCCAGTTCGCCGCCAGGCTGCCTTCCATCAGCGGGTCGAGCTTGCTCAGCTCACCACCCTCGATGGTGAGATCGTCGATCAGCTGCCCGAACGAATCGGCGAGGGTTAGGATTTCGGCGGCATTCGGCGGCGAGGCGAAGCCCTCCGCCGAAATTGCGAACTTTCGCACCAGCCGCGACAGCGTAAGACGCCGTTCCTGCGGACCTGCCGCAGGCGGCAGCGGTTCGCTGTCGATCGGCGGCAAGAATGGCTGTTCCTCCGCGCTTTCACCACCGAATGTTCGGATATCCGGCAGCAGCGCTGCGCCACCGAGGCGCAAGGCGAAGATTTCGGCCAGCACGAGACGCGCGCGGCGCGTCGGCAGGATGATAGTAACATCGCTGAGCCAGAACGGACCGCTCTGCTCCCAGCCGCCCAGCAGGGTGCCATCGAGCACGCGATCGGCGAGAAGCTCGAGGAAGTTCGCATGCGGCGCGATGGTATAGAGCCCGCGCCTGCTCACTGCGTCACCTCGGCGACGCGTCCGATGCCATCGGCGGGGATGGCGAGGGCCACTGCCATGGTCGCAAGGTTCGCAAGCTCCGGCGCGCGCTCGGGCCACTCGACGAGCACGATCGCGTCGGGGCGGTCGAACAGGCCGAGCTCATCGATCTCGCGCGCATCGTGCAGCCGGTACAGATCGGCATGCAGCACCGGGATGCCGGCCGCCTCATAGGGCTGCACGAGGGCGAAGCTGGGCGAGGGCACGTCCATCGCCGGATCACCGACGAGCGCGCGCACCATCGCGCGGGCCAGCGAGGTCTTGCCGGCGCCGAGGCCGCCAGACAGCAGCACCAGCGCGCCCGGCGCCAGGCCGCCGGCGAGCCGGGTGCCCAGCGCGGTGGTCGCCGCTTCGTCCGCAAGGAAGATTCGCTCCGTCCCCATGCCCGCTGGATAGCATCCCAATGGACATGAGGCGACCTATTCGGCGGCCGTGGTAAGGGCCGCCGACAGGGGCAGGCTGACCACGACGCGCGAGCCCCGCGGTTCGCGGCGCTCGACGCTGATCGTGCCGCCATGCAGATGCACGAATGAGCGCACGATGGCGAGGCCCAGTCCGGCACCGCGCTGCCGGGCCGACGTGGCTGCTGCATCGTTGCGGTCGTTGAGCGCGGCCCGCATTGCGTCGTTCATCTGCGTGCCGTCGTCCTCGACGGTGAAGATCATGCGCTCGCCGCGCGCGATCACGCTGAGCCTCACCTTGCCGCCGGGCTCGGTAAAGCGGGCAGCGGTCGACAGCAAGTTGTAGAGCACCTGAACGATGCGCGTGCCGTCGGCATAGAGCACCGGCAGCCGCTCGGGGATGTCGATCTTGATATTGAGCGGCTCCTCGCCGTCGATTTCGGGGAAGGTCGCGGCGAGGCCGGCGCGGGCCTTCTCGATCAGTGCCGACACGTCCTGCGGTTCGGGTTTCATCTGTGCGATGCCGGCATCGACCGTGGCGAGGTCGAGAATGTTGTCGATGAGCACGCCCAGCGTCACGCTGGAGGCGCGGATATAATCGGTGTAGCTCCTCTGCTTTTCGGTCAGCGTCCCGGCGGCTTCGGACGAGAGCAGATCGGCGAAGCCGATGATGTTGGTGAGCGGCGAGCGCAGCTCGTAACTGACATTCTGCACGAAGGCGTCCTTCAGCCGGTCGGCGGTGATCAGCGCTTCGTTCCGCTCGGTCAGGATCTTCTGGTAGTTCGCGCTTTCGGTCACGTCGACGAAGGTCATCATCGTCTGCCCGTCGGGCAGGCGCGTGACAGCGTAGTCGAGCATCTTGCCGTCGGCGCGCGTGATGCGCCCCTGCGTGTCGGTACGGGTCGGGTTGAGGTCGACAATCCAGCGCTTGAGGTCGCGCCACAGGCTCGCGCCATCCTCGGGCAGCGTCTCGGCGACGGCTTCGACGATCTGGTCGATATGGGGGTTCGTGTCGAGCAAATTCGTCGGCAGCTTCCACAGGCTCGACAGACGCGGATTGGCGAGGGTCAGCCGGCCATTGGTGCCGAACACGGCGACGCCCTCGTTGAGCGCATTGAGCGTGGAGCGCTGCACGTCGAGCTGCGTCCTGTGCTGGCTCTTGAGCTTGAGCTGGTCGGTGATGTCCTCAAACACATAGATCACGCCGCCCTTGGGCCCGGCGGGGGCCGAGATCACCTGTACGGTGCGGCCATCGGGCAGATGCCATGGGTCGCTCTCGCGCGGCGTCTTGAGCGCGTAACTTTGCAGGTGCCGCGCCCGCCAGGCCTGGTAGTCGGGTTCCGCCGGCAGCATGCCGTCGGTGCGCAGCCGGTCGAGGATGGCGCGCTCATCGAGTCCCTGCTTCAGCCATTTGGGGTCGAGCCGCCACAGCAGCGCGTAGGCGCGGTTGCACTGCACCAGTTCGCGGTTGGCGTTGAAGATGGCAATGGGCGTTGCCAGCGCATCGATGATCGCGCTCAGATGCGCGAGCCCGTCGCTCGCCGGTGGTGGTACCGGCTTGGCAATCGCCGCCGCCGGGCGGGCGCGCAGATAGGCCCCCCTGCCGGCGGGCAGGTCGAGCGGCACGAGCTCAAGCCCGTTGGCCTCGGCCAATTCGGCCGGCGGCGTGTCCGTCCCATGCGCCAGGGCGCGATAGGCAGCATTCGCATAGGCAATTCTGCCGTCGGGCGCGAACAGTACAACCGGGTCCGGCAGCGCGCCGGCCACCTTGTCGATCTCGGCGCGGCGCGCCGGCAGCGCATGGCCCGGCTGATAAAGCGTCGGGCGGATGCGCACGGCGATGCGTGCGCCCAGCGTCCAGCCGAGCACCCGGATCTGCCGACCGTCGCGTGCCAAGAACAGCAGATCGAAACCCTGTCCTCCCGCGCGCAGATCGGCAACGTGCTCGACCATGGCCTCGGCGTCGGCAGGGTTGAGCCACAGCGAGAAGTCGAGGATTGCCTCGACGCGGCGGCCGGGGGGGAGGATCGAGGAGGCGGGGCCGAAGAATTTCGGGCCCGCACCACCGGACCACACGATGGTGATTTCGCCCGCTCCCGACAGCAGCGCTTCGTAATCGTCGACCAGCGCGCGCAGCGTCGCGATCTGTCCCGAGGCGCGATGCCGCGCGAGCCGCCCTTCGCTGATCATCCGCCGCACCATAATGGTTGCGAGCAGCGCGAAGGCGGCGGCGCCGAGCGCGATGGCAAGGGGGATCGCGGCCATCATCGAGGCAGAGGAAAGCCCCTGGGCGAGCGACGGGACGGCGGTGCACAGCGTCAGGATAGCCGCACCGCAAAGTGCGAATCCCATCTGTCTCCGGAAGCCGTCCGGCCGCATGCGTCACCTCGAGGAAGTCACCCGCCAAACCTGCAGCGAGCAGGCACAACAACCGCCGAAGAACGCTGGCGTCCCAAACCTGTATCCGCTGTGCCGGTCGGCGTCGCGGAGAGCCCGAATCAGCCAACCATACTGAGCCGTGGATTCACCGCAAAGAGTCCTTGAGCGTGTGCATTGCGGGCAAATCGATTCCATTGGGGATTGACCGAGGACCGAACAGTGAACGAATGGTTAATGCGACGCCGTTCGTTAACCAAGGTTAACGCTCGCGCGGTGGCGACGGGGTCAGGTGCGCTCCATATTTTCGGCGTGATCTTCGGGCGATGCTAGGAGGCGGCGTCGGAGGGCTCGGGGTGCGCACTTTTCTCATCGCGATAGCGGCAATGCTCATAGCGGCGGTTTCGGCCGCGCACGCCAAGGAGCAGGTTTTCGTGGCGCAGCCCAACGGCCAAATCAGCTTCGTCATGCCGTCGGGCAATATCGGCTGCCTCTACACGCCCGAGGGCGGCACTGACGTCTACCAGCCGGCGAATGGCGGCCCCGAAATCAGTTGCGACCGCATCGCGCCGAGCTATGTCAACATCACGCTCGGGCCGGAGGGCCCGGCGGTGCTTAGCGAAAATCCGGGTGAGCAGGGCTGTTGCGGCAGCGACAATGTCTTCGCCTATGGCAACACCGCGACCCTCGGCCCCTTCCTCTGCTCCTCATCGAGCGCGGGCCTGATCTGCGAAACCCGCGACCGGAAACACGGGCTCTGCCTTTCGCGCACCCGCACGCTTCACTACTAAGGCGAGTCGCCCGAACCACCTGACGACATCGCGGACACAACGGGCGAGGGCCCCGTGACGGCCGGCTCGACGCCGTAGAAGCTCGCGAGGCGCCCCGCGATCTCGGCCATCCGCGCGCGCAGGGTCGGGGGTTCCAGCACCTCGATCTCGGCGCCGACGCGGGTCATTTCGCGCGCCGCCCAGATCTCCTCCTCGATCGGCACATCGAGCATCGCAAAGCCGTCGGCGTCGAATTCGAGCACCTGCGCCTCGATCTCCTCCCTGACGCGCTGGCTGATCTCCTTGAGCCGGCTCACGCCCCGGCGCGTGGCTCGCACCCTGGCCGTGCCGACATAGATCTCGCGCTCAAAAGTGGCCGTCGATTCGCGCCAGTGCCGGGGGAGGTCGAAATCGGCGGGTCGTTCGAAGTGCTCGTCGAGCGGCGCGAGGGACTGGATCTGGCTCAGCCGATAGGTGCGGAAGCCCGTTTCGCGGCGCGCCACCAGGTACCACACGCCACCCTTGAGAACGAGGCCGAGCGGCTCGACGGTGCGTTCAGAGACCTGCGTCCAGCTATCGTAGCGGATGGTGATGCGGCGCTCGCTCCACACCGCTTCGGCGACGGCCTTGAGGAACTCGGGCCGCGGGCCGGTCGAGAACCAGCCCTTGGGGTCGAGGTGGAAGCGCGACGACATGCGCGTGGCCTCCATCTGCCAGTCCGCCGGCAGCGCCGCCAGCAGCTTGAGCTCGGCGGCCGCGACCTCGTCGCCGAGGCCGAGTTCGCTTGCCGGACCCGGGAGGCCCGACAGGAACAGCGCTCGCGCTTCCGGCGCCGTCAACCCGGTGAGCCGGGTGCGCCAGCCATCGAGCAGCGCAAAGCCGCCATTGCGGCCGATATCGGCATAGACCGGCACCCCCGCGGCGCTGAGCTGATCGATGTCTCGATAGATGGTGCGGACCGAGACTTCGAGCTCTTCGGCCAGCGATTCCGCGCTCATCCGGCCCCTCGCCTGGAGCAGCATCATGATCGACAGCAGGCGGCTGGCGCGCACGTGAAACACCCTCGGATTAAACACTGACACTCGGTGTCAGGCATAGAGTCGTACAGTCCTTTTCGAGCGCAGGGAAGACAGATGGAGCGGAGCGATGAACATCCAGTGGCAAAGGAAATCGGAGGCGCTGCCGATCGTGGAGTTTCACGACATCCGGGCGGAAAAGGGCAAGGCGGAGAGCTACTTGGCACTGCTGGAGGGGCCGCTCGCGGCCCCCTTCGTCGCGGCCGGCGGGACCCTGATGGGCCACTTCCGCATCGCCGGCCACCCCGACCGGATGATGGTGATGAAGGGATTCACCAGCAGGCCGGCGCGGCGCCGCGCCGTTGAAATGTACCTCAAAAGCAGTGAATGGCGGGCCAAACGCGCCACACTTTTGGAGCAAGAGCGGCAAAGCGCGGTGCTGCTGACGCGCACCCTGGCGCCGTCGAGCGGCACGCGACCGCTGCGCATCGGTGAGGCCTATAGGGCGATCGTCTCCGAGCTGCGCTTTGCCGAGCAGATCGGCAGCTACCATTTGTGGCTGCGCCTGCTGCTGCGCAAAGCCGGGCTCGATCCGGTGGCCGCCTATGCCACGCTCGAATCGGTCAACGATGTGCCCGCGGTGCCCGTGGTGAAGAATCGCACGCACCATATCGCGCTGGTGCCGAGCGCCGGGGACGTACCTCAACTGCCGGCGGACCTGCGCGGCATGCTGCGCTATGCCCCGGAAATCCTGGACCTGGCGCCGGCGCCCGCGCTGGTGTGGTGACAAACGAGGCCGCCTTGGCCATTATCCCGGTCCCGGAAACGGCGGCGGGGACATCTGGTGACGGACGAGGCCAATCTCGACGCTTATCTGCGGCGCATCAACCATGCGGGGTCGATTGCCCCGACGCTCGAAACCTTGCAGGTGATCCACCGGCTGCACACCAACGCGATCCCGTTCGAGAATCTCGATCCGCTGATGGGCCGTCCGGTTCGGCTGCAGCTGAGCGATATCGAGCAGAAGCTGCTGCTGGAGGGGCGCGGCGGCTACTGCCTCGAGCACAACCTGCTGCTCAAGGCGGCGCTCGAATCGATGGACTATACGGTGACCGCGGTGGGGGCCGGCGTGCTGTGGGGAAGTGAACCGGGCGTCGAGCCCAAGCAGAACTCGCACATCGCGCTGCTGGTCGATATCAGCGGCGTGACCTGGCTGGCCGATGTCGGCTTTGGCGGGCCGACCCTGCCCGCACCGATCCGCCTGCGCGAGGACACCGAGCAGGACACGCCGCTCGGCCGCTACCGGCTCACAGGCGGCTACCCCAAATGGCAGCTCGATGCCGAACTCGACGGTGAGTGGCGCCCGCTCTACCAGTTCACCACCAGCGCGATGGGCGAGGACGAGCTCGTCGCCATGAACGACTATGCGATGCAGCGCCATCGCGACACGCTGGTGGCGGCACGCATCGACGGCACCAAGCGCTACGCGCTGCGCAATGCGCGGCTTAATACGCACGAGAACGGCGAGACCACGACGCGCATGCTGACCAATCTGCTCGAAATCCGTGACGTGCTGACCGACACCTTCGGCATCGAGCTGCCCGAGACCGACCGGCTCGACCCGGCGCTCGAAAAGGCGCTGCGCCCGGTCGCCGCCTGATGGCTCCGATTATCGTCGACCCCGCCAAGGTGCATGCCTTCAAGGACGCTGCCGCGCTCGAGCGCTGGTATCGCAAGAACCATGCGAGCGCCGACGAGATCTGGGTCAAGATTCACAAGAAGGATTCCGGGCTGCCATCGGTGAGCAATGCAGAGTGCCTCGATGCGGCCCTGAGCTGGGGCTGGATCGACTCGACGCGCAAATCCTTCGACGCGCAGAGCTACCTGCAGAAATACGCACCGCGCACGAAGAATTCGACTTGGAGCAAGATCAATATCGGCCATGTCGAGCGGCTGCGCAAAGCAGGGCGGATGCAGCCCGCGGGCGAAGCCGAGGTGAAACGCGCGCAAGAAGACGGACGCTGGGACAAGGCCTACGGCAATTTCAGGGGCGACGACTTCCCCGCCGACCTGCGCGCCGCCATCGAGGCCGAGCCCAAAGCCAGGGCCATGTTCGACACACTCAATGCGCAGAACCGCTTCGCCCTCGCCTTCCGGACCCACAAGATGAAGACGCCCGCCGGACGCAGCAGGAAGATCGCCGAGCTGGTCGAGATGCTCAAGCGCGGCGAAACCATCTGGCCCAACGGCAAGGCGAAGTGACGCGCTACGCGGCCTTCCTGCGTGGCGTCAATCTGGGCAGGCGCACGGTCAGGAGCGCCGAGTTGAAAGCGGCATTCGAGGCGCTGGGCTTCGGCAATGTGAAGACGTTGCTCGCGAGCGGCAATGTGCTGTTCGATGCGCGGCCGGAAAGCGATCTCAAACAGCGGCTCGAAGCGGGGCTCCAGCAGCAGTTCGGATTCGAGGTGCCGATCGTGCTGCGCACGCTCGACGAGCTCAGGGCCATGGCGGCGGCCAACCCGTTCGGTCGCGAGGCAGGCGACGACGCGCAACTCCACATATTGCTGCTCGACCAGGAACTGCCCAACGGATTCGACGAGGCCGGCATTCCCGGCGACTATGATTTGGCTCGTGCGGCGGGCCGCGAAATCTTCTACATCGTCTATCGCAAGGACGACGGCACCTATCTCGGCCGCAGCCAACTCAAAGTCGACAAGAGCCTGCCCAAGGGTGTAGTAGCGACCATGCGTAACTGGAACACCATTCTCAAGGCTATCGCATGATCGTCGTCTTCGGCTCTATCAATCTCGACCTCATCGGCAAGGTGAGCCGCATTCCCAAACCCGGCGAGACGGTTCCCGGGACGAGTTTCAGCACTGCCGCCGGCGGCAAGGGCGCCAACCAGGCGCTCGCGGCGCGGCGCGCGGGCGCCGCAGTCAAAATGATCGGCGCCGCCGGCAGGGATGCGATGGGCGACCAGGCGCTCGGGCTGCTCGGTGAGGGCGGCGTCGACCTCAGTGAGGTGAAGCGGCTCGACGTGGCGCAGGGCGTCGCCATGATCTTCGTCGACGAGGCGGGCGAGAATGTCATCGGAATTCTCCCCGGAGCGAACGACCATGTCTCGATCGAGGATGCCGAGCGCACCCTTCAGCGCCTCGACACGAACGACGTTCTTGTCGTGCAGCAGGAAATCCAGCCCGGCTCGACAATTCGCGCCCTTTCGGTCGCGCGCGAGCGCGGCGCGCGCTCGATCCTCAATACGGCGCCCTTTCTTGCCACGACACGTGAGGCCGCCAAGCGCGCCGATATCGTCGTCGCCAATGAGACGGAGTTCGGGCTGCTGGCGGGCGAGGGCGACCTCGAGGCGAAGATGGCCGACTACGCCGGGGCGACGGGGCGCACGATCATCGTGACGCTCGGCCCCGACGGTGCGCGCGCGTGCACGGCCGAAGGCAGCGTAACCCGCGTGCCGGCCATGAAGGTGGCGCCAGTCGATACGGTCGGCGCGGGGGACACCTTCGTCGGCTACCTCGCGGCCGGCCTCGAGGCGGGACTGGAGCTCGAGCCTGCCATGCGCCGCGCCGCGGTGGCGGCGAGCCTGGCCTGCCTCAAGCCCGGCGCGCAGCCCGCGATCCCCACGGCGGCGGAGGTCGAGACGGCGCTGGGACACTAGACGGTTTCTCGGGAGAGCCTCGGGGCAGCGGCATCCACCGGAATGAGCATCGGGGCGGCGCCGCTCTCCCGGGACGCGCGCCGTTACGTCCGAGGAGCCTGGCGTCTGTCGGCGGGGCCGCGCCGGGTTACTTGTCTCGAACTGAGCCAACGGAGTTCCCCGCTTTGCGGGAATGACTTCGTGGGTGGGGTCGGCGGGGATTGTTTCTCGGGAAAGCTTCGGGGCAGCGGCATCCACCGAGCCTTTCCCAGCCAGAGCTGGGACCCATTCAGTGGGGTGCGGGCGCTATCGCGTCACCTACGTGCACGGTCCCATCTGCGAGCTGCCCGGTTGTTGGAGGAGTTGCGCCAGCGGTGTGCGATTGAGGAAGGGCAGGGGGGAACGGCCGGGAAGGACGGCATAGACCGAGACCGTCGCGAGATTGGGATCGACCGGGCCGGCGGTGCACAGTTTCGGGATCATCCCCAAGGTGACGTTCTGCGAGGTGGCGCCGCGCGCCTGCGCGGTGAGCTGTGCGTTGCGGATCGCAAGCTTGTCGGTCTCGCTGAAGGCGAACAGATAGTAGGCGCGATCGACACCGGGCGGCGGCAGGTTGGCGGGCAGTCCCTCGACATTGGCCTGGAGCGGGGTCAGTCGCAGATGCTCGGCGGGACCGCCATTGGCGACGTCGAAGGTGAACAGCGAGCCGGAGGCGGGGCCGAGCCCGCGCGGCAAGTCGAACGCGATGAGGAAGGCGCCGACATCGTCGCGCAGCGGATCGAGCGTGGTCTGCCCCGGCCCCGGTCCGGGGCCGACAGTCGAACACGCGGCGAGCACGAGGGCGATCAGGGCGGCAAGAAGCAGTCGGACCTGGGTGATCATCGGTTCCTCCGGCCTTCTCCCATAGTCGGATTCGCGGGCATCGGGAAACCGCAGCCGCACTGTCGACGATCCACAACGCATCACCAGGGGGAGAAGTTGCCGCCGGCATGGCCCGCCGCCCGGGAATCGCATCCACTGAGCCGATGACCAACCACCTCAGCCACGCCGGCCTTCCCGAAGCTGCCCAGCGCCGGAAGCTCGAGGACATCGTCCGCTCTTCGCCGCTGCTGATGAAGGTGCTCGCCGGGCTGCGCGAGGATGGCCTGCCCGACCATCTGCTGGTGGCCGGCGCGATCTACAATCTCGTCTGGAACCGGTTGACCGGCCGCCCGGACCTCAACGGCATCAACGACATCGACATCTTCTATTTCGATGCCTCCGATCCGAGCTGGGAAGCCGAAGACGTGGTCATCCGCAGACTCGCGCCGCGTTTCGCCCACCTGCCGCTGCCGGTGCAGGTGCGCAACCAGGCACGGGTCCATCTGTGGTTCCCGGGCAAGTTTGGAATCCCGTTCGCGCCCCTAGGCTCCGCCGCCGAAATGCTCGGCCGCTATGCCAGCAAGGCGCACGCCGTGGGCGCCCGGCTCGAGCTGGACGACACGATGACCATCGTTGCGCCTTTCGGGCTCGACGACATCTTCTCGTTCCGCATCGCCCCCAATCCCGTGCTCGCCAACAAAAGGGCGCACGAGGCAAAGGCCGCGCGCGCCCGATCTTTATGGCCCGAAATCACCGTCCTGCCGTGGCCGGGCGACGATGCGTGAGGCTCAATAGCGGTAGTGCTCGGGCTTGAACGGCCCGTGCTGCGGCACGCCGATATAGTCGGCCTGCGTCCTGGTCAGCGTGGTGAGCTTGGCGCCGAGCTTGGCCAGATGCAGCTCCGCCACCTTCTCGTCGAGCTTCTTGGGCAGCACATGCACCTTGGGCTCGAGGCCCTTGCCGTTGGTGAACAGCTCGATCTGCGCCAGCGTCTGGTTCGAGAACGACGCCGACATCACGAAGCTCGGATGCCCAGTGGCATTGCCCAGATTGACGAGACGCCCCTCGGACAGCAGCACGATACGCTTGCCCGAGCTCAGTTCGACCAGATCGACCTGCGGCTTGACGTTTGTCCATTTGAAGTTCTTGAGGCCGGCGACATCGATCTCGTTGTCGAAGTGGCCGATATTGCACACGATCGCCATGTCCTTCATCTGGCGCATGGCGTCGACCG
>CAZASR010000061.1:0-16075 GCA_964487765.1 uncultured Devosia sp. | reverse complement strand
CCGAGGAGGCGGTCGCCGATGGGATGGCCGAGCGTGTCGTTGACCGCCTTGAAGTGGTCGAGGTCCACCAGCAGCACCGCAATGTCGTTGTCTGCCGCCTGGACCAGCCGCTTCTGGAACAAGGTCCGGTTGGCGAGCCCGGTCAGCGGGTCGTGATGGGCAAGGTGCTCGATCTCGTCGCGCGCCCGCTTGTGTTCGGAGATGTCGCGGAAGAAGATCGACATGCCGTCGGGCGTGGGGAAGGCCCGGATGCCCAGCCACTTCTGCCCCTCGGCCACGAACAGCTCGAACTCCACCGGCTCGCCGCTCTCGATTGCCCGCTTATAGGTGTCGTGATCGGGCGAACTCAGAGCGTCCGGAAGCAGCTCCCTCAGGCTGATGCCGGCGCGCAGCTTGTCGGGCTGGCCGATCGATACCGCTGCGTGGCTGTTCCAGTAGACAACGCGCCATTGCCGGTCGACGGCGAGCACGCTGTCATGCGTGCTCTCCAACACCGCGGCCAATTGCGTCCGGCTGGCTTCCAGCTCCTCGCGGCTCCTTTCGACCGTGCCGCGAAGCTGCCGCTGCGTGTTGATGATCCAGTGCTCGCGGAACCCCGCCACCAGCGCGAACGTCACCGCGAGAAAGCCCGCGACATAGGAGAAGGGCGGGCCGCCCACGACGCCCGCCAGCGAGCCCGACAGCAGGATCGCCCCCACCGCCAGCGCCGGCACCGTCGCCTGTGCAATGGCGCGGTCGCTGCGCCGTCTCGGCGCCGGGGGAACCGCCGCTTCGCTGCCCGTCTGTCCTGCCTGGAGGATTTGCTCGACCGCCGACCACACGATCAGCCCGTTCGAGCCCAGCCACAGCAGCTGCGTGATCCCGCCCACCTGGTACGTCCCGTCCATCAGGGCCAGCGCATAGCGACCGTCTCCCACCGCCTCGGCCAGCACCGCCAGCACCATCAGGCCGTAGGCCGTGGACTTGCGCCCATAGGCGTAAAGCGTCAGCGACAGCAGGCCGAAGGCTGCGACCGCCCACCACAGCGCCGGATAGAGGAAGGCCACGATCGTCGCGAAGGGCGGCATCACCGAATTGGCGATCTGCTGGTTGAGCACGAAGATCGCCGACAGCGCCACGGCGCAGTAGATCAGCGCGAAATTGTAGATCTGCACCGCCCCGAAGCGGTTCCGCACCTGCGTGAACTGCAGCATTCCCGCCGTGAAGAACAGTGCCATTACGAAGAACGCTGCTTCGGCGAGGGAAGGGAACACCGGCGTCAGGTCGGCCAGTGCCAGCGCGATATAGATCCCGTTGCCCAGCACGTAAAGGCTGGCGCCGATGGCGAAATTCCGCCAGGCCGCGCGTTCCCCCGCGGTGCCGTAGCGCGAGGCGAGGAAGCAGGCGATCGCCGCCGCCAGCGGCCCGAGCATCGAGAGCGCCGCCTGCCAGGCGATCCGCCCCTCGAAATCGAGCTGCAGCCAGCCCGGACCCAGCGCAAACACGGCGAGGCCGGCGGCGAGCAGGCACGGGGTCAGCACTCTATGGCGAAGTTTCATTGCCGCCGATCGCAGAACAAAATCGTACTCTGGCCCGGAAACCCTGCCCAAACCGATAAACGGCGTGGCGAAGATTTTATGAACGGCCCGGCGCGCAGGGCCAGCGGCGCTAGAGCACGGTCACCTGGTGCAGCCGCGCGAGAATCTGGTGCTGGTCGAGCTCCAGCTCGAGCCGGTGCCGGTATTGCCGCCACCATTCGTGTCGACGTCTGCGATCATCACCTCGAAGATCGCGACCCGGTCGTGGATCACGTCCGCCGCCTCGGGCTTCCACGCGCCTTCGGCCGGCGATTGCAGATGCGCCGTCACTCCGCCGAACCGGTCGGTCAGCTCCGTCTTGATCAGCTCGAACACGCTCGCCGGCACGGCCGATCCATCCGGCTTTTCGAGCGGCACGAAGAGTTCCACAACGAACATCGCGATCCCCTCCACCGGTGGCGGCAGTTTAGGCGATTCCCCCGCCCAACGCTGCAATTGACCCCCGCGGCGCTAGAAACTAGGGTCCGGCCGCCTCAACCCGGACGACCAGATGCCCAATCCGCCTGCCAGTATGGACCCCCGGAACTCCTTCCAGGGCCTCATTCTCACGCTCCAGCAATACTGGGCGAACCAGGGCTGCGTCATCCTGCAACCCTATGACATGCAGATGGGCGCCGGCACCTGGCACTCGGCCACGGCGCTCCGCTCGCTTGGCAGCAAGCCGTGGAACTGCGCCTATGTGCAGCCCTCCCGCCGTCCCAGGGACGGGCGCTATGGCGACAATCCCAACCGGCTTCAGCACTATTATCAGTTCCAGGTCATCCTGAAGCCGTCGCCCGACGACATCCAGGAGCTCTACCTGGAGTCCCTCAAGCAGATCGGTCTCGATTCCGCGCTGCACGACATCCGCTTCGTCGAAGACGATTGGGAAAACCCGACGCTGGGCGCCTGGGGGCTCGGCTGGGAATGCTGGTGCGACGGCATGGAGGTCAGCCAGTTCACCTATTTCCAGCAGGTCGCTGGCTTCGATTGTAACCCCGTTCCAGGCGAGATCACCTACGGCCTCGAACGCCTCGCCATGTATGTGCAGGGCGTCGAGAACGTCTATGATCTCAACTTCAATGGCGGCGACACCGACAAGGTGACCTACGGCGACGTCTTCCTGCAGAACGAGCAGGAATCCTCGCGCTACAATTTTGAATATGCCGACACCGACATGCTGTTCCGCCACTTCGCCGACGCCGAGGCCGAATGCAGGGCGCTGCTCGAAAAAGGGCAGGGGGAGGGGCGGCACCTTCTCGCCATCCCAGCCTACGAGCAGGTAATCAAGGCCTCGCACAATTTCAACCTGCTCGACGCCCGCGGCGTCATCTCGGTCACCGAACGCCAGAGCTACATCCTGCGCATCCGCGATCTCGCCAAAGCCTGCGGCGCCGCCTGGCTGCAGACCGCGGGCGGCGGCGCGTGATCCACATCGACCACATCAACATCCACGCCGACGATCTCGACGCCGCGCGCGACTTCCTGTTGAAGGTGCTGCCCCTCGAGCAGGGCTTCCGGCCGCCCTTCGACTTCCCCGGCTACTGGCTCTATCTCGACGGCAAGCCGATCATCCATATGCAGACCCGCGCCGGCGGCATGGGCGGGCGGGGATGGATCGACCACCTCGCCTTCGCGCCCTTCGACTTCGAGGCGGAGCGCAAGCGCCTCGACGATCTCGGCCTCGCTTATGCCGTCGGCGGCATCCCCGGCACCGGCATCCGCCAGCTCTTCGTCACCGGGCCCCAGGGGCTCAAGCTCGAGCTGCAATGCCCCGATCCCAGGTTCTAGCCCGCTCATAACCGCCTTTAAGTTAACGCGCTACGACGCCTGATGATCAACTTGAATCAAGTAGATCATGGGCAACTCGCCTGTTCATTACCCATTCAGCCGTCCCGCGTCAGTTGCAGCGCCACGCTGCCGGTGACACCTTTTCCGGCACGCTTGGCGCACAGGGCGCGCCGTTCCTTGGAGGCAACATGTTCGGCTGGATCATTCTGGGCATCGTCGTGGTCGTCATCGGCTACGGCATCATGGCGTACAACAATCTCGTGCGGCAGCGGCAGCTCGCGCAGGAGGGCTGGTCGGGCATCGACGTGCAGCTCAAGCGCCGTACCGACCTCATTCCCAATCTGCTCGAAGCCGTGAAGGGCTATATGGGCCACGAGCGCGAGACGCTTGAGGCGGTCACCCAGGCGCGCGCCAATGCGCAGGCGGCGCAGAACGGCACGCCCGAGCAGCGTGCCCAGGCCGAAGGCATCCTGTCGGGCGCGCTCGGCCGCCTGTTCGCGGTCGCCGAGTCCTACCCCGACCTCAAGGCCAGCCAGAACTTCCTGCAGTTCCAGGGCGAGCTCAGCAACACCGAGAACGAAATCCAGCTCGCGCGCCGCTACTACAACGGCACCGCCCGCGACCTCAACACGGCGGTCGAGTCCTTCCCCTCCAACGTCGTCGCGAATTTCTTCAAGTTCGAGCAGGTGGAATATTTCGAGATGGAGAATCCGGCCGATCGCGCCGTGCCGCAGGTGAAGTTCTAGGGCGGCGTTCCAGTCCAGCGGAACTCTGGGTCGGCGGAAACACGACAATCATTTCGGGGGCTGCACAATGATCACTCGGCGTACCCATTCCCACTGGATCGCGGCGCTCCTCGTCGCCCTCTCGTCCTTGCTTGCCCTCGCGCTTCCGGCCATGGCCCGCGAGGAAATCCGTTCCTTCACGACGACCACCATGCTGCGGGCCGACGGTTCGGTCGACGTCACCGAAATCATCGAGGTCAATGTCGAAGGCGACGAGATCCGCCGCGGCATCTATCGCGACATCCCCACCTACCTGATCAATCCCGACAACACCCGGCTGCGTTCCGATCTCCGCGTGCTCGAAGTCCTGCGCGACGGCAGGCGCGAGCCCTATCGGGTCTCGAGCATCGGCAGCGGCTTCAAGCGTATCCAGATCGGCGACGAAGATGTCTTCCTCGATTACCGGGTGCACACCTATACGATCCGCTATTCGATGACCCGCATGGCCCGCTCCTTCGAGGACCATGACGAGCTGTTCTGGAACGCCACCGGCAATTACTGGAACTTCCCCATCCTTTCCGCCACCGCCGTCCTCAAGCTGCCGCGCGCCGCGGTGGTCACTGGCGCCGTCGGCTACACCGGCGCCCCCGGCTCCACCGAGCAGGCGGTCGACATCGACCACACCTCCGACACCTCGGTCACCTTCCGCACCACCCGGCAATTGTCGCCCGGCGAGGGTCTTTCGGCCGCCGTGAGTTTCGAGAAGGGGGTTCTCTTGGCGCCGGACGGGCTGACGAATGCCGGCTACTGGCTCTCCGACCACCGCGATCTCGTCTTCCCCGCCTTCGCGGTGTTGCTGGTCCTGCTGTACAACTATTTCGCCTGGAGCGCGGTGGGGCGCGATCCGGCCCGCGGCACCATCATTCCGCTGTTCCACCCGCCCAAGGGGATGTCGCCGGCCCTCATGCACTATATCGGCAATATGGGGTTCAAGCAGTCGGGCTGGACGGCCTTCACCGCCGCCATCTTCGATCTCGGCGTCAAGGGGCTCGTCCAGATCGACAAGGTCGGCAAGACCCTCAGCATCACCTCCACCGCCGAAGCGAAGGAACCGCTGCCGCTGGGCGAGCGCGTCATCTACGATTATGTGCGCTCGCGCGGCTCCGTCACCGTCGACAAGACCGACGGCCCCAAGCTCAACGAGAAGCGGGGCGAACTCGTCAAGGCACTCGAGCGCGAAAACCGCGAGGTCTATTTCAGGAACAATTTGCTCTATACGCTGGGCGGCGTCGCGCTCGCGGTCGTCCTGCTGCTGGGCCTCGTCTGGCTCGAGGTTCTCGACTGGGCCTTCCTGGTCGCCGCCGCCATAGCCGCTGTGGTCATCGGCGTGCTGCTCGGCGTCGTTTTCGGCGCCAGCAAGGGCGGCGTCGGCGGCAAGATCATCACCGTCATCTGGCTGACGGTGATCGGCTTCAATTTCCTCGCCACCGGCCTCGATTTCATCTCCGGCGCACGCCTCGACATCAATACCGGGCTCATCGCGGCCGTGTCGATCATCGTCGTCGAAATCGTCTTCGCCATCCTCATGCGCGCCCCCACCATCCAGGGCCGCAAGCTGATGGACGAGATCGAGGGCTTCAAGATGTACATGGAGACCGCCGAGAAGAACCGGCTCAATTATGTCGAAAAGGGCGAGCCGCCCATGAGCGTCACGCGCTTCGAATCCATTCTCCCCTTCGCCATCGCGCTCGGCGTCGAAAAACCCTGGTCCGAGCGCTTCGAGGCGGACCTCATGCGCAATGCCGTCGCGGACGCCACCACCGGCTCCTACTCGCCGCACTGGTACCGGGGCAGCTCATGGACCACCGGCAGCAGCGGCGGCTTCGCCAGATCGTTCTCGACCATCGCCACCGGCATGAGCGCGGCCATGATCGCCGCCCAGCCTGCATCGAGCTCGGGCTCCGGCTTCTCGGGTGGTGGCGGCGGTTCGGGCGGCGGTGGCGGCGGGGGTGGTGGCGGCGGCTGGTAAGCCGTGCCGGCGAACGGGGCCGGGCGACGCGGGGAGGGAAGCGCCGTCCGGCCCGTTGTCCGGCCGGAGGAAACAGGTTCGGCCGGTAGCTCTGGCTTAAGTCCGCAGGCTCAGATCAGCACCGCGGCAAACGGCAGCACCACCAGCAGGAAGAGGATCAGAAGCTGCGAGGGACACATGAGCCAACCATCCGTTTGCGCGAGACATGACGCGCCCCCGCCCCATTGGTTGCCTCCCACCCCCACGAACCGTCGCCCATGGTAAAATTTGTCTAAAATTGCATTCGTTGGAAGCCGGGATCGGACTCTCGCCTTGCGCCCCATCTCTATCGCCTGCCGCTCCTCCCCCGCGCCCCTCCCCAGCGAAAGCCGGGACCCAACCCTCCGCCTGCACCACCCCTAGGGGGACCGCGTAGCGGTGGGTGGGGCGCCACTCGCACAAAGGAAGGAGGAAGCCACCCCGCGCCCGAACCAAAACTTTCTCCCGCTGACGCCTGGGAATCCTGGCCTCTCCGCGCTTATTTCTCCGACTTATCCCCGTCCCTCCAGCCCGTGGTAATATCCCCCATCGTCATCAACCCCGCGCGTACTGACGAGGTGCGGGTGGCGATGGTGGGAGGGCCGTGGTCGCACGGCCTGGGGTTCCTCGCGGGACTGCCGTGGCTCACTTCATGCCCACGGCGCTCACCGCTGGTGCCCGACACCCCCACCGCGGAGTGCGTGGGAAGCGTCCGGAATATTCCGGCACTTCCCCTTTTTCTCGGAGGCGCCGACCCGCGCACTCCGCACCGCGGGACAGTTTTGTCCCAAGGTTCCAAACCCGGGGCCATCACGGTCGCCGGACGCCTCGTCATGCCTATGCGGTCTAGCCCTTCGAGACACCGATCCCGCGCCACCCACGTTGGACAATCCCCGCCGCCCTTGCTAACCCTCGCGCGCCCTCATGTCCGGGACCACAAATGCCTGAATTGCTGCTCGAACTGTTCTCCGAGGAAATCCCCGCGCGCTTCCAGCGCAAGGCGGCCGAGGACCTGAGGAAGGCCGTCACCGCCGCACTGGTCGAGGCCGGTCTGGTCTATGAGGGCGCCCGCGCCTTCGTCACCCCGCGCCGCCTGGCCCTGACGGTCGCCGGCATTCCGGGCCGCTCGCCCGACCTGCGCGAGGAAAAGAAGGGTCCCCGCGTCGGCGCCCCGCAGCAGGCGATCGACGGCTTCCTCAAATCGGCCGGCCTCACCTCGATCGATCAGGCCAGGATCGTGTCCGATCCCAAAAAGGGCGATTCCTACGTCGCGCAGATCGAAAGGAAGGGCGCGGACGCCGTCAGGCTGATCGCCGACATCCTGCCGCGCGTCATCCAGAGCTTCCCCTGGCCCAAATCCATGCAGTGGGGCACGGGCGGGCTCACCTGGGTGCGCCCCATCCGCGCCATCGTCGCGACCTTCGGCACCGACAATGACGAGCCCATCGTCATTCCGTTCAAGGCGCATCACATCCCCGCCGGCCGCACCACTTATGGCCACCGCTTCCTCGCGCCCGGCCCGATCGAGGTGCGCCGCTTCGACGACTATGTGAGCGCGCTCGAAAAGGCGAAGGTCGTCCTCGATCTCGATCGCCGCAAGGAAATCATCCGCGCCGACGCCGACAACCTCGCCTTCGCGCAGGGGCTGAGCGTCATCCACGACGAGGGTCTGCTCGAGGAAGTCGCCGGGCTCGTCGAATGGCCGGTGGTGATGATGGGCGCCTTCGACGAGGCCTTCCTTGAGGTCCCCGAGGAAGTGATCATCGCCACCATCCGCGCCAACCAGAAATGCTTCTGTCTGCGCGATTCGAGCGGCCGGCTGACCAACAAATTCCTGCTCACCGCGAACAATGTCGCGGCCGACCAGGGCGTCACCATCGTCGCCGGCAATGAGCGCGTCATCCATGCGCGGCTGAGCGATGCGAAATTCTTCTACGAATCCGATCTCAAGCTCCCGCTCGAGCACGGCCTGCCCAGGCTCGAGCAATCGATCTTCCATGCCCGGCTCGGAACACAGTTCCAGCGGATCGAACGGCTGGTGAAGCTTGCCGCCGAAATCGCGCCCAAAGTCGGCGCCGATGTCGAGCTCGCCAAGCGTGCCGCGATGCTCGCCAAGGCCGATCTCACCACCAACATGGTGGGCGAGTTCCCCGAGCTGCAGGGCGTCATGGGCCGCTACTACGCGCTGGCGCAGAACGAGGAACGCGAAGTCGCCAACGCCGTCGCCGATCACTACAAGCCGCTGGGCCCCACCGACCACGTTCCTGCCGAGCCCGTCGCCATCGCCGTCGCGCTCGCCGACAAGCTCGATCTGCTCACCGGCTTCTGGGCCATCGACGAAAAGCCCACCGGCTCGCGCGACCCCTTCGCCCTCCGCCGAGCCGCGCTGGGCGTGATCCGGATCGTGACGGATAACGAGCTGACCTTCCCGCTCGCCGTTGAGCCCGACCTGCTCGCATTCTTCCATGATCGCCTGAAGGTCTCGCTGCGCGAAGCCGGCGCCCGCCACGATCTCGTTGATGCAGTGATCACGGCGCAGTCGGACGATATCCTCGAGATCACGCGTCGCGTCGAAGCACTGTCGGCGCTGCTCGATTCTGCCGACGGCAAGAATCTACTCGCCGGGTACAAGCGCGCCGCCAACATCCTTGCCGCCGAGGAGAAGAAGGACGGCAAGACCTACGACGCGGTCTCCGACCAGTCCAAATTCGTGCTCGACGAGGAGATCGCGCTTGCCAACGCGATCAAGCAGGTCGATGTCGAAGCCGCCGCCCGGGTGGCGGCCAACGACTACCGCGGTGCCATCGCTTCGCTGGCAACGCTCCGCGCGCCTGTCGATGCCTTCTTCGAACAGGTGCTGGTCAACGACCCCGACCCCGCCATCCGCGCCAACCGCCTGCATCTGCTTGCGGCGCTGCGCAACACGATGCATCTTGTCGCGGATTTCTCGAAGGTCGCGGGCTGATGCTGAAATCTGTTCTGGTCGCTGCCGCGCTCGCCGCACTGGCGTCGCCCGCGTTCGCCGTCGAGCTGCCGGACGGCACCTATGATTGCGTGCTGGACGGGCGCTACGGTGGCGGCAGCATGGAGATCGTCGGCCGCACCTACAAGGGCCCCGCCTTCGACGGCAAGTATGAAGGTGCCTACGATCTCGAGCTCGATGCCGCGAACGGCAACATCACCTTCCTCGGTCCCGTCGGCGGCTACACCGAGGAGGGCTTCCAGCTCATCGGCGGCATGGTGGTGGATGTCGGCAACGGCACCCCGGGCATTCAGCTCGAGGTGCGGCAGGACGGCAGCGACAACATTCATTTCGTCGTCTGCTCGCCCGCTTCCTGAACTAAACCGGTGGCACCAGCGTCCGGTCGCGGCGCTGCGGCTTGAACGGCGCCATGCCCTCATTGGCGAGCTGGTCGGCCCGCTCGTTCATTTCATCGCCGGCGTGACCCTTGACCCAGTGCCAGTTGATCGTGTGCCGCTGCACCGCGGCGTCGAGCGCCTGCCACAGCTCGACATTCTTCACCGGCTTGCGCTCCTTGGTCCGCCAGCCATTGCGCTTCCAACCGTGGATCCACTTGGTCAGCCCGTCCTTGACGTAATTGCTGTCCGTATGGAGCTCCACATTGCACGGGCGCTTGAGCGCATTGAGCGCCTCGATCGCCGCCGTCAGCTCCATCTGGTTGTTGGTCGTCACCGGTGCGCCGCCCTTGAGCTCCTTGACGGTGGAACCATATTGCAGCACCGCGCCCCATCCGCCCGGACCCGGGTTGCCCGAGCAGGCGCCGTCGGTGTGAATGATCACGCTCTCGGTCATGTGGGCCGCCGCATCACATGGAACTGTACCAGCACGCCGTCGTCGCTCGGTGACACCTCGGTCTTCGTCATGCCGATCCGTTCCAGCACCTTGAGCGAGGCAGTGTTGCGCACATCCGCCATGCCGATGAAATGCGGCGCGTCCGTCTCGCGGAAGATCCAGTCGCGCATGCCCGAAGCGGCCTCGAGCGCGTAGCCGTTGCCCCAGAATTCGGGATAGAGCGAATAGCCGATCTCGGGTTCGCCCGTCGGCGCATAAATCCCGTAGCCGCAGCGGCCCACCAGCACGCCGTCGGATTTGCGCCGCACGCGCATCTTGCCCAGGCGACGCGTTTCGAACAGCGCGATCCATTCGTCGAGCGCGGACTCCATCTCCTCCATCGACCAGGGCTGGCCGTGCCCTCTGAGGTATTTCGCTACGACCGGATCGCCGTGGAGCCGCACGAGATCGGGCAGTTGCTCGCGGCGCCAGCCGCTCAGCACCAGCCGCTCGGTCTCGAACAGATCGAGCTCCGTCATGCGACGCGCAGCTCGCGCGGCAGGTTGAAGACGATCGTTTCGCGTCCCGCGCCATGCGCACTGACCGATATGTCGAAGCGTCCGGCGAAAGCTTCGATCACCTCGTCGACAAGCGTCTCGGGCGCCGAGGCTCCGGCCGTCACGCCGAGCGTGCGGATGGTCTCGAACTGCGACCAGTCGATCGTCGCGGCGCGCTCGACCAGCACCGCCCGCGCACATCCGGCGCGTTTGGCCACTTCCACCAGGCGCACCGAGTTGGAGCTCTCCGGCGCCCCCACCACCACCATCGCATCCACGGCGGGCGCGACTTTCTTCACAGCCTCCTGGCGATTGGTGGTCGCGTAGCAGATATCCTCCTTGTGCGGTAGCGCGATGGACGGGAACCGCCGGCGCAGCACGTCAACGATCGCCGATGTGTCGTCCACGCTGAGCGTCGTCTGCGTCACATAGGCGAGCTTGTCGGGGTCGCGCGGCGTGAACGCCTCAGCGTCGTCCACCGTCTGCACGAGCGCGATCGCACCGGCCGGCAACTGGCCCATCGTGCCGATGACTTCGACATGGCCCGCATGCCCGATGAGCACGATTTCGCGTCCCTCGTTGAAGTGCCGGTTTGCCTCGATATGCACCTTGCTCACCAGCGGGCACGTCGCATCGAGGAAGAACATGTTGCGCGCCCTGGCGTCGGCCGGCACCGCCTTGGGCACCCCATGCGCCGAAAACACCACCGGCGCGTCGCCGGGCGGGATTTCGTCGAGCTCCTCGACGAACACGGCGCCCTTCTGGCGCAGTCCCTCCACGACATATTTGTTGTGCACGATCGCGTGCCGCACATAGACCGGCGCGCCATACTTTTCGAGCGCAAGCTCGACGATCTGGATGGCACGGTCCACCCCCGCGCAGAAACCGCGCGGCGCGCACAGGGTGATGTCGAGCTTGGGCTTGGTCATTGGCCCAGCAGATGCTTTCTGGTCGCACCCAAGTCAAGGCCCGTTGCGGGCCGCCGAGTGGGCAGGCACAATGCTAATCAAGCCAAATCAAGGGATTGCCCGTTGAGCCTCGCCCTGGAAATGTTTGCAGTTGCGCCGGCCGGCGGCAACGCAAATCTATCCGAGGCGCAGCGCCACCTGCTCGCCGGCAAGGCCCGCTGGGTCCGGGCTGTCTGGGAACACGGGCTGCCGACCGCCCCCACCATCCTCATCACCCGCGCCGCCTGGGATGCCCTTCAGAGCGAGCGGCGCCGGAGCGCAAACCGCCTGCGCGCCCATTGGGTGGCGACGCTGTTCCGCCTCGTGGGCCGCGACAGTCGGCCG
Organism: uncultured Devosia sp.; assembly: GCA_964487765.1. GTDB lineage: Bacteria > Pseudomonadota > Alphaproteobacteria > Rhizobiales > Devosiaceae > Devosia_A. The sequence goes on along the minus strand of CAZASR010000061.1, from coordinate 4,314 downwards.
CCCCCGCTCGTCGTCCGCACCGCCACCGACAAGCCTTGGCCGGGCCTTGCTGCGGCCCGCATCGGCTTGCCGGCCCCGGCCACCGAAGCCGAGGCGGTCGATCCTGCACGCCCCCTCGGCCGCGCCATTGCCAATGCCTTCCAGTCCTATGCCGAGGGCAAGGCCGACGACATCGTTCTGGTCCAGGCGGTCGCCGAAGGGGAGATCATCCGGTTCCTGTCACGCGATCCGCAAAGCGGCGCCATCGGTCCGGCGCCGCTCCCCGGCGGCTCCGTTCCCCTCGCGCCGGAGGCTGCCGAGCTGAGTGAGGTCCTGGACCGCACCGCCGCGCGACACATGTGCATCACCGTCGCGGCTGAGACGGGTGGCGTCAGCTTCCTGAGCGCGCGCCCCTGGCCGGCCACTGCCGCCGCCGAGCTCGAGGCGGCGACCGACCGCGTCGGACGCGGTGTCTGGAGCGAGGAGCAAGCGGTCGCCAGCATCGACCCCAACCGCATGGTGGCGCTCCTCCATCCCAGCATCCGCTCCGGCCATGCGCAGGAGCCGATGGCCACCGGCCTTGGCGTCTCCCCCGGCGCGGCCAGCGGCTACATCGTGTTCACGGCCGAGGACGCAGCCCGCTACAAGGCGCGCGGCCGCCACTGCATCCTCGTCGTCAACGAGACGGGTCCGGCCGACATCGACGGCATGAAGGCGGCGACGGGGATTCTCACCGCCCGTGGCGGCATGACCAGCCATGCCGGCGTCGTCGCGCGCATCACCGGCAAGCCATGTGTCGCGGGCGTACGCGCGCTCTCGGTCGATCCTGCCGATCAAACCTGCCGCATCGGCGAACTCGTGCTGCATGCCGGCGACCGCATCACCATCGATGGGGGCGATGGCGCCGTCTATTCCGGCGTGCTGCCGCTGAGCCGGCCAAAGATCGGCGGCGCGCTCGGCGAATTGCTGGGCTGGTCGGATGCATCGCGCCGTATCCACGTGCGCACCAATGCCGAGACGATCGAGGCCGTCACGACGGCGCTCAGCTTCGGCGCCGAGGGTATCGGCCTCGCGCGATCCGAGCACATGTTCTTCGCCCGCGAGCGTCTCGTCGCGCTCCGCCGCCTGATCCTTAGCGCCGATGAAGCCGACCGCAAGGCGGCACTGCGCGGCCTCGTCGATTACCAGACGGCGGACTATGCCGCGATCTTCAAGTTGATGACTGGAAGGCCCGTCACCGTCCGCCTGTTCGATCCGCCGCTGCACGAATTCCTGCCGCGGACTGAAGAGGACATCGAAGAGACAGCGCAGTCCCTCGGCCTCGAGTTGCGCGCGTTGCGGCAGCGACTGGAACGGATTTCCGAAATCAACCCGATGCTCGGCCATCGCGGTGTGCGGCTCGCGGTCACCTATCCAGAAATTCTTGACATGCAGGTGCAATCCCTGCTCGCCGGTGCCCATGCCGCCATGGCGGATGGCGACGAACCGGTCGCGCTCGAGATCATGGTGCCCTTCGTCTCCACCGCCCTCGAAGTCACTTGGGTACGTGAGCGGGTGATGGCGCTGGTCGACGCCGCTGCGCTGCCGCCGGCCTCGCGCCAGCGCTTCGCCTTCGGCACCATGATCGAGTTGCCGCGCGCGGCCCTGCGCGCGGCCGACATCGCCCGCCACGTCGATTTTTTCTCCTTCGGCACCAACGACCTCACCCAGACGACCTACGGCATCAGCCGCGACGATGCTCCGGCCTTCCTCGCCGCGTACCAGCGCAAGGGCCTCTACGAGGTCGATCCCTTCGTCACCCTCGACCAGAAGGGAGTAGGCGAGATCATCGCGACCGCCATCGAGCGGGGCCGCGCCGCCAACCCCGCCCTCAAGATCGGCATCTGCGGCGAGCATGCCGGCGATCCGGCGTCGCTCGATTTCTTCGCCGGCCTCAACGTCGATTTCGTGAGCTGCTCGCCCTACCGCGTCCCCGTCGCCCGATTGGCCTTGGCCCAGGCGGCCAATTAACTACGTTTGGCGCGCCGCCCCTTGGCCTGCGCGGGGTTTACTTCACGATAACCCTAATCCGCCATGATCGCTTTAGTCGGCATTTGAGCAACATGATGCCGAAGCGTCGAGTGGTGTGGCGTTGCGTGAGTAGTATTGCGTTAGATGGGCCTATTCGGTTCGATCGACTCCTGGGCCCGTCCCCGGCATAGCCGCGCTGGCATTGCCGCCACGCTGGTGCTGGCCCTGCTGGCCTACCCCCTCCTGACCGCGGGGGCGAACGGTCCCAGCCTCGACGGCCCAACCAGGGCGGTCGCCGCTGCTCCCGTCGCAACGCTCGAGCGCAAGGGGAACGATCTCGTCATCGTCGGCTCCGTCGAAAGCCTGTTCAATACCGGATTCTTCTCTGGCCCCAATCGCGCCGAAAAGGTCAACCGCGCTCGCCTGACGCCGGACGGCGTCACGGTGTCCGGGGGCTTCGAAGCAATCCGCGCGCAGCTCGCCGAATCCCGCAAGCCCAAGCGCGCCATTGGCGACCTCGAGGAGGTCCCGACCGATCCCGTGGAGGTCGCAAGCATCGATCACACGGCCCCCAGTGCCGCTCTCGACGCGATCGACCAGGTCGTGCCCATGCCCGAAATCATGCCGGTGACCGCTCCGGGGACGCTCGCCTATGCGCGCGAGACGACACCGGCCACCGCGTTCGACCTGTTGGTCGACAAGCACGGCAACAAGGTCTCGGAAAAGGAGCTGTGGTGCATGGCCACCGCCATTTATTTCGAGGCGCGCTCCGAGAGCTATCGCGGCCAGATCGCGGTCGGACAGGTCGTCATGAACCGCCTCGCCCACAAGATCTATCCCAAGACCATCTGCAACGTCGTGTTCCAGAACCAGCACATGCGCAATGCCTGCCAGTTCTCATTTGCCTGCGACGGCATCCCCGAGCACGTGACCGAACCCAAGGCCTGGGCGCAGGCCGAGGAGATCGCCCGCGGCGTGATCAACGGCACGCTCTACGTCACCGAGGTGGGTGCCTCGACGCACTATCACGCCACCTACGTGTACCCGCACTGGGCGCCCAAGCTCAAGAAGAACACCCGGATCGGCCATCACATCTTCTACCAGTTCAAGCGTGGCTGGACCGCGGGCTGATCCGACGATGGCGTCCTAAGTCCGCGAGCGGTAACTGAGATAGATGAACGAGCCGTCCGCGTAGCTGACCCAGCGCCCGCCATCATTGCCGCTGGGTGCAAGGCTCCAGTGATCGTGCGATCGGCGCTTGAGGGATTTGTCGATTCCCGGATAGCGCACATGCGGCGAGAGGATGCCGTCGGTCGAATAAGTGCCGCTCGGGGTGGTCACGATCGTCACCACGGACATCCGGCCATGGCCGATCTTCCGCACCATTTGCGTATGCTGCACATCGGTCGAAACGCTGTCGTCGAAGGTGATCGAATATTTGCGGAACATACTGGGATCGACGGGCTCGGGAAACAGCTTGTCGATCGTTGCCACGGCAACGTTCACCGGCTCCTCGGCAATGGCCCCGATCTGCTGCGGCGCGATGATCGAAAGCGCCAGGATGGCTCCGGCAAATACGCCATACACGACGGATCTGACGATATTGCTCATGATGCCTCCGGTCCGACGAGACGTTCGTTAACGTCCCATCAACCATGCGGCACCGTCCTGCGTCAAAACGGAACAGGCGTTTACCTTAACTTCACGATGAGCTGTGGATGGCCGTCGCCAGCATGTCGACCGCATCGACGAACCGGTCATGCGCCTCGCGAGTCGGCCAGGGCCGGATGAGCCGGTCGAAGCGCTCGAGTTCGAACGCCGGCAGCGTTGGCTCGCCGAAGAACCGCCGCGCCTCTTCCACCGCGAATCCCGCAAGGTTCACTGCCTCGTGATAGGCCGCCTCCCGGTCCGCCCGCTTGATCTGCCGCTGCACCGCGACGGGTGGCGTCGCGTTCAGTGCAAAATGCAGGTGCACCGCCCCCAGCAGGCGGTTCTCGACATCCTTGTAGTTGCCGCCCATTGCCGCCTTAAATGGGGAGATGATGTCGCCCATCACATATTCCGGCGCATCGTGGAGCAGCGCGTAGAGCCGGTCGCGTGGCGCCGCCTCCGGCGTCATCGCGGTGAACAGTTCGAGCACCAGCACCGAATGCTGCGCCACCGAGAACGGATAGTCGCCTTGCGTCTGCCCGTTCCAGCGCGCCACGCGGGCGAGCCCGTGCGCGATATCGCTGAGCTCGACATCCACCGGCGACGGATCGAGAATATCAAGCCGCCGCCCGCTCAGCATGCGTTGCCAGGCTCTGGTGCTGTTGCGTGCCACTG
>CAZASR010000060.1:0-16131 GCA_964487765.1 uncultured Devosia sp. | reverse complement strand
AGTGCATCAGGTCAACAAAGTTCTTGCCAACACGGAGCCGTCCACACATGGCGCATGGCCGCGCTGATGCTGTTTGTTGCACCCGTCCTGGCGTCCTGCGCCGGTGGTGTCGGTTCCTCCGGCGTCAAGCGCGCCGCGTTCACCTCCAAGGAGTTCGGCGTCAAGGTCTCGCCGCGCGTCAGCAAGGCGAAGTATCCGCCGCGCGGGGGAGGGCGGGTCCTGCCGGACAAGCCCTATGTGGTCCGCAACGTGACCTACCAGCCTGTCGACGGGCCGGGCTATGTCGAGCGCGGCAGGGCCTCATGGTACGGGCAGGATTTCCACGGCCGCCGTACCGCGAATGGCGAGATTTTCGGGGCGTATTACATGACCGCGGCGAGCCCGGTGCTGCCGATCCCCAGCTACGCCCGCGTCACCAATCTCGAGAATGGCCGCTCCGTGATGGTGCGAGTCAATGATCGCGGCCCCTACATCTCGGGCCGCATCATCGACCTGAGCTACCAGGCCGCGGAGGCGCTGGGTTACCGCGCCAAAGGCAGCGCCAATGTGGAAGTCCGCTACGTCGGCCCGGCACCGCTCAACGTCGACGACAACAAGATGCTGATGGCATCGCTCAATCGCGAGACGCGGATAGAGCAGCATGGCTCGACAACGATGATCGCCATGGCCGACGTCGCCTCTGATCCGGCCCCGACATCGCGAGATCCGTTCTCCGGCGGGCTGGTCGGGGACATCATCAACATGTTCGGCTATGCGGAGGCGAACCAGTCCGTGACCGGCGCCATCGCGGCCGAGGCGATGGCTGCCACTGCTCCACAGCTCGAAGAGTGGCGTCAGGCGGTCGATGCCGACGCGCTCAAGGTGCGCGTCCAGCTCGGCATCTTCAACGATCCGGTCACGGCGGACACGGTCGCCGCATCCTTTGCCATGCTGGGCGCCGTCGACGAGGAAAGGCTCGACCTCGGTGGCAATCCGGCCACACGATTGACATTGACCCATCTTAAGCCCGGTGTCGCGCGGACCGACGTCCTGTCGCTCGCGCGGGAACTTGGCCTCTCCGACCCGGTTCTCTAACGGGAGCATGCTTCGGGAAAGTGCGAGACTTTCCCGGGTCAAACATGCGACCATCGAAGCTATTCGGAACGCGCCTGGCGTGGTGCGGACATGGTTGGGATAATGCGGTTTCTGGCCCTCTTGCTGCTTACCTGCCTGACGGCGTTCGTCACGCCGGTCCTGGCGCAGGATTTCGAGACGAAGGCAAAATTCGCTGTGCTGGTGGACTACGAGTCCGGCACGATCCTGCTCAACAAGAACGCCGATGAGCGGCTCGAGCCGGCCAGCATGGCCAAGCTGATGACGCTCGCCGTGGTGTTCGAGTACATCCAGCAGGGCAAGCTTTCGCTCGACGATGAATTCTTCATCTCGGAGAACGCCTGGCGCACGGGTGGCGCAGCGTCGGGCGGCTCGACCATGTTCGCCGAACTCAATTCGAGGATCCGGGTCGAGGACCTCATCCGCTCGGTGATCATCCAGTCGGGCAACGATGCAGCGATTGCGCTGGCCGAAGGGATCGGCGGCACCGAGGCAACCTTCGCGCGCATCGAGAACCAGCTCGCCAGGCAAATCGGTCTCAACAACTCGAACTTCGTCAATTCGACCGGCCTGCCTGATCCCGACCAATATTCCACGGCGCGCGACCTTGCGCTGCTCGCGCGCTACATCATCAAGACTTACCCCGAATTCTACCCGATCTTCTCGGAGCCGGAATTCACTTGGAACAAGATCCGCCAGCTCAACCGCAATTCGCTGCTCGAAACCGGCATCGGGGTGGATGGCCTCAAGACCGGACACACCGAGGCGTCAGGCTATGGCGAGGTGCTTTCGGCCCCCAATGACGGCCGCCGGCTGATCGCGGTGATCCATGGCCTCGAGACCATGCGGGAGCGCACCGAAGAGGGCCGCAAGCTCATTACCTGGGGGATGCGTGGTTTCGAGCTCAGGCCGGTCTATGCAAAGGGGCAGGTGGTGGCCTATGCCGACGTCTATGGCGGCGAGGAGCCGAGCGTGGGGCTGGTGGGCAAGGACAGGATCGATCTCTTCCTCCCCAAGGGAGCCGAGAACTGTCCGGTGGCGACGGTGACCTACAAGGGGCCGCTCCGCCCGCCGGTGCTCGAGGGCCAGCAGGTCGGCACGCTCAACGTCTTCTGCGCCGATGCGCTCGTGCAGGAGACGCCGCTCTACGCCAATGCCACGGTCGAGGACGGCGATCTGTTCCGCAAATCGGCCGATGCGGCCAAGGAACTGCTGCTCGGCTGGCTGCCCTGATGCTCGAGCGCTCCACAGGCCAGGGCCGCTTCATCACCTTCGAGGGAGGGGAGGGGGTCGGCAAGTCGACCCAGGTGAAGCGGGTCGTCGCGGGGCTGAGCCAGCAGTCGATCCCCGCGGTGCGCACACGCGAGCCCGGTGGCACGCCCAAGGCCGAAGCCATCCGCGCCTTCATCCTGCAGGGGCGTTCGGAAGCATGGGGGCCGGGGGCGGAAGCCGTGCTGTTCGCGGCCGCCCGGCTCGATCATGTCAACCAGCTCATCGCGCCCAATCTGGAGGCGGGCCGCTGGGTGATTTCCGACCGCTTCTCGGATTCGACTCGCGCCTATCAAGGCCTCACCGGCGGGGTCGACGTGCGCTTGATCGATGCGCTGGAGGTGCTGGCGCTGAACGGACACAGGCCAGACCTCACCATCGTGCTCGACATGGACCCGGAAGCTGCTTTCCGCCGCGTGCTCGAGCGCGAAACCGAGGCGACCCTCGCCGAAACGGGTGACCGCTTCGAAAAGGAAGACCTCGAGTGGCACAAGCGTCTCCGCGACGCCTTCCTCGCCATTGCGCACAACAATGCCGATCGCTGCGTGATCATCCCGGCCAACCAAACCGAGGACGCCCTGGCACAGGAAATCTGGGACGCGATGACCCGGCGCTTCCCAGAACTGCAATTCGAGCATTCGGCGTGAGCGAGGACATCCGCGAGCCCGACCAGCTCGAGGGCGTCCCCTTGCCCGAGAGCCGCGAGCGTGTCGTCGGCCACGAGGCGGCGCGCGCCAACATCGTGGCCGCGCTCCATGCGGCCCGGCTGCCGGGCGGCATCATGCTGCACGGCCCGCGCGGGGTCGGCAAGGCCACGCTCGCCTTCGACATCGCTCGCGAAGTCTTTTCCCGCACCGGTGACGAGAGCGCCGAACACGTCGCGGCCCAGGTGGCAGCGGGAGCCTATCCCAATCTGCGCGTCCTCCGCAAAGCGCCGCGCGAGACGGGCAAGGGATTCTATACGGCGATCCGGGTCGAAGAGGTCCGCGGACTGATCGAGGACGCCCGCATGACGCGCGGCCGCGCCGGCTTCCGCGTCGTAATCGTCGACTCGATCGACGACTGCAATCCGTCCTCGGCCAACGCCTTGCTCAAGATTCTGGAAGAGCCGCCACCGGAGACGCTGTTCCTCCTGGTGTCACACCGGCCCGGCGGCCTGCTGCCTACGATCAAGTCGCGCTGTCATGCCGTGGCCTTGCGCCCGCTGAGCGATGCCACGATCCGCGAGATCGTGCCGGAGGCGACGGACGCTGCCATCGAACTCGCGGCCGGCGTTCCGCGCCGTGCTTTCGAGGCACTGGCGATGGGCGAGGACAAGGGACTCAACGCCCTCCAAGGCTGGCTGCGCGCGCCTGGAAACGGCCCGGCCGCCATTTATCTGGGCATTGCCGATGGGCTGGCTGCCGACAGGGATGGTGCCGCCTATGCCTTCGGCAGGCAGATGCTGCTCGACTGGATTGCGGACGAGGCCCGCAATGCGGCCCAATCGGGTGCAAGGCCCCGGCTTGCCTCGGCTGGTGAGCTATGGGAGAAGGCCAACGCCCTGTTCGCCGACGCCGAGGAATACAACCTCGACGCCCGGCAGACGCTGATCTCGCTGTTCGACGCGATCAGGCGGCACGCCCAGACCCATCTCATGCCAGCCGAAGCCCGATGACCCGGAACGCCTACTACGTCACCACCGCGATCGCCTATCCAAATGGCCAGCCCCATATCGGGCATGCCTATGAGATGGTCGCGACCGACGCCATTGCTCGCTGGCGTCGCCTGGAAGGCCGCGAGGTGCTGTTCCTGACCGGCACCGACGAGCACGGCCTCAAGATGGTGCAGACCGCCCAGCGCGAAGGGCTCAGCGCGCGGGAACTCGCGGATCGCAATTCGGCGCGCTTTATGGAGCTTGCGACGGCGCTGAACATCTCCAACAACGACTTTGTCCGCACCACCGAAGAGCGGCATTTCAAATCGAGCCAGGAGATATGGAAGCGCATGGCGGCGGCCGACAATGGCGACATCTACCAGTCGACCTATACCGGCTGGTACTCGGTGCGCGACGAGGCCTATTTCGACGAGGACGAACTGGCCACCGGCGAGGATGGCAAGAAGTATGCCCCCTCCGGCGCCGAAGCCACCTGGGTCGAGGAGCCGAGCTATTTCTTCCGCCTCTCGGCCTATCAGGAGCGCCTGCTCGAGCTTTATGAGGAGCGGCCCGATTTCATCGCGCCCAGGGAACGTCGCAACGAGATTGTCTCCTTCGTCAAGAGCGGCCTGCAGGACCTCTCGATTTCCAGAACGACGTTCGACTGGGGCATTCCGGTGCCCAATGCGCCGGGCCACGTCATGTATGTGTGGATCGACGCGCTGACCAATTACATCACGGGCGCCGGCTTCCCCGACGACAAGGGCGCGTTGTTCCAGAAATTCTGGCCAGCTGACTTGCACGTGATCGGCAAGGACATCGTCCGTTTCCACACGGTCTACTGGCCGGCTTTCCTGATGAGCGCGGGATTGCCGCTGCCCGGCCGGGTCTTCGCCCACGGCTTCCTCACCTCCGAGGGCAAGAAGATGTCGAAGTCGCTCGGCAATGTCGTCGATCCGTTCGAAATGGTCGAGGCGTTCGGCGCGGACCCCGTGCGCTACTACTTCCTGCGGGAGATCTCGTGGGGTCAGGACGGCGACTGGGGCCGCGAGAAATTCATCAACCGCAACAATGCCGATCTTGCCAACAATTTCGGCAATCTCGCGCAGCGCTCGCTGTCGATGATCGCCAAGAATTTCGGCGGCCAGATGCCACCGCGGCAAGAGGGATCGGGCGAAGACCGCAAAATCGTCGCCGAAACCATCCTCGCCATCGAACGCATGGTCGCGGCCATGGCCACCGAGCAGCTGCACGAGGCATCGGCCGAGCTGATCGCCGCGCTCAGCGCGGCCAATCTCTATTTCGCCGAGCAGGCGCCATGGGGAAAGAAGGACAACATGGCGCGGATGGGCGCCATCCTCGCCACCACCGCCGACGTCGTGCGCCGCGCCGCGATTGCCGCGCAGCCCTTCGTCCCGGCATCGGCGGGCAAGGTTCTGGACCTGCTGGCGGTGCCCGCCGACCAGCGGCTGCTCGAGCACGCTCTCGATCCGGACCTGTTCATCGCGCCGCAAACGGCGCTGCCGCCGCCCGAGCCGGTGTTCCGTAAGTTCGAACAGCCCAAGGCGGCCGGCTGAAGTGATCGTCGACTCCCATTGTCATCTCGATTTTCCCGAACTTGCCGCGGATCGCGCCGGCGTGCTCGCCCGGGCCAAGGGGAATGGCGTCGAGCGCATGGTGACGATCTCGACGCGGGTGAAGCGTTTCGACGAAATCACGGCGATCGCCGAGGAAAATGCGGAAGTCTGGTGCAGCGTCGGCACGCATCCGCATCACGCGCACGAAGAAAGCGATATCGAGACGGCCGATCTCGTGCGCCTGGCCGAGCATCCGCGCTGCGTCGCCATCGGCGAAGCGGGCCTCGACTACCATTATCCCGGCGATTATCTGGCCCAGGCGATGGGGTTCCGCCGCCACATCGCGGCGGCGCGTGAGACCGGTCTGCCGCTCGTTATCCATGCCCGCGAGGCCGATGACGACATCGCCGCGATCCTCGAGGAGGAAACGGGGGAGGGGGCCTTCCCTTTCATCCTCCACTGCTTTTCGTCGGGCCTCGACCTGGCTCGCCGCGGCCTGGCGCTGGGCGGGTACATCTCGTTCTCCGGTATCCTGACGTTCAAGAACGCCGCGACGATTCAGGAGGCGGCGAGGATGGCGCCGGCTGACCGCATCCTCGTCGAAACGGACGCGCCCTATCTGGCGCCGGTGCCGTATCGCGGCAAGTCCAACGAGCCGTCCTTCGTCAGGCACACGGCCGAAAAGCTAGCCGAGCTGCGCGGCGCTTCGCTCGAGCAAATCGCCACCACGACCACCGACAATTTCTTCCGGCTGTTCACCAAGGCGATGCGGTGATGGCTGCCGCCACCTCGATTATCGCCACTATCATGGGATGTGGCTCGTCGGGGGGCGTGCCGCGGATCGGGGGCAATTGGGGCGCCTGCGATCCGGCCAATCCCCGGAACCGCCGCAGCCGCTGCTCGCTGCTGATCGAAGGGCGGACGGGCGGCAGCCAGCCGACGCGCATCGTCGTCGACACCGGGTGCGATCTGCGCGAGCAGCTCCTGCGCCACGAGGTGGATCGGGTCGAGGCCGTGCTGTACACGCACGAGCACGCCGACCACACGCATGGCATCGACGATCTGCGCGTGCTGGCGCTCAATACCCGCAGGCGTGTCGATGTCTATTTCAGCCATGAGGCGGCGCAGCGCATCGTGCCGAGCTTTTCGTACTGCTTCACCGCGCCGCCCGGGAGCGGCTACCCGCCGATTCTCAACCAGAACCTTATCGCCGCAGGCAGGCCGGTGACGATCAGGGGCCCTGGCGGAGACATCGAAATCGTGCCGTTCAATCAGGATCATGGCGAGATTTTCTCACTCGGATTCCGGGTCGGGAATTTCGCCTATTCGTGCGATCTGAGCGGCATCCCGGCCGAATCCGCGAGCGCCGTCTCAGGCCTCGACGTCTGGGTACTCGATGCGTTGCGACCCACACCGCATCCAAGCCATCTGAGCCTCAGCGAGGCGCTCGAGCATGTCGAGCACTACGCGCCACGTGAGGCCGTTCTCACCAACCTTCACATCGATCTCGATTACGCCGATACCGACGCCCGCACACCGGACAATGTCAGGCCGGCCTATGACGGGCTCGCGATCGACGTGACCGCCGGTACAATCATCAGCCCGAGGTAAGCCCATGCCGTTCGAAACCATCGCCACGGGCATAGCGCCGTCCTCCGCGCCGGTCAGCGACGCCAATCGTGCCGGCAAGCACGTCTGGCTCGTCGCTATTGCGGAGGACCCGCAGACCGGCGCCATCGTCGACGGCGGCATCGAGGCGCAGACCCGACGCGCGCTGACGAACCTCGACCAGGCGGTGCGTTCGGCCGGTGGCACGCTGGCCGACATTGTCGACGTTCGCGTGTTCCTGATCGACCGCAACGACGCCAAGGGCATGAATGCGGTCTATGCCGAGTTCTTCCGCAAGCCGTATCCGGTGCGCGCCACGGTTGTCGTCAAGGAGCTGCTGGCCGACGGGCTGCGGATCGAAATCACCGCCACGGCGGTTCTGGCCAATGGGCACTAGATTGGATCAAATACCGGCAATCTTGCCCAATCCGATCCATCCAATAGTTCCATAATATATCTTATGCGAATCATGGAAGCGTGGAATGACCAGCGAAGCCGACCTCGTCCGCCTCCTCTCCGACGCGCAGCGCCTGGGCACCCGGGACATCGACGCCGCCACGCTCGTCGGCCTCGACCGCGCTGCTGCCTATCGCATCATCCATGAGACGCGGACGGCCTTGGGCGAAGGAACCGCTATGCTCAAATCGGCGCTGCATCCGGACGGTGTCGGCGTGGCGGCGCCAATTTATGCGTCGCGTGTCGGCCGCACGGCGCGCTCCGCTCTGCCTGCCGATCGCACCGTCGGCCTCGAGGTCGAGGTCGGCGTCGTGCTCGCGCGCGCCGTGCCGAACGATCCGGCAACCGAGGTCGCCGAGGTCCTTGCCGCCGTCGACCACGTCTTCGTCGGCGTCGAGGTCTTGGGCACGCGCTACCGCGACCGGGACAAGGCCGATCCGGCGGCCGCCCTCGCCGATAACATGTCGGCCTTCGGCTACATCATCGGGCCGCGGTTCTCGGGCGGCAGCGAGGTTGGCGGTCTGCCGGTGACGCTGGAGCTCGGCGGCAAGCAAATCTACTCGGCGCCGGCCAAGCACGGCTTCGGCTCGGTCCTCGCTTCGCTCGTCGCCTATGCCCGCGCGCAGCAGCCGCACCTGCCGTTATCGGCCGGCACGGTCATCACCACCGGCTCATTGTGCGGGCTCGTCCCGACCTCCGGCCCGGGCCACGTCGTAGCGCGGCTCGGAGACGACACGGTGGAGTTCGATCTTGCCTGAGAATCCCATGCAGCCCTCCCGCGACATTTCCCGCCTGATCGAGATCATGGCAGCGCTTCGCAATCCCGATGGCGGTTGCCCGTGGGATCTGGACCAGGACTTCATGTCCATCCGCAACTACACGATCGAGGAAGCCTATGAGGTCGCCGATGCCATCGAGCGCAAGGATTTCGACGACCTACGCGAGGAATTGGGCGATTTGCTGCTGCAGCCCGTCTTTCATGCCCAGATGGCGTCCGAAGACGGACGTTTCGATTTCGGCGATGTCGTCTTCTCGATCACCGAGAAGCTCATCCGTCGCCATCCGCACGTCTTCGGCGAGCAGGCAGCCCGCGATGCAGGCGGCGCCAAGGCCCGCTGGGACGATGTGAAGGAAGACGAACGCGCCCGGAAGGCCGCCAAGCGGGCCGACGAGCCTTCAGTGCTCCATGATGTCCCCATGGTGCTTCCCGCCCTCGCCCGCGCCGAAAAGCTCACCAAGCGGGCCGCCAAGGTCGGCTTCGACTGGCCCGACGTGCCGGCCGTCCTGGCCAAGGTCACCGAGGAGCTCGACGAACTCGGAGCCGCCACCTCCGACAAGGAGCGTCACGAGGAAATGGGCGATTTGCTCTTCGCCATCGCCAATCTCGCCCGCCACCTGAATGTCGATCCCGAAGCGGCCTTGCGCGACGCCAACGCCAAGTTCACGCGGCGTTTCCATTACGTGGAAGAGCGCGCGAAGGCCGATGGCATCGCGATGAAGGACGCCGGGCTCGAGCGGCTGGACGGTTATTGGAACGAAATCCGGGCGAAGGACAAGGCGGGCTGATCTCCGCCCGCAAGGGTCAGGCCGCCTCGATCCGGCCGGCGAAGCGCTGGACCAGGCTGTCGCGGTGCCGGGGCTCGACGCGGACCTCGTAGGTCTGGCCCTCGTTGTCTGGTTCGTCCTTCCCGATAATCTCGGCGTGGCCGTAGAGCCAGCCGACATCGGCGCCGTTCGCATGCGGAATGTGGACCCGATAGGTGCGGCTCTTCTTGCCCAGCGTGTGCTCGATCGCCGCGAGGAGCGCGTCGACCCCCTCGCCCGTCTGGGCCGATACCGGCATGGTCCCCGCCACGTGGCCCGCCGGCTGCACCGTCTGCAACACGTCGCGATCACTGAGCAGATCGATCTTGTTCCAAACCTCGATGATCGGGGTCGTGTCGGCGGAAACACCAAGCTCTCCGAGGACGGTGAGCACATCGTGGGCCTGCGCCGCGGAATCGGGATTGGCAACGTCGCGAACGTGGAGGATCACGTCGGCGCTGGTGACTTCCTCGAGCGTTGCACGGAAGGCCGCAACGAGCGTTGTTGGCAGTTCGGAGACGAAGCCGACGGTGTCCGACAGCATCACCTGCCGGCCGTGCGGCAGCTCCAGCTTGCGCAGCGTCGTGTCGAGGGTCGCGAAGAGCAGGTTCTCGGCAAACACCCCTGCCCCGGTCAGCCGGTTGAACAGACTCGACTTGCCGGCATTCGTGTAGCCAACCAGCGCCACGATGGGGATCTGCACAGCTTCCCGTCCGCTGCGCTGCTGTGCGCGGGTCTTCTTGACCTTTTCGAGCCGGTCCTCAAGCAGCCGGATGCGCTCTTCGAGCAGGCGCCGGTCGGTTTCGATCTGGGTTTCACCGGGACCGCCGAGGAAGCCGAAGCCGCCGCGCTGGCGCTCGAGGTGCGTCCACGAGCGGACCAGCCGGCTTTTCTGGTAGTTGAGATGAGCAAGCTCGACCTGCAGCACGCCTTCGCGCGTCGCGGCGCGCTCGCCGAAGATTTCGAGGATCAGCGCCGTCCGGTCGAGCACCTTGGCGTTGGTCTCGGTTTCGAGGTTGCGCTGCTGTACCGGCGCGAGCGCCGCATCGACCAGCAGCAGCTCGACGTCGCTCGCTTCGACCTTCTGCTTGAGCTCGGCCACGTGTCCGCCACCGATGAAGGTCGCGGGCTTCACGTCGCGCACGCGCACGATCTCGGAAAACACGATCTCGACACGGATCGCCCTGGCCAGCCCCTCGAACTCCGCCTTGCGTGCCTCGATCGAGTGCGCGGTCGCGTGACCGCGCAAATCGGGCACGACAAGGCCCACACGCGTCGGTGCCGGACGCGTGTCGACAAAGGGCTGAGGACCGCCGGAGCGGTCCTCATCATCTTGGAAAATGCTCATTCGACTTACCTAGAGGCGCTTCCAGGAAAAGTGTAGTGCCGCTGTCCGGAGGAGAAACGCGACCAACCGGAAACGAGTTCGCTTCGCCATTCGCTGAACGGCCTAATCGCCCACGTGTTCGGGATCGAACAACTGGATCGGTGCGCCGGGCATGATGGTCGAGATCGCGTGCTTGTACACAAGCTGCGATTGCGCATCACGACGCAGCAGCAAGCAGAAATTGTCGAACCAGGTAATGACGCCCTGCAACTTGACGCCGTTCACGAGGAATATCGTGACCGGGACCTTCTGCTTGCGAACGTGATTGAGAAACGCATCTTGGAGATTTTGTGCCTTTTCGCCGGGCATTTGTGGCCTCTTGTCAAAAATTGGCGGTCTTGATTGCCGCCAAGACTTGCCAATCGGAAAGCCTATTTCGCCTCCCGATCGGTTTATTGGTCCGCCCCCCACAGCCAGCACTATGCCATGCCGGGTTCTACCTGCCTAGCAGAACCGTCTTACAGGCCCAGAGACTTGATCTTGCGGTGCAGAGCGCTGCGCTCCATTCCCACGAATTCCGCCGTCTTCGAGATGTTGCCGCCGAATCTCTCGATCTGTGCCAGCAGATACTGCCGTTCAAACACTTCGCGCGCTTCGCGCAGCGGCAGGCTCATCAAGTGCGCGGATTCGTCGGTGTCGCCCACCGTGGGCAGCACTTCGCCGATATCCGAGGGCAGCATCTGCGCGGTGATCGTGCCGTTTTCGGGCTGGCTGTCCTTGATGAGAATAAGCAGCCGCTCGATCGAATTGCGCAGCTGGCGCGCATTGCCCGGCCAGTCCTGCGCCTGCAGCACGGCAATCGCATCGGGGCCGATGGAGAGGCTCTTGAGGTTGTGCATGCGCGCGATCTGGTCGAGGAACAGATCGACGAGCGCCGGCACGTCCTCGCGGCGTTCCTTGAGGGGCGTGAGCTGCAGCGGCACGATCGACAGCCGATGGAACAGGTCCGAGCGGAACGTCTGCTGCTCGATAAGCTGCGCAACGTTCTGCGAGCTGCCCGCAATGATCCGCACATCGATGGGCACCGCGACGGTGCCGCCCACGCGGTTGAACTTGTTTTCGACGAGCGTCCTGAGCAGCGCCGCCTGAGCCGCGGCGGGGAGCGCTGCAACTTCGCTCAGATAGAGCGTGCCGCCATGCGCCCGCTCGAGCGCCCCTACTTCGGTGCGCACCGTGCCGGTCTTCTCGCGTGTCTCGCGGCCGAACAGGACGACCTGCACCTCTTCGGTCGAATAGAGGGAGCAGTTGATCTCGACGAAAGGGGCTTCGGCCCGCGGAGAGCGCTGGTGGATGAGCCGTGCCGCGAGCCCCTTCCCCGAGCCCGATGGGCCCGAAATGAAAATGCGCGAATTGGTCGGCGCTGACTTTTCGATCACCCCGCGCGCCGCCTGCAGCACGCCCGAGACGCCGACCAGATCATGGCTCTGGGCGTTGGCTTTGCCACGCAGCTCTTCGACTTCGCTCTTGAGCCGCGTGGCCTCCATGGCGCGCTGCGTGATCAGCAGCAGCCGGTCGATCTTGAACGGCTTTTCGATATAGTCATAGGCGCCGCGCCGGATTGCGGAAACGGCGGTTTCGACATTGCCGTGGCCCGAGATCATCACCACCGGCATTTCGGCGTGCTGGGTCTGGAACACGTCGAGCAGTTGCAGTCCGTCCAGGCGCGACCCCTGCATCCAGATGTCGAGAAACACTAGGCTCGGGCGGCGCCGCGCAATCTCGTTGAGCGCGGAGTCGGCGTCGTGCGCCTGCCGCGTCTCATAGCCTTCATCCTCGAGAATGCCTGCAATGAGGTCCCGGATATCGTCCTCATCGTCGACAATCAGAATGTCACGCGCCATACTACGTCTTTTCGACCGCCAGCATCGGCGGTTCCTCCTGGCCTTCGGTTGCAGCCGCCGGCGCGGCCTCCCCTTCGGCTCTCTCGTTGGACGATTCCGCCGGCTCGTTCGGTGAATCGAGCGGCAGGGTGAAGGTGAAGCAGGCGCCTTCGCGCCCCGCCCCGTCGGGTTCGGCATCGATCAGGTCGACCGTGCCGCCATGCTGTTCGATGATCCGCGCGACGATGGCAAGCCCCAGGCCCGTACCTTTGTCACGCGTCGTCACGTAAGGCTCGAGCAGGCGCTGCCGGTTTTCCTTGGGCCATCCCTTGCCATTGTCCGAAATGGAGATGCGCGCGCGCTCGCCTTCGGTGTGGACGTTCACGGTGATCAGCGGATCCTTGACCGCCCCGACGCCGACGCCCTCGATCGCTTCGGTGGCATTCTTGATGAGATTGGTGAGCACCTGCGAGATCAGCCGCGGATCAAAATATGCCTGGAGCGGCTCTTCCGGCAGCTCCATCCTGATCTGCAGATCGGGCAGCCGGACACTTTCGAGGAATACCGAGTTGCGCACCGTCTCGGTGAGGTCACCCTTCACCGGCTTTGCTTCGGGCATGCGGGCGAAAGAGGAGAATTCGTCTACCATGCGGCCGATATCGCCCACCTGCCTCAGGATCGTGTTGATCGACTTGTCGAACACCTCGAAGTCGTCCTCGAGCTTTCTGGCGTAGCGCCTTCGCAGGCGCTCGGCCGAGAGCTGGATGGGTGTTAGCGGGTTCTTGATCTCGTGGGCGATACGCCGCGCCACGTCCGCCCAGGCGCCGGTGCGCTGCGCCGAAAGCAGATCGGTGATGTCGTCCAGCGTGATCACATAACCTTTCGATTCAGCCATCGTGCCTTCGCGCGTGAGCTGAACCTGATAGGTGCGGTAGTCTGGGCCTGAGCCGATTTCAATCTGGTCGCGAATCTGCCCGCGCCGGGAGGACTTCGCGCGGTCGACGATATGCGCCAAAGCCGGCACGACCTCGCCCAGTTGCTGGCCGACCACGGACAGTTCGTCGTGTCCAAGCATCTCGGAGGCGCGCGCGTTGAACAGCGTAATGGCCCCGAATGCATCGAGGCCGATGATGCCGGCGGACACGCCTTCCACGACCGCCTCGGTGAACTGCCGCCGCTTCTCGTTCGTCTCGTTGGCCTGAACCAGCGCCACGTGCTGCGTCTTGAGCTGCCGTGTCATGGTATTGAAGCGGGTGCTGAGGTCGCGCAGATCGCCCCTGCCCGGCTGTACCGGCACCTGTACGTCGAGATCCCCCTGCGACACCCGGTTGGAGGCGATCATCAGGTTCCGGATCGGACCGACGAAGCGGTTGGCGAGTGCGATGCCGACCCATAGCGCCGCGAGCAGCAGCACGAGCGCCAGGCCGAGATACATGATGGTGAAGGTGATCTGGAAGACCAGCCGGTTGGATTCGTATTGCCGGTATTCGGTGATGTTGTCATCGGTCAGCCGCATGAATTCGAGCACTTCGGCATTCACCGGCCGCGCCACGAAAAGATAGGTATCGTCGTAGCCGCGCAGCTTCACGATGGCGCCGACGAGTTGGGTGTCGCCCGGCGAGATCAGCGTCGGCACCCCCTCGGTCACATGCGGGATCAGTCCGTCGGGCAATTGCGGCGAGACGTTCTGCGCGTTGATCTGCGCCCGCATCAGCGTGTCCCCGTCGCCAGAAACGAGCGTCGCAAAGGGCAGCGAGCGCGTCACGGCGAGGGCGGTAAGGATGCGCTGGTACTGCACGCGGTCGGTCTCGAAGGTCTGCCTCGCCTGCTCGAGTTCTCCGGCCGTCCAGATGATGTCGTCGCGCAGCACCTGCGCGTGCTCCAGCATGTAGGAGCGCGCTACCAGCCGCGACGCCTCGACCATGGTCTTGGTGCGCTCGGAGAACCACTGGTCGAGCCCTTGGTTGAGCGAGATCGTGGCGACGATCGCGACGATGATCGCCGGCACCGCCGCGGCCGCCGCGAACATCGCCACCATGCGCAATTGCAGTCCCGAGCCTGCCTGCCTCAGGAAGCGCGACTGGATCAGCAGCATCGCCTCGGTGACGACGAGCGCGATCACCAGCAGGACGAGCAGCCCGTTGGCGATCCAGATGATGGTCCAGACTTCCGGCGTCGGCTCGATATTTGTCGTTCCGGTCATGATGAGGAACGAGCCCGAGGCGACCAGCACCGAGAGCACGACGATGATCAGGCCGACGGCGCGCAGCGCCTTGCGGCCGCGCTCGGTGAACAGGGATTTGGCGGGACGAGGCGCCACCTCCTGATCGACCGGGAAGCCGGTGCTGGTCAGTGCTGTGTCGCTCATGTCACAGACCGTATCCCGGAATGCCGCAAAATAGGGTTAAACTGGCTCAATCGGGCGGACCCTTCAAGACAATTGTTGCCGAAATGTGACACCAGCGCCGCGCCCCTTTGAACCTTGTGGCTCAGATGTCATTGTTGACACATGTCCAGAGCCTTCGTTTCAGAACCCGGCGCCTCTACCCTGATTCGCGCCAGCGAAGAATCGGCCCGAAACACAGCTGAAGTCTATCGCACCATCGAGCCCGATTACGACTTCGAGGTCCGCCAGGGCCGTAATGGCTGGATGATCGCCCGCCTCAGGAAGGACGGCACGTTCGATTCCTGGGTCGAAGAGTAGGCCGTTCCTAACCGGGCCCCTGCCCTACCCGTTCCGCCGGCTGTGCTTGACGATCTCGATCGAGTGCGCGCGGATTTTCTTGCGCAGCGTATTGCGGTTCAGACCGAGCAGTTCCGACGCCTTGATCTGGTTGCCGCCGCAGGCATTGAGCACCATGGCGATGAGCGGCGCCTCGACCTTGTCCAGCACGCGCTGGTAGAGACCCGACGGCGGCAGCTTCGGTTCGTGCTCGCGCAGCAGTTGCGCGACATGCGTCTCCACCGCCGCCGATATGTCCATCGGCCCGGCAGTCGCCGGTACCGCCTGGCGGTCGGCGATGTTAAGCTCGGCCTGCACGATCTCGCGCGAAATGCTCTCGTCGGCATAGAGCGCGCCCAGCCGCCGCACGAGGTTCTCGAGCTCGCGCACATTGCCCGGCCAGGCATAAGCCTGCATCAGCTTGATGGCGTCGGCCGAGATGGTCTTGACCGGCTCGCCCTCTCGCTGCGCCTCGCGCAGGAAATGATTAACCAGGTCGGCGATGTCGTCGGTTCGCTCTCGCAGCGGCGGCAGGCGGATCGGAACGACGTTCAAGCGGTAGTACAAATCCTCGCGGAACAGGCCCTGCCGGATCATCTGGCTCAGATCGCGGTGCGTCGCCGCGACGATGCGGACATTCGACTTGATCGGCGTCCGGCCACCGACCATCGTGTACTCGCCCTCCTGCAGCACGCGCAGCAGGCGGGTCTGGGCGTCCATCGGCATGTCACCGATTTCATCGAGAAAGAGCGTGCCGCCCTCGGCCTGCTCGAATCGGCCGGATGAGCGCGCCGTGGCGCCGGTGAAGGCCCCCTTCTCGTGCCCGAACAGCTCGGCTTCGATCAGGTCGCGCGGGATCGCCGCCATGTTGATGGCGACAAAGGGTCCGTTCCGGCGCTTGCCGAAATCGTGCAGCGCCCGCGCGACGAGTTCCTTGCCGGTGCCGCTCTCGCCGGTGACCATTACCGTGAGGTCGGTCT